>NZ_JARUBN010000001.1:6805000-7116121 GCF_029626265.1 Micromonospora sp. WMMD1102 | reverse complement strand
CGGGGCGCACTGACCCTGCCGGCCGAGATCACCGACCTGCCGGACGACGTGGTCTGGCTGCCCACCAACTCGCCCGGCGCGAGTGTGCGGCGCAGCCTCGGCGTCACGTCCGGCGCGGTCGTCCGGCTCACCGCCGGTCCGGCCAGCCCGGTCGCCGCCGACGCGGCCGGCCAGCCGGGACCGCTGTTGAACAGCGCTGGAGGGGGTACCCGATGAACCTGGTCTACCTCGCCCAGGATCCGACGCTGCAGGACTTCGGCAAGGATCCGTGGTGGCTCGTCCTGATCAAGATCGTCGGGGCGTTCGTCTTCGCGGTCCTGGCGACGCTGCTCGGGGTCTGGTTCGAGCGCCGGGTGGTGGCCCGGATGGCGCAGCGTCCCGGCCTGAACCAGATCGGCCCGTTCGGTCTGCTACAGACCCTCGCCGACGGTCTCAAGATGGCCTTCAAAGAGGACATCCTGCCGAAGTCGGCCGACAAGGTGGTCTACTTCTTCGCGCCGACCATCTCGGTGATCAGCGCCGTCACCGCGTTGTCGGTGGTGCCGTTCGGCCCGATGGTGAGCATCTTCGGCGAGCGGACCCCGCTCCAGGTCACCGACGTCTCGGTGGCCGTACTCGTGCTGCTGGCCTGCTCCTCGATGGGCGTCTACGGCATCGTGCTCGGCGGCTGGGCCTCCGGCTCGACCTACCCGCTCCTCGGCGGCCTGCGGTCCACCGCCCAGATGATCTCGTACGAGGTGGCGCTCGGCCTGAGCATCGTCGCGGTCTTCATGACCGCCGGCACGATGTCGACGAGCGGCATCGTCGCGCAGCAGGCCGACGGCACCCGGCTCAACCTCTTCGGCGCGGTCGACCTGCCCGCACCGGGCTGGTACGCCATCCTGCTGCTGCCGAGCTTCGTCATCTTCTTCATCTCCACCGTCGGTGAGACCAACCGGGCGCCGTTCGACCTGCCCGAGGCCGAGTCTGAGCTGGTCGCCGGCTTCATGACCGAGTACAGCTCGCTGAAGTTCGCGCTCTTTATGCTCAGCGAGTACGTCGCGATGGTGACGATGTCGGCGGTCACCACGACGCTCTTCCTCGGCGGCTGGCGGGCACCCTGGCCGATCACCCTCTGGGAGGGCGCGAACTCCGGCTGGTGGCCGCTGCTCTGGTTCATGGGCAAGGTCATCGGCCTGGTCTTCATCTTCATCTGGCTGCGCGGCACCCTGCCCCGGCTCCGCTACGACCAGTTCATGCGGCTCGGCTGGAAGGTGCTGCTGCCGATCAACCTGGTCTGGATCCTGGTGTTGGCCGGCATCCGCACCCTCCAGAAGGAGGACCTGCCCGCCTCGTACCGCTACACGTTCATCGCGGGTGCGGTGCTTGTCGTCCTGCTGGTGACGCTGCTCTGGCCGAGCAAGAAGCAGCCGCCGCAGCGGACCCTCCAGGAGAAGGTCAACCGGCGGCCGTCCGGGAGCTTCCCGCTGCCGCCGATGGACCTGGCGGTGCCGCCGAGCCCCCGGATGCGGCGGACGGTCGCCGAGCGGGAGCCGGCGAACGTGGGCGCCGGACAGCACTCGGGCGGAGCACAGCCGGCCGGCGCCGGGCAGCCGGCGGACGCCGGTACCGGACACGACGAGAAGGAGGTGTGACGTGGGCGCGATCACCGGGTCTTTCAAGGGTTTCGGGGTCACCTTCTCGCACATGTTCAAGAAGGTCGTCACCACCGACTACCCGTTCAAGCCGCCGGTCTCCGCCCCGCGCTACCACGGGCGGCACATCCTCAACCGGCACCCGGACGGGCTGGAGAAGTGCATCGGCTGCGAGCTGTGCGCCTGGGCCTGCCCGGCCGACGCGATCTACGTCGAGGGTGGCGACAACACCGAGGACCAGCGCTTCTCGCCGGGCGAGCGGTACGCCAGCACGTACCAGATCAACTACGCCCGGTGCATCTTCTGCGGGCTCTGCATCGAGGCCTGCCCGACCCGTTCGCTGACCATGAGCAACGAGTACGAGCTGGCCCGGGACAACCGCAAGGACCTGATCTTCACCAAGGAACAGCTGCTGGCGCCGCTGCTGCCGGGGATGGAGCAGCCGCCGCACCCGATGCGGCTCGGTGACACCGAGAAGGACTACTACGTCGGCGCACTGACCAACCCCGGCACCTCGGCCGGCGCCGAGCGGGCGCCCTGGTCCGAGACCGGCACGGTCGACGGTTCCGGCGCGACGGGAGAGACGGCGTCATGACCGGACAAGCGGTGCTCGCCGCCGCCGGTGGGGTGACCGGCGGGGAACAGGTGGTCTTCTGGATCCTGGCCCCGCTCGCCCTGATCGGTGCGATCGGCATGGTCTGGGCCCGCAACGCGGTGCACTCCGCCCTGTGGCTGGTGCTCACCATGCTCTGCCTGGGCGTCTTCTACGTGATCCAGTCCGGGCCGTTCATCGGCCTGGTGCAGATCATCGTCTACACCGGCGCGATCATGATGCTCTTCCTGTTCGTGCTGATGCTCGTCGGCCGGGACGCGTCGGACTCGCTGATCGAGACGCTGCGCGGGCAGCGGGTCGCGGCGATCCTGCTCGGCCTCGGCTTCGGCGCCCTGCTCGCCACCGGGATGTGGCGGGCGCTCGGCCAGGCCGACGCGGTCGGGCTGGAGCAGGCCAACGCGAACGGCAACGTGCAGGGCATCGCCGCGCTGCTCTTCACGAAGTACGTCTTCGCCTTCGAGATCACCTCGGCGCTGCTGATCACGGCGGCGGTCGGTGCGATGGTGCTGGCGCACGTCGAGCGGCGCCGGCAGGACCGGATGGACCAGATCGCCACCATGAAGGCCCGGTTCCGTCCCGGCAACTACCCGGGACCGAAGCCCGGCCCCGGCGTGTACGCCACCTCGTCCTCGGTCGCCACCCCGGCCCGGCTGCCCGACGGCGGCCTGACCGAGCGGAGCGTGCCGCGGATCCTGCCGCAGCGCGAACTCTCCGCCGAGGAGACGGCGCTGAAGGGGACGGAGAAATAAGATGTCGGACTTCCTGTCGGTCTCGCCGAACCACTACCTGATCCTCGCCTGCCTGCTCTTCACCATCGGCGCGGTCGGGGTGCTGATCCGGCGCAACGCGATCGTCCTCTTCATGTGCATCGAGCTGATGCTCAACGCGGCGAACCTCGCGCTCGTCACGTTCAGCCGGATCAACGGCGACCTGAACGGTCAGATCATGGCGTTCTTCGTCATGGTTGTGGCCGCCGCCGAGGTCGTGGTCGGGCTGGCGATCATCATGACGATCTTCCGTACGCGGCGCTCGGCGAGCGTCGACGACGCCAACCTGTTGAAGTACTAAGAGGGGCCCATCAGTGGAACATTCTGTGGAGTACGCCCACGCCACGGGGTTGCTGGGCAGCGTGTGGCTGCTGGTGGCCATCCCGCTGGTCAGCGCGGCCATCCTCCTGCTGCTCGGCCGGCGTGCCGACCGGTGGGGGCACTGGCTCGGCGTGGCCAGCGTCGGCGCCATCTTCGGGCTCGGCCTGTCCTACTTCTTCGCGCTGCGGGGCCTGGCGAACCGCTCGGTCGAGCTGAGTCTCTGGGACTTCATCGCGGTCGGGGACCTGCGGGTCGACTTCGGACTGCTCTTCGACCCGCTGGCCGCGGTCTTCGTACTGCTGATCACCGGCGTGGGCTTCCTGATCCACGTGTACGCGGTCGGCTACATGGCGCACGACGCCGGCCGGCGGAAGTTCTTCGGGTTCTTCAACCTGTTCGTCGCGGCGATGCTGCTGCTGGTGCTCGGCAACAACTACGTGATGCTCTACGTCGGCTGGGAGGGCGTCGGTCTGGCGTCGTACCTGCTGATCTCGTTCTGGCAGGACCGGCCGAGCGCGGCCACCGCCGGCAAGAAGGCGTTCCTGATGAACCGGGTCGGTGACGCCGGCCTGGCGATCGCGATCTTCATCATGTTCGCCACCCTGGGCAGCACGCAGTACGCCGACGTCTTCAACGGCGCCGGCCAGCTCGCCGGCGGTACGGTGCTGGTGCTCGGCCTGCTGCTGCTGCTCGGCGCCGCCGGCAAGTCCGGCCAGTTCCCGCTCCAGGCGTGGCTGCCGGACGCGATGGAGGGCCCGACCCCGGTCTCCGCGCTGATCCACGCCGCCACGATGGTGACCGCCGGCGTCTACCTGATCGCCCGGTCCAACCCGATCTTCTCGCTCGACCCGACGCTCCAGACGGTCGTGGTCAGCGTCGGCGCGCTCACCCTGCTGATGGGCTGCGTCATCGGCGCCGCCAAGGACGACATCAAGCGGGTGCTCGCCTGGTCGACGGTGAGCCAGATCGGCTACATGTTCCTCGGCGTCGGTCTCGGCGGCGGGGCGTACGCGCTGGCCATCATCCACCTGCTGGCGCACGGCTTCTTCAAGGCCAACATGTTCCTCGGGGCCGGCTCGGTGATGCACGGCATGTCCGACCAGGTGGACATCCGCCGGTTCGGCGGGCTGGCGAAGTACATGAAGATCACCTGGATCACCTTCGGGCTCGGCTGGCTGGCGATCATCGGCATGTGGCCGTTCTCCGGCTTCTTCACCAAGGAGCCGATCATCGTCGAGGCGTTCGCCCGGGACGACTGGACCGCCTGGCTCTACGGCGGTGCGGCCCTGCTCGGCGCCGGACTGACCGCCTTCTACATGACCCGGCTCTTCGTGCTCACCTTCCACGGGCCGAAGCGGTGGACCGAGGACATCGACCACCCGCACGAGTCTCCGCTGGTCATGACCGTTCCGCTGATCCTGCTCGGCATCGGCTCGGTGGTCGCCGGTGGGCTGATGGCGACCCCGGTCGCCAGCTGGCTGACCCCGGTGCTCGGACACGGCGAACACCACGAGCCGGTGCTCTCGCACACCGTGATCACCGTGCTCTCGCTCGGCCTGACCGTGCTCGGCGCCGGCCTGGCCTGGCTGCTGTTCCGCAACGGCACCGCCCTGCAGGAGCAGCCGGCCGGGCCGGTGGTCCGGGCGGCCCGGCGCAACCTCTACACCGACGCCTTCAACGAGGCGGTCTTCGAGAAGCCGGGCGTCTTCCTCACCCGGGCACTTGTCTTCCTGGACAACCGGGGCATCGACGGGCTGGTCAACGCGCTCGCCGCCGGGGTCGGCGGCGGATCCGGCCGGCTGCGCCGGCTACAGACCGGCTTCGTCCGGTCGTACGCGACGTCCATCCTCACCGGCGCCGTGCTGGTCGTGGCGGCGTTCCTGGCGGTCCAACTGGGGTGGTTGGCGTGACCGACCGCAACCCACCGGCCGCCGTACCGTACCGGCCGGGCGACCTCGACCGATCGGGCACCCACGACGGAGGTAAGGCCGAATAATGTCCGACTTCCCCTTCCTCTCGGTGCTCACCGTCGCGCCGCTGGTCGGTGCGCTGGTGGTGGTCTTCCTGCCGGCCAGCCGGGGCGAGCTGGCCAAGCGGATCGCGCTCGGCTGGTCGCTCGGCGTACTCGTGCTCAGCGTCCTCATGTGGGTCGCCTTCTCCGCCGGCGGCGACCGGTTCCAGTTCCGCGAGTCGTACTCGTGGATCCCGCGCTGGGGGGTGAACTTCACCTTCGCCGCCGACGGCATCGCGCTTGTCATGCTGATGCTCATCGCCCTGCTCGTCCCGCTGGTGATCCTCGCCTCCTGGCACGACGCGGAGAAGTCGAAGCGGTCCGTGCCGGTCTACTTCGCGCTGCTGCTCTTCCTCGAGTGCACGATGATCGGCGTCTTCGCCGCCGCCGACGTCTTCCTCTTCTACGTGTTCTTCGAGGTAATGCTCGTCCCGATGTACTTCCTGATCGGCAGCTACGGCGGCCACCAGCGGCAGTACGCGGCGGTGAAGTTCTTCCTCTACTCGCTGGTCGGCGGCCTCTTCATGCTGGCCGCGGTGATCGGGCTCTGGGTGGTCGGCGGCAAGACCTTCGACTGGCAGGCGCTTACCCAGGTGGACATCTCCACCGGCACCGAGCGCTGGCTCTTCCTCGGCTTCTTCCTCGCCTTCGCGATCAAGGCGCCGTTCTTCCCGTTCCACACCTGGCTGCCGGACGCCGGTGGTGCCGCGCCGGCCGGGGCCGCCGCACTGCTGGTCGGGGTACTCGACAAGGTCGGCACCTTCGGCATCCTGCGGTACTGCCTGCCGCTCTTCCCCGAGGCGTCGAAGTGGTTCGCCCCGTACGCCATCGCGCTGGCGCTGATCGGGATCATCTACGCCGCCCTGCTGGCGGTCGGGCAGAACGACCTCAAGCGGCTGGTCTCCTACACCTCGATCGCGCACTTCGGCTTCATCGGGGTCGGGCTCTTCGCCTTCACCACCCAGGCCGGCACCGGTGCGGTGCTCTACATGGTCAACCACGGCCTCGCCACCGGCCTGCTCTTCCTGGTCGTCGGGATGCTCGTCGCCCGGCGCGGCTCCGCGCTGATCACCGACTTCGGTGGCGCCGGCAAGCTGGTGCCGCTGCTCGCCGGGGTGTTCTTCTTCGCCGGTCTCGCCTCGCTGGCGCTGCCCGGCACGGCGCCGTTCATCTCCGAGTTCCTGGTGCTTATCGGCACCTACACGGTGAACAAGCCGGTCGCGATCATCGCCACCGTCGGGATCATCCTGGCCGCCGCGTACGTGCTCTGGATGATCCAGCGGACCACCCAGGGCACGCTCAACCCGGCGCTGTCCGGGGTGGAGGGGATGCGCCGGGACCTGTCGGTGCGGGAGAAGGTCGTGGTCGCCCCGCTGATCGCGTTGCTGCTGCTGCTCGGCTTCTATCCCAAGCCGGTCACCGACGTCATCAACCCCGCCGTCCAGGCCACCATGGAACAGGACCTCGGCAAGCAGGACCCGGCGCCGACGGTGGGCACCGTCCAGGAGGCACACCGGTGAGCCGGCTGCCAGTCGCGTACGTAAGGAAGGTCCGATAATGGATCTCAAGCTGCCGGACATCGACTACGCGGCTCTGGCACCGATCCTGGTGCTCTTCGGAGCCTCCGTGCTCGGCATCCTGGTCGAGGCGTTCGTCCCCCGGAAGAGCCGGCACTACACGCAGCTCGTGCTCGGCCTGCTGGCGGTGACCGGCGCCCTGGTCGCGGTGGTGCTGAACGCGCGGGACCGGCTGGTCACCGCCGGCGCGGCGGTCGCGGTCGACGGCCCGACGCTCTTCCTCCAGGGCTCGATCCTGGTGCTGTCCGCGATGGCGCTGATGCTGATCGGCGAGCGGTCGGTGCAGCGTGGCGGCGCGTTCGTCGCGCACGCCGCGGTCACCGTCGGGTCGCCGGAGGACCAGCGGCAGGCGGCCGACGAGGGCGGTGCGACCGAGGTCTACCCGCTGACCCTCTTCGCCGTCTCCGGCATGCTGCTCTTCGTCGCCGCTAACGACCTGCTGACGATGTTCATCGCGCTGGAGGCGTTCTCGCTGCCGCTCTACCTGCTCTGCGCGCTGGCCCGGCGCCGGCGGCTGCTGAGCCAGGAGTCGGCGCTGAAGTACTTCCTGCTCGGCTCGTACGCCTCGGCGTTCTTCCTCTTCGGCATGGCGCTGGTCTACGGCTTCACGGTCGGTGCCGGTGGCAGCAACTCCGGTGGCGGGGTCGACTTCGCCACCATCCGGGCCGCGGTGACCGACTCGGGTGCCAGCGAGGTGCTGCTCTTCGCCGGGCTGGCGCTGCTCTCCATCGGCCTGCTGTTCAAGATCGCGGCTGCGCCGTTCCACGTCTGGACCCCCGACGTCTACCAGGGCGCACCGACCCCGATCACCGGCTTCATGGCCGCCTGCACCAAGGTCGCCGCGTTCGGCGGTCTGCTCCGGGTGCTGCACGTCGGGTTCTCCGGGGCGAGCTGGGACTTCACCCCGGTGCTCGGTGCCGTGGCGGTGCTGACCATGCTGGTCGGGGCGGTGCTGGCGGTCACCCAGACCGACATCAAGCGGCTGCTGGCGTACTCCTCGGTGGCGAACGCCGGCTACCTGCTGGTCGGCGCCCTGGTGATCTCCAAGGACGGCCTGTCCAGCACGATGTTCTACCTCGTCGCGTACGGCTTCACCGTGCTCGCCGCGTTCGGCGTGGTGACCCTGGTTCGGGACGCCGACGGCGAGGCGACCCACCTGTCCCGGTGGGCCGGGCTGGGCCGGCGGTCCCCGCTCTATGCCGGGATCTTCACCTTCCTGCTGCTGGCCTTCGCCGGCATCCCGATGACCAGCGGGTTCACCAGCAAGTTCGCGGTCTTCGGGGCGGCCCTGGACGCCGGGCAGGCCTGGCTGGTGATCGCCGGTGTGCTGACCAGCATGGTCCTGGCCTTCCCGTACCTGCGGGTCGTGGTGCTGATGTGGCTCTCCGAGCCCGGCGAGTCCACCCCGGCGGTGTCGCTGCCGGGCGGGCTGACCACGGCGGCGCTGATGATCGGCGTCGTCGCCACCCTGGTGCTCGGGGTCGCACCGGCACCGCTGCTGGATCTCGCCAACGGCGCCGCCGAATTCGTCCGATGACCGGTCTCCCCCACGCCCGCACCGAGCGCAACCGCCCCAGACCGGGGGTCGGCCGGCGGGTGTGGCATGGTTGAAGGCGTGGGGGGAACGGCTGGCGGCATGGCGGGTCTCGGGCTCGACACGATCGGGCTCGAGTTCGCGGATGCCCGTCTGGAAGCATCGGTGGCCGGCGTGCTGGCCACGGTCGAGGACGAGCTGCGCGCCAACGTGGCCAGCGCCGACCCGATGGTGGGCGAGGCTGCCCGGCACCTGGTCGACGCGGGCGGCAAGCGGTTCCGGCCGCTGCTGGTGGTGCTCGGCGCCCAGTTCGGTGATCCGACCGCCGCACACGTCGTACCGGCGGCGGTGGTGATGGAGCTCACCCACCTGGCGACGCTCTACCACGACGACGTGATGGACGAGGCGCCGGTGCGCCGGGGCGCGCAGAGCGCCAACTCCCGGTGGGGCAACTCGGTGGCGATCCTGGTCGGCGACTATCTCTTCGCCCGGGCCGCGGACATCGCCGCCGACCTCGGAACCGAGGCGGTCCGGTTGCAGGCCCGGACCTTCGCCCGGCTCGTGCACGGGCAGATCGCCGAGACGGTCGGCCCGCGCGACGCCGACCCGGTCGGGCACTATCTGAGCGTGATCGCCGAGAAGACCGGCTCGCTGATCGCCACGTCGGCCCGGTTCGGCGGCATGTTCGGCGGCGCCCAGCCGGCCCAGATCGAGGCGCTGGCCGGGTACGGCGAGACGATCGGGGTCGCCTTCCAGCTCTCCGACGACCTGCTCGACATCGCCTCCGAGTCGGTGCAGTCCGGCAAGACCCCCGGCACCGACCTGCGGGAGGGCGTGCCGACCCTGCCGGTGCTGTACGCGCTCGCCGCCGACGACGGCGACGCCGCCTCGGTGCGGCTGCGCGAGATCCTCTCGGCCGGCCCGGTCACCGACGACGCCCTGCACACCGAGGCGCTCGGGCTGCTCCGCGAGTCCCCGGCGCTGAAGCGGGCCCGGGAGACGGTCCGCAGCTATGCCGAGGAGGCCCGCTCCCGCCTCGCCCCGCTCCCCGACACCCCTTCCCGGCAGGCCCTCGAATCGCTCTGCGACTTCATCGCCGACCGGACCGGCTGACGGGCGCCCCGCGACTTCACCGCCGACCGCACCGGCTCAGAGGGACGCCCCGCGACTTCACCGCCGACCGCACCGGCTGAGGGACGTTCTGCGCCCTACTGCCCACCGCACCGGCTGGCGGGGTGTCGGGACCGGCGCTGGCTTGTCGTCGGCCGGCGTAGCCGGGTCTTCCCGTGCCGGCGGCGGGTCCTGCGCGGCCCGGCGGCGCAGCGCGCGGAGCAGCATCCGGCGGCCGGTCAGCATCAGCCCGGCGGCGAGCAGCATCGCGGTCGCCGCGACCAGCCACATCGTCGGGTACCCGAGGTGGTCGGCGAGGGTGCCGAGGCCGAGCGGGCCGAGGCAGCCGCCCGCGTACACCCCGGTCTGGGTGATCGAGGTGGCCGTGGTCGGCGCCTGCGGATGCAGCCGGACCACGGCGAAGTTGAGCAGCCCGGGCCAGGCCCAGCCCAGGGCGAAGGCGAGTACCACGCCGGTCACCAGGGCCGGCGGGGCGGCCAGGTGCAGCAGGGCCAGCCCGCCCGCCCCGCCGACGAGCAGCGCGGCGACGGTGTTCAGGTGGCCGCCGGAGCGGCGGTCGGCGAGCCAGCCCATCAGCACCCGGGCGACCAGGCAGACGGCGCCGCCGAGGGTCAGCAGCAGCCCGGCGAGCCCGGGGGAGAGCCCCCGGACGGCCGCCGAGTCGACCAGGAAGGTGCCGAGCGCGTTCGCGGAGCCGGCCGCCAGGGTGCCGGCCACGCCGAGCACGGCCAGCGCCCCGGCGGCCCGCTCACCGCGCCGCCGCGCCGGGTCCACCGTCGGCGCCGGACCGGTGGGTACGACCGGCAGCACGGCCAGCGCGAGGAGGGCGGCGGCGACGAACGCCCAGCGCCAGCCGACGGTGAGCGCCACCGCGGGTACGGCGGCACCGGCCAGCAGCGTGCCGGCCGGGATCGCTGCCTGCTTGATCCCGAACGACAGTCCCTGCCGGCCGGGCCGCACCCGGTGTGCCAGAGTGGCGTTGCTGGCCATCTGGCCCAGCGGGTTCGCCAGGGCGACCACGCCCAGCAGGACGAGCAGTACCGGGTAGGAGCGGGCCACGGCGGCCACCGCCAGCATGGTCGCGGCGACCAGCAGCAGGCTGGCCCGGGCCACCGTGGTCGGGCCGTACCGCTCGACGAGGGCACCGGACGGGACGGAGGCGAGCGCGCTCACCCCGAAGTAGACGGCGACGGCCAGCCCCAGCCCGGCGGGGGAGAAGTCCAGTTCGGCACCGAGCTGTACCGCGAGTCCGCCGATCAGGAAGACCGGCAGTACCCCGGCCACCGTGACGGCGGTGGCGGCGAGCACGGTACGAGTGGGCCGGCCGGAGGTTACGGCCTCTGGGGTGTTCTCGATTAGATCGGCCATTTGGGACGAGCCTACGCGAGCCGCCCGTATGAACCGTTCGTGTCCGTGGCTGCACGCACGGTCGCCGTAGATCTGGCATCCTCAATCCGATCGGGCATTTCGCAGGCGCCCGGTTTTTCATATTCTGTAAGTCCCCGGCGGCGGAGGTGGTTGTGCGCGACCCCTTGGCGGAACCTTCGGACCTGATCCGCAGCGTGTCGCGTGCCTTGCGCGTGCTCGAAGCGGTCGGACGGGCACCGAGGGGCCTGACCGTGAAACAGATTGCCCGGCGTTGCGAGTTGACTGTCGCCACCACCTACCACCTGGTGCGCACACTCGCGTACGAGGGCTACGTGATCAGGCGCGAAGACGGCACGTACATCGTCGGTCTGGAGGTGGCGGACCGGTACCGCGAACTGGTCACCGCGTTCCGTGGACCACCGGCGGTCGGCGAGTCACTGCGCCGGGCCGCCTCGGACACCGGGTACAGCCACTACCTCGGCCGGTTCGTCGGCGGGCAGGTGGCGGTCACCGCCGTGGCCGAGGGCTCCCGGTCGCCGTACCTCGAAGACCTGGTGCCCGGCTTCGACGAGGGGGCGCATGCCACCGCGCTCGGCAAGGCGCTGCTGGCCACCCTCACCCCGGAGCAGCGGTTCCGCTACCTGCGCGAGTACGGCATGCGGCCGTTCACCTCGGCGACCCTGGTCGCCGCCGACGCCTTCGAGGCGGACCTGGCGGCCGGCGACCGGCGCGGGATGCACCTGGAACTGGGCCAGTTCCGGCACGGCGTGGCCTGTGCGGGGGTGCTCGTCACCCCGGACAAGGACATGGAACGCCGGGTGGTACTCGCCTGCGCGCTGCCGGCCGCCGAGATGATGACCTCGGCCCGGGTGGTCCGGGCCAAGCTGCTGGCGGTGGCCCGGACCGTCGCCGACGCCCTCGCCTCGGAAACCTGACCCGCCCCGGCCGACCCGAAACCCGAACCCGACGGGTCGAGCACCTCGGCCGCCGACCCGACCCGGCCGACCCGGAAAGCGGACGTGGTCTCCTGCTCCCCTGCCGACCGTGGGGAGCAGGAGACCACTGAGGAGGCGGTGCTCAGCTTCCGACGACGTCCCCGTCTAGCCGCCAGGTGACCACCACACCCGGCTTGGCGAAGTCGCCGTCCGGCCAGTTCGACGCCGGGTTCTCCAGCGACGCCCCGCTGATCTCACCCGGGTGCTGTACGGCGACGAAGACCGAGCGGTTGTCCGTGGTGATGAACGGCCCGCAGGTCTCCGCGCCGACCGGCACGGTGAGGAACTGCTTCAGGTGCCCGCGCTCCGGACCCTCGATCGCGGTCGCGAAGAGCCCGTCGTTGCCGCCCAGCGCGTTGCCGTCGGTCGAGATCCAGAGGTTGCCCGAGCCGTCGAACGCCACGTTGTCCGGGCAGGAGATCGGCGACACCTTGCTCTTGTCGTAGCCGGCGAAGTACGTCGACGCGTCGGCCGGGTCGCCGCAGACGATCGGCACCGACCAGGCGAAGCTCTCCGAGGCGTTGTCGTTCCGGTCCTCGACCAGCTCCAGCACATGCCCGTGCTTGTTGTTGGTGCGCGGGTTCGCCTCGTCGGCGGCCGGGTTGGTCCCGACCCCCCGGTTGGTGTTGTTGGTGAGCGCCACGTACACCTTGCCGGTCAGCTGGCTCGGCTCGACGTCCTCTGGACGGTCCATCTTGGTCGCCCCGACCGCGTCACCGGCGAGCCGGGTGAAGGTGAGCACGTCGGCGGCGGTCATCCCGGGTACGTACGAGGTGTTGCCCCGGACCAGCTTCATCCACCTGCCCCGGCCGTTGAACGCGCCGTCGCTCGGCACCTTGCCGGAGCCGTCGATCTCGGCGGCGCTGGTGTAGTCGAGCTTCGCCACGTAGAGGGTGCCGGACTCCAGCAGGGTGAGGTTGTGTTCCCGGGCGGTCCAGGAGTCGCCCTTCTTGAACTTCTTGTCCGAGACGAACTTGTAGAGGTAGTCGAACCGCTCGTCGTCGCCCATGTAGGCCACCACCCGGCCGTCCTTCGCCACGATGACGTTCGCGCCCTCGTGCTTGAACCGGCCCAGCGCGGTGTGCTTGCGCGGCTTCGACTCCGGGTCGAACGGGTCCACCTCGACGACCCAGCCGAACCGGTGCGCCTCGTTCGGGTGCTTCGCCAGGTCGAAACGCTCGTCGGCCCGCTCCCACTTGCGGCTGTCCGAGGGGTAACGGGCGGTGGTGCTGATGCCGTACCGGGCCAGCTTCGGCTTGAGCGCCTCCGGGGCGGCGTCGGCACCGACGAAGTACTGGTTGAAGTTCTCCTCGCCGGAGAGCACCGTGCCCCACGGGGTGATCCCGCCGGCACAGTTGTTCAGGGTGCCGACCACGGTCCGGCCCTTCGGGTCGGCCGCCGTCCGCAGCCAGGCCGAGCCGGCCGCCGGGCCGGTGAACTCGAACGTCGTCGAGTGCGCGGTGATCCGCCGGTTGTACTTCAGCCTGCCCTTGCGGACCGGCCTCCAGTCGCCGGTCCCGCCGACCCGCTCCAGCTCCACCACCGAGAGCCCGTGCGCGGCCATCGCCGCCTGGATCTGCTGCACGCTCATCGCGTCGAAGGTGGTGAAGTTCGGGAACATCGGGTTCTCGTTCGTGTACTCGTGGTTCACCACCAGCAGCGCCCGCTCGCCCTTGCGGTCCAGCGGGAGTACCCCGACGAAGTCGTTGTTGTAGCCGAACTGCTGCGACTGCCCGGCGGCGGTCTGGTTGTGCACGTCCAGTTCGGGTGCGCCGGGGAGCACCGGGTCGCCCCAGCGGATCACCACGGAGTGGTCGTACCCGTTCGGCACCACCAGGGAGTCGAGCTTGTTCGGCGGGATCGGCTTGAAGGTGAGCGCCGCGTTGCCGGGCCGGCGGACCGGGGTGAAGCTGTCCACCTCGGGCAGCGTGCCGCCGGAGCCGTTCCGGGGCGCGGCCAGCGCCGGGGAGCCGGCGAGTGCGCCGGCCGCCGCACCACCGAGGCCGAGCACCAGGGCGCCGACCGCGCCGGCCCGGACGACACCGCGCCGGCTCACCTCGGCGGAGACGACGTCACCGAAGTACGGGTTGTCGGACTCGTTGGGCACCGGGTGCGCGCAGGCGTTTCCGCAACGGTAGATGCAGGTCATGGTGTCGCGCCCACCGTGGCCCGCCGGGCCGAGCAGGGGGAGTAGCCGAGGTCGCTCGGTCATGGGGATGGTGCCTCCTCGCGATGTTCCGGATGCGCGCCCATGACGCCTCGGGTAATGCGCACGAGGGCGCGTGCCTGCCGGACGCTAGGAGCGCGCCGTGATCAGCGCCCGGCCCCCGGATGAACCACCGGTGAACAGCAGCGGGATGCGGCCCGGTTCCGGCCCGGGTGACCCGTCGGACCGACACCGGGCTGGCCGGCAGACCGACCTGCGCTGCCCGGCAGGTCGATGGCCCGGCGGGGTTGAACCGCCCGGACCCGGTATGCGTGAATCCAGAAGCCGGGTGGATCGGAAGTCGAGGCGGATCGGGGAGTACAGGCAGGCAGGCAGCCGGACGGGCGGGAGGCACCGGAGATCAGCGACCAGGACGACCAGGACGCCGAACTGCTGCGCGCCATGCACGACGAGCACGGCGACGCGCTGTTGGCACACGCCCTGCGGCTGGTCGGCGGTGACCGGCAGCGGGCCGAGGACCTGGTGCAGGAGACGCTGCTGCGGGCGTGGCGGCATCCGGCGGCACTGGACCCGAGCCTCGGATCGGTACGCGGCTGGCTCTTCACCACCGCCCGCAACCTGTCCATCGACGCGTGGCGGCGGCGCAGCGCCCGGATCGGTGAGGTGATCACCGACGAGCTACCCGAGCCGCCGCAGGAGGTCGATGAGACGGACCGGGCGGTGGAGGCGTGGACGGTGGCGGAGGCGCTCAACCGGCTCTCCCCGCCGCACCGGGAGGTACTGGTGGAGTGCTTCTACCAGGGCCGGTCGGTGACCGAGGCGGCGGCCCGGCTGGGCGTACCGCCGGGGACGGTGAAGTCGCGGACGCACTACGCGCTGCGGTCGCTGCGACTGGTCCTGGCGGAGATGGGGGTGACCGGGTGACGAACTGCGAATACGCCCACGACGACGGGGCGTACGTGCTCGGTGCCATGTCACCCGCCGAACGGGCCGGGTACGAGCGGCACCTGGCCGGCTGCCCGAGCTGCCGGGAGGCGGTCGCCGAGATCGCCGTGCTGCCGGGACTGCTGGGGCGGCTGGACCCGGCCGGGTTGGAGCGGATCGCCGAGCCGTCGGGCCCGGGTGAGCGGCTGCCGAAGCTGCTCGACGAGGCGCGGGCCCGACAGCGACGGGAGCGGCGGCGCGGCCGGCTCCGGACCGGCGTACTCGCCCTGGTCGCCGCCGCGCTGGCCGCCGTGCTCGGGTTCGGGGTGGCCGTGCCGGTGGTGGGGGGCGGGGACTCCGGCACGGGTGTCGAGGTGCGGATGGTCGCCATGCAGCCGGTACACGGCAACGTGCCGGTGAGCGCCGAGATCGGCTTCGACGGTACGCGCTGGGGCACCCTGGTCACGATGCGCTGCCAGTACGCGAAGACCAGGGACTACACGAAGGCGTACACGTTCCGGCTGGTGGCGCACGGCCCGAACGGCGAGACGGAGCAGATCGGCTCGTGGCTCGCCGCGCCCGGCGACGACGCGACCTTCACCGGAGTCACCCGGTTCACCCGCTCGGAGCTGATCCGGCTCGAACTCCTCCGCTACGACAACACCCCGCTGCTCGCCTACGACGTCCCGTAAACCCCTGCGCCGTCTTTCTGGCCCTGCGCCGGCAGGAGCGGGCGCTCGGGACCTTGGTCCCGAGGGTCGGGCGGGACCTTGGGCCCGGCGGTTCGGGCGCTCGGACCCGGGTGCCCCGGCGCCCTGCCGAGCAGAGTGATGGGTGTCAGGACAACGGACCGCACAAGGGTCGACCTCGGAGGCCACGATGACCACCCGCCACTCCACCCGCCCGATCTCGACGCTGGAGCGGGTCGACTCGCCCGGCGCGATGTTGAGCAAGACCGGCGCCAAGGCGCTCGCCGTACTGCGCATCTCGACCGGCTTCGTCTTCCTCTGGGCCTTCCTGGACAAGACCTTCGGCCTCGGCTACTCCACGCCCGGCGCCCGGGCCTGGATCAACGGCGGCTCGCCGACCGAGGGCTTCCTCTCGCACGTCTCGGTGGGACCGTTCGAGTCGGTGGCGCACAGCATCGCCGGTACCTGGTGGGCGAACTGGCTGTTCATGCTCGGCCTGCTCGGTGTCGGCGTCGCACTGATCGCCGGCATCGGCCTGCGGATCGCCGCCGGGGCCGGTGCGCTGATGATGGTGCTGATGTGGTTCGCGGAGTTCCCGATCGCCCAGCACACCAGCACCGGTGAACCGACCGGCTCCACCAACCCGTTCATGGACTACCACCTGGTCTACGCGGCGGTGCTTGTGGTGCTCGCCGCGACGTACGCCGGGCACACCTGGGGGCTGGGGCGGGTCTGGGCGCGGCTGCCCTTCGTACAGCGGCACCGCTGGACGATCTGACTGCTTCCTCGCATCGCCTCGCGGACCGTACCCCCCACGGTCCGCGAGGTCACTGTCGCGGCACCGGCCGGCCCGCGCCTTGACAATCGAAAGTGATCGATTAGCGTTGGGGCTCACGAGGCGAGCCGGACACTCGGCGGCGACCGACGCCTCTCGTGCCGCCGCGTTGCCGTGCGCCGATCCCCGGAGGAATCGCAGCCATCATGAGACTGACGAGCAGCGTTCTCGGTGTCACCGCGACGGCCGTAACACTGGCCGTCGCCCTGGGCGGCGCCGACGTCACGGCCAGTTCGGCTGCACCACCCGGCACCGCCCCGCTGGCCGGCACCGCCGCGCCGACCGAGCCGCCGCCGCCGACCGAGCCGCCGCCGACCGGGGGCGCGTGTGTCGTCCGCTACTCGGTCTACACCTGGGACACCGGCCTGACGAGCAGCATCACCGTCACCAACACCGGCGCGACCGCGATCACCTCCTGGGTGCTGGAATTCCCGCTGCCCGCCGGACAGGAGATCACCACCGGCTGGAACGCGGTGTATTCGCCGTCCAGCGGCAAGGTCACGGCCCGTGGCCTCGACGACCACGTCGTCATCGGGCCGGGCGCCGCGATCGCCATCGGGTTCGTGGCGACCCACACCGGTGGCACCGACAGCCCGTCCTCGTTCAACCTCAACGGGACGCCCTGCTCACTCGGCTGAGCCGCCGACCGGTCAGCGCGGCGCGGGTACGGGCCGGTGATCGAGACGGCGGTGGCCACGCCACGTCTCAGCGCGGACGCTCGACCCGTCTCTCCGTCCAGACCGGCTCGTCGGTCTCGACCACCCGGCCGTCGGCACCGAAGAGCAGGTAGCGGTCGGTGTGCGCGGCGAACCAGCGGTCGTGGGTGACCGTCAGCACCGTGCCGGCGAAACCCTCCAGGCCGCGTTGCAGCGCGTCGGCGCTGGCCAGGTCGAGGTTGTCGGTCGGCTCGTCCAGCAACAGCAGGGTCGCCCCGGCCAGTTCGAGCAGCAGGATCTGCAACCTGGCCTGTTCGCCGCCGGAGAGGCTCTGGAACGGCTGGTCCCAGGCGGGCGCGATCTCGTAGCGGGCCAGCGCCGCCATCGCGTCGTTGCGGAGCAGGGCGTGCCCGGTCGTCAGGATGTCGGCGGGGGTGCGGCCGTACAGGTCCGGGCGGGTGTGGGTCTGCGCGAAGAGTCCGGGTACGACCCGGGCGCCGAGCCGTACCGAACCCCGGTGTGCCACCTGGTCGGCCCCGGCCAGCAGCCGGAGGAACTGCGACTTGCCGGAGCCGTTGGAGCCGAGTACGGCGACCCGTTCGCCGTACCAGACCTCCAGGTCGAAGGGGCGCATCAGACCGGACAGTTCGAGCTGCTGGCAGATCAGGGCCTGTTTGCCGGTACGACCTCCGCGCAGCCTGATCCGCACGTTCTGCTCCTTCGGCGGTCGGGTCGGCGGTCCGGCCGACTCGAACCGGTCCAGTCGACTCCGCGCCGCCCGGTACGCCGAGGCGAGCGCGTCGTTGCGGGCGGCTGCCGGGCGGTGTGTACCAGGTGCCGGAGCCGGGCGTGTTCGTCCGCCCACCGTCGCCGCCGCTCGTCGAGCCGGTCGATCCGGTCCCGCCGGGCGGCCGGATAGCTGGCGAAGCCGCCGCCGTGCACCCAGACCTGCCGGTCCTCGACGGTGACGATCCGGTCGGCCGCCTCGGCGAGCAGCTGCCGGTCGTGCGAGACCAGCAGCACGGTCTTGGTACTGGCCCGCAGTTGCCGTTCCAGCCACTGCTTGCCGGGTACGTCGAGGTAGTTGTCCGGCTCGTCGAGCAGCAGTAGCCGGTCGGGGCCCCGGAGCAGCGCCTCCAGCACCAGCCGTTTCTGCTCCCCGCCGGAGAGCGTGTTGACGTCCCGCCCGGCGGCCCGCGCGTACGGCAGCCCGAGCGCCTCGGTCGTCACCGCCTCCCAGACGACTTCGAGGTCGTAGCCGCCGGCCTCGACGTACTCGGTGACGGCGTGCGCGTAGCGGAGCTGGCTCGGCTCGTCGTCGCGTTCCCGCACCGCGCGTTCGGCCGCCGTCAGCTCGGCGGCGGCGGCGCGGATCCGGTCGGGGGCGACCGAGAGCAGCAGGTCGGCGACGCTGCGGTGGTCGCGGATCGTACCGATGAACTGGCGCATCACGCCGAGTCCGCCGGAGGTGACGATCTCCCCGGCGGTCGGGGTGAGGTCTCCGGCGACCAGCCTGAGCAGCGTGGTCTTGCCGGCGCCGTTCGGGCCGACGAGGGCGGCGGTGGCGGCGTCGGCGACCCGGAACGAGACGTCGTCGAGCAGCGGGCGCCCGTCCGGGAGCCGGTGGTGCAGGTTCCTGACCTCGACGTGTGCCACGACTGCCTCCGACCGACCGAGTCACTAGACCAACGTTCTAGAGTCTAGAACGTTGGTCTAGTGCTCGAACGTCGGGCTAGACTCGCCGGCATGACAGGTGTCTGGCTGCGACCTCCGCGCTCACCGGGCCGCAGCGGCCCGCCACTGCACCGGGACCGGATCGTCGCGGCAGCGATCGACCTGCTCGACCGCGACGGTGTCGCCGGGCTCACCATGCGCCGGCTGGCCGAGCGGCTGGGCGCCGGCTCGACCACGCTCTACTGGCACGTGACGAACAAGGACGACGTCCTCGACCTGGCACTGGACCAGATTTTCGGCGAGGTGGCCCTGCCCGAACCGTCGGCGACGGCCGGCGAATGGCGGGGGGACGTCGAGGCGCTGCTGCTCGGCTGGCGGGCGGCGATGCTCCGGCACCCCTGGTCGGCGGCGCTGATCGGCCGCCCGCTGCTCGGGCCGAACGTGCTGACCCGGACCGAGTTTCTCCAGTCCACGCTGCGCCGGGCCGGGCTGGTCGAGCCGGACCTGAGTGCGGCGACGCACGCGCTGGCCAACTATGTCATCGGGGCCGCCGTCACGCTGTCGTCCTGGCAGCAGGTGGCCGATCCCGAGTCGCGGCAGGCCGCCCGGGAGCACCTCGCCGCCCGGCGGGACCGCTATCCGACCCTGGCCGAGACCGGGCACCTGGACGACCGGGACGAGGACGACACCTTCCGGCGCGGACTGGCGTACCTGCTCGACGGCCTGCCCGCCGACCAGCCTGCCGGCTCGACGGCGCCTGCCCGTGACTAACCCGCCTGCCGGCCTGCCGACCCGCCGGTCAGCCGGCGCGACGGGTCAGCGGCGGCGGAGCTTCTGGCGGAGCCGGGCGGTGACCCGGCCGGGAGTTACCGGCACGACGGAGATCATCAGCCGGCCGGACTCGTCCCGGGTCGGTGTGAGCAGATAGAGCCGGGCGCCCCGGCGGCGCAGCAGCGGCACCGGCCGGTCCAGCCGGGGCGCCCGCAGCGCCGCCGCACCACCGGCGCCGGCCGCGCTGTTCGCGCCGAGTGCCCGGTCGGGGTCGAAGGGCCCCGACTGGGCCGAGACGATCCGGCGCCGGCCGGTCGCGACGGCGGCGGCGAGCAGGTCGGCGGCCCGGAACCTGATCCGTACGCTGCTTCCGGCATCGCCCCGGGCCAGCACCACGGTCTCGGCCGGGACCTCCTCGGCGCTGACGGTCAGCGGGTCGCCACCGGCACCGGCCAGGTCCGGCAGCGGCGAGTACGCGGTGATCGTCAGTACCCGCTCGCCGCGCTCGTCCTCCTCCCAGCCGAAGCCGGTGGCGTCGAGCTTGGCCGGCCACTCCGGCACCGCCGTCACCTCGAAACACGCGTCCGGCAGCCCGCGCGCCGGGTCCCGGAACCCCGGGTACGCCGCATACCGCCGCCCACCCTCGACCACCGTCGCCGGCACACCCACCTCGGCGTCCTGCCGGACCACCGCGAGCAGGTCGTCCAGGCTGCCGTCCCGGGTCAGCGCCAATCTGATCCGGGTCTCCGCGCCCAACTGGTCGGCGATCTCCCCGGTCAGGTGTTCCGCCACCAGCCGCCCGATCCCGGCGTGCACCGCCTGCTGGCTGTCCCGGTCGAGCCGGAGCAGGTCGTCCTCGACGAGCTTGGCGACCTCGTGGTCGAACCGGCGCACCATGATCGCGTCCCGGCGCTTGCCCGGCTCGATCAGCTCGGCCACGTACGCCAGGTTCGCCTCGACGGTACGCAGCCGTTCCAGGTGCCGGCTCAGATAGGTGATGTTCGTGGCGCCGAACCGGCGTACGGCGTAGTAGAACTCGTAGTCGGCCAGCACCGAGATGCGCCGGGCCCGGTAGCACGCCTCCAGGGTGAACGGCAGGTCGCTGGCGATCCGCATCTCCTCGCGGTAACGGATGCCGTGCCGGTCGAGCAGCTCCCGGCGGAACAGCTTGGTGTTGGCCAGCGAGCGGGGCAGCGGTGAGTCGAAGAGGTCGACGTCGACCGCGTTGCGGGCGAAGATGTCCTGGTAGATGTGCCGGCTGTTCACCCCGACCACCTTGCCGAGCACCACGTCGGACTGCCAGGCGTCGGCGGCGGCGACCAGCCGCTCCAGCGCCTCCGGGCCGAGGTGGTCGTCGGCGCCGACGAAGAAGACGTACCGGCCGGTGGCGGCGTCCAGGCCCTGGTTGCACGGGCCGGCCGGGCCGCCCGAGTTCGGCTGGTGGAGCACGGTGAAGGTGCCGGGGTGCCGGGCGGCGTACCGGTCGAGTTCGGCACCGCTGCGGTCGGTCGAGCCGTCGTCCACCGCGACGACCTGCATCCGGGACAGTCCGATGGTCTGCCGGACCAGTGAGTCCAGGCACCGGGTCAGATAGGGCATGGTGTTGTAGACCGGCACCACCACGCTGACGTCCGGTGCGTTCATCGGGCGTCACCCTCCATTTTCCGCCGGTTCACCAACCCGATTCCTCGAATTCATCTGTTCGACTTCCCGGGCCTTCCCTGAATCGCCGGAAGTGTACGCCAACAACCAGCCGTGCCCGTAGGTCGTGGTTGTTCATTCCGTGTTCACCCGATTCGCCGAAGCCACGCCGAGCCGGCCGGGACACCCTGCGGTCGGCTCCCGACCGGCCAATGTACGCGCATTCTCCGCCTCGAATTAACCCGCGAATCCGCGCCCGGCAAATAGTGTTCACGTCCGGTATCGCCCCGGCATCGGATCCCCCGACGAGTTAGCGGGTCAAAATGTCATCCACCCCCCACGTCAGTGTTGTGATCCCCACCCGTGGCCGGCCGGACCTGGTGACCCGCGCGGTCCGCAGCGTACTGGCGCAGACCGTGACCGATCTCGAGGTCGTGGTGGTGGTCGACGGTCCGGACGGTGCCACCCGGGACGCGCTCGCCGCGATCGGCGACGACCGGCTCCGGGTGTTGGTGCTGCCCGAGTCGGGCGGGGCGCCGAACGCCCGCAACGCCGGGGTCGGCGTCGCCCGGGCCCACTGGACCGCCCTGCTGGACGACGACGACGAGTGGCTGCCGACCAAGCTCGCGGTCCAGCTGGAGCTGGCCGGGAGCGCCCGGGTGGCGATGCCGATCGTGGCCTGCCGGCTGCACAACCGGACGCCCCGGGCCGAGTTCGTGATGCCGCGCCGGCTGCCGGCGCCCGGCGAGCCGCTGACCGAGTACCTCACCCTGCGGCGGGGGCTGTTCCACGGCGACGGCTTCATCCAGACCTCGACCATCCTGGCCCCGACCGAGCTGTTCCGCCGGGTGCCGTTCGCCGTCGGCCTGCGCCGGCTCCAGGAACTCGACTGGACGTTCCGGGCGCTCGACCACGCCGACGTGGACCTGGTCTACGCCGCCGAGCCGCTGGTGATCTGGCACCAGGACGAGGACCGGCCCCGGGTCACCTTCGACACGGTCTGGGAGGAGCAGCTCGACTGGCTCCGGCGGAGCCGGCCGCTGCTGACCCGCCGGGCGTACGCTGCACTGACGATGAGCGTGATCAGCTCGATGGCGGCACCGACCCGGAGCGCGGCGGCGTTCGGCACCCTGCTGCGGGAGGCACGCCGGCACGGCCAGCCGGGCATCTTCGACTATCTGGCGTTCGCCCAGATCTGGCTGATCCCGCCGCAGCTGCGGCGTACCCTGCGGGACCGGATCCTGCGCAAGCCCGGCCGTGTCGCCGCCCAGCCGACCGAATCCGCAGCCGTCGGCGGCCCGTCGGTCAGCGCCGGCCCGTCGGTCAGCGGCGGTACGGCCGCCGTCCGGCAGCCGGTCGGCGCGGGCCGGCGGCTTTCGGGTGACGCCGGGCGTCCCAGCGAGATCGGCGCGTGACCACCCCGATGCCATCTGGTGGTGCCGACCCGGCGCCGACCGTGGTCATCTGGCGTAGCGGCCTGCTCGCCGGCTCCGAGACGTTCGTCCGCAACCAGGGTCTCGCGCTGCCGCGCTGGCAGCCGAGGTTCCTCGGCGCCACCCGGATCGACTCGCCGCTGGCCGCCGAGACCGACGTGATCGCCTATCCGGACGGCGGGCGGGACCGGCAGGCGTTCCTGCGACTCCGGTTGACCGGCGAGTCGCCGAGGTTGCGGCGGCTGCTGGCCGGGCTGCGACCGTCGGTGGTGCACGCGCATTTCGGCAACGACGGCTGGCTGATCAGCCGGACGGCCGAACAGCTGGGCGTGCCGCTGGTGGTGACCGTGCACGGCTACGACGTGACGCGGCAGCCGCACGCGCCCGGACTGCGCGGCGTCCGCTACCGGCGCAACCTGTGTCAGGTCTTCGACCGGGCCGCGCTGATCCTGGCCGTCTCCGGCTTCATCCGGGACCGGGCGATCGCGGCAGGCGCGGACCCGGGCAAGGTGCGGGTGCACCACACCGGGGTACCCGTCCCGGCGGAGGTGCCGGACGTGCCGAAGCGCTGGGACGTGACCTTCGTCGGCCGGTTCGTCGAGAAAAAGGGCGTCGACGACCTGGTCGAGGCGCTCGGCACCCTGGCCGACCGGCGGCCGAGGGTACTGCTGATCGGCTCCGGACCGCTGGAGTGGCCGATCCGGAAACGGGCCGCCGCCCTGGGGCTGGACGCGACCTTCCTGGGCGCCCAGGAGCCGTCGGCGGTCGCCCGCCACCTGGCCGAGTCGAGGGTCTTCGTCTCGCCGTCGAAGACCGCCGCCGACGGGGACGCCGAGGGCCTGCCGACGACGATCCTGGAGGCGGCCAGCCTGGGCCTGCCCACGGTCTCGACCTACCACAGTGGAATCCCGGAGGCGGTGCTGCCCGGCCGGACCGGACTGCTCGGCCAGGAGGGCGACCGGGCGGCCCTGGCCGGCAACATCCGGCAGCTCCTCGTCGACGACGGGTTGCGTGCCCGGGTCGGCGGCGCGGCCCGCCGGCACGTCGCCGAACACTTCGACCTGCACCGGCAGACCCGGCTGCTCGAAGAGCTCTACGAGTCGGTCGCCGCCGGCCGTCCCGGCCAGCCGGCGGGCCGGACCCGGCTGCCGGCGTAGCTGGCTGATCCGGCTGCCGGCGTAGCTCCCTGGCCGAGCGGACGCCGAGTCAGCGGGCGGCGGTGGCGGCGGCCGGTTCGGGGGTGGCGGAGAGCAGCGCGGCCCGGGACCGCCGGACGTTGCGGATCGCGTCCACCGTGAAGACCACCAGGGCCAGCCAGACCAGCCCGAAGCCGGCCAGCCGGGCCGGTGGCATCGGCTCGTGGAAGAGGAGTACGCCGAAAGCCAGCTGGAGGATCGGCGCCAGGTACTGCAACATGCCGAGTGCGGTCAGCGGAAGCCGGTTCGCCGCCCCGGCGAACATCAGCAGCGGGATGGCGGTGGCGGCGCCGGCCAGCATCAGCAGGGCGGTGTGCCCGGCGGAGACCTGTCCGAAGCTCGACTCGGCGCGCCAGCTGAGCCAGCCCAGGTAGCCGAGCGCCGGCAGGGTGAGCGCCGCCGACTCGATGAACATCCCCTCGGCGGCGGGCAACCCGAGCCGCTTCTTCACCAGGCTGTACCCGCCGAAGCTCGCCGCCAGGGTCAGCGCGATGTACGGCAGCCGCCCGTAGTCGACGGTGAGTACGCCGACCGCGACACCGCCGATGCCGAGCGCCGCCCACTGGGGCGTCCGCAGCCGTTCCCGCAGCACGGTGACCCCGAGCAGCACCACGACGAGCGGGTTGATGAAGTAGCCCAGCGCGGTCTCGACGACCCGTTCGGAGTTGACGCCGTAGATGTAGGCGCCCCAGTTGACCGCGATGAGCATGGCGGCGAGCCCGATCCCGGCGAGCTTGCCCGGGCGGTGCCGCAGTTCACGCAGGAAGCCCCAGTTGCGCAGCACGGCGAGCAGGAGCGCGACGAAGACCACCGACCAGACCACCCGGTGGGCCAGGATCTCGATCGGCCCGGCCGGCTTCAGCAGCCGGATGTAGAGCGGGAAGAACCCCCACAGGGTGTACGCACCCAGCCCGTAGAGGTACCCGCGCCGCACCTGGTTCATTAGCTCAGCGTAAGGGGCTGACCCGGATCAGAGTCCTTTCCGGTGAGCGGGGTCACCGGGCCGGGCGGGGTCACCGGGCCGGGCGGGGTCAGCGGATCGGGCTGCGGCGCCGGGGCGGCGGAAGCCTGGCGCAGCCTGAGTTCCATCCACTGCGACGGGTCGGCCAGCGGGGTGAAGCCGACCTCGGCGTACACGCCGTGTGCGTCCCAGGTGGCGAGCAGGATCCGGCGTGCGCCCCGGCGGTCGAGATCCTCCCGGACGGTACGCACGATCCAGCGGGCCAGCCCCCTGCCCCGGGCGGCCGGATCCACGTAGACGTCGCAGAGATAGCCGAAGGTCGCCCCGTCGGTGACCAGCCGGGCGAACGCCACCTGCCGGCCGCCGTCCGGGGCGTACACGCCGTAGACGGTCGAGCCGTCGATGGCCCGGAGCAGCGTCTCCCGGGGCTGGCCGAGTGCCCAGTAGGCGTCGGTGGCGAGCCAGTGGTGCACCCGGTCGACGTCCACCCGCCGGGGATCGGTGCAGAGTTCGTACCCGTCGTCCCGTGTCAAGGTCAGCACGGCACGACGCTATCCCCGGCCGTCCTCGCCGGCCCGAGCCAATTCCCGACCAGTGGTCCGACGCGCCGGGCCGCCGAACGTCACCTCGACACCGACCGCGGGCTGCCCCCGGCCGGGCCGGCGGGCTCCGGCCGGACGGGACCGGCCCCGGTCGGCACCCGGAGGGCGCCGGACCGGGGCGCGGCGGTTCGGTCGCGGTCGTCAGCAGGTCGGGCGGTTCAGTCGCGGTCCATCACCAGGCCGAGCAGCCAGGTGACGAGGCTCACGAAGAGTGCGCCGAGCACTGCGGCCGGCCAGAAGCCGTCCACCTCGAACGGCAGGCCGAGCCCGCCGGCTATGGCGCCGGTGAGCATGAAGAGCAGCGCGTTCACCACCAGCGCGATCAGGCCGAGGGTGAGCAGGTAGAGCCCGCAGCCGAGCGTTTTGATGATCGGCTGGAGTACGCCGTTGACCACCCCGAAGATGACCGCCACCAGGAGCAGCGTGCCCACCGCCCCGCCGATCGAGTCGGTGTCCAGGGAGATCCCCGGGATGATCAGCGTGGCGAGCCAGAAGGCCAGGGCGGTGCCGGCGAGCCGGACGAGAAGTCCCTTCAGAAAACCCATGCCCGCAGATGGTGCCACGTGATCCCACGTCAGCCCAGATCAAACGGCCACCGGATCCCCGGCCGCCACCGGTCCGACCCCCACCCGTCCGGCCGCCGCTGGTCCGGCCGACGCCGGTCAGCGGGCCGGCGGGCCGATCAGCTGGGACTCGATCGGGGTGGCCGAGAGCAGCGCCCAGCGCAGCACCCGACGGTTGATCACCCCGACCATGTCGGCCCGGATCCGGGTCAGCCAGTCCGCCGAGTCGCCCAGCCCGAGCGCCAGCCCGGCCAGTTGCGCCTCGTGCGGCCGGAGCGGCTGCAACACCACCAGGTCGGCCCGGGAGACCGCGTCCACGTCGACCGGGGCCAGCTCGTCGCGTACGACCAGGCTGGTCTGCCAGCCCGGTCCGGGCTGGGAGTCGGCCGCCACCGGACCGACGTCGACCACCACCAGCAGCGGGTGCAGCTGGGTGCCGGGCGGGCCGCCGACCGGCCGTCCCGGCGGGATCATCGCGATCGGCGAGCCGGGCCCGCTGGCCCCCCGGACGAACGGCTCCCAGGCGCGCGGCCGGGCGGTCTGCACCACGATCCGGGCGCCGAGCGCCATCGCCCGCAGCGCGACGAGCTGCGCGGCGCGTACCCCGCCGATCAGCACCACCCGGGTGGTCTCGGCCCGGAACAGCCGGGCGACCACCGCCGCGCCGTGCCGGTTGGCGCCGAGCATCAGCCCGGCCAGCCCGATCGGCAGGTCGAGCGAGTCCACAGAGGATGCCGGCAGCGTGGTGGCCGGTGCCGGGGCGGTCGGGCCGGCACCCAGCACGCCGAGCGGCAGGGTGGCGGCGACCCCGTCGAGCTGCTCGCCGTCCAGCCGGCGGGCGACGGCGTGCTCGGCGGAGAGCAGCCGGCGCAGCGCCTGCACGGCGGTGCCGAGTGCCTGCGGGGTGGGCGCGGCCAGCCGTACCGTGACGTCCACCCGAACGTTGTCGGTGCCGCCGCCCGCCCACGGCCCGGCGCTCACCGAGACCGTGGTGGCGGTCGCCGGCAGCGCCAGCAGCCGGGGCACGAAGCGGCGCCCGGCCTCGGCGCGCAGGTCCGGCCAGCGACGCAGCCGGAAGGTGGTCTGCACCAGCCCGCCGACGCTGACCCCCTGCCAGTTCTCCCGGGCCGGTTGCGCGCCGTCGTGGTGCACCGTCTCCGCGAGTACGCCGAGCGCGGCGCGTTCGCCGAGCACCCGGGTCGGCACCGGGGCGAGCCGGCGGCGGACCTTGCGTACCGCGCTGGAGAGTGCCCGCCGCAGGTCCTCGTCGGACCAGCCGTCGGCGCGCAGCACCCGGACGGCGAGCAGGGCCCGCTCGTGCCCGAGCAGCCGCCCGTCGGTGAGCTGCCGGTACGACGTCGCCGGAGTGCCGCCGCCCGCGGCCAGCGTCGGAGCCGGGGCACCGGTGAGCACCAGTTGCACCCGCATCGGCGGGGTCTCGGCGCTGGCCGCCGGCAGCAGCCCGGCCGGGGAGAGCAGCGACTGCGGGGCGTCGGCGAGCATGCCGACCTGGTCGCCGAGCTCGAGTACGGCGGTGAGGCCGTAGGCGTCGCTGACCATGCAGGCGGCGTCGCCGGCCAGGTCGACCGGCAGCACCACGGCTCCGGGGTTGACCATGTCCAGGAGGGCCTCCGGCGGCGCGGCCTGCGCCAGGGTCCGCTGCCGGGACGAGTAGCGCATCCCGATGCTGATCCACTCGAACAGCCAGCGTCGACGCAGCCGGATCCAGGTCAGCAGCACCAGGGCGAGGGCCAGCAGCGCGGCCCCGACGAGCAGCAGTGGGCCCTGGCCGGCGGCGGCCAGCACCACTGCCAGCGCCACCTGCAACGCCACCACCTGCCCCGCCCGGACCCCGAGCAGGCCGGACCGGGTCGGTGTGGAGGACGCCGGCAGTGGCGCCGGTGGCGACCGGTCGATCCGGCTGCCCGGGGTGCCGGTGGGCCGGGTCCGGTTGTCTGCCGCAGTTACCGTCACCGCGATAGCCTCCCCTGGATGGGCGTCGGCCGTGGGCCCGCCCCCCGCGATTCACTCAGGGGCCTATCGTATGGGCCGGACCAACCGGAGAGGGGGCCCGCATGCCGTCGAGGCAGGACCAGTTGCATTCCTACCAGTTCATGGTCCAGCGGGTGGTGGGCGCGCTGGTGATGCGGGAGACCGATCCCGCGCAGTCTCCGTTCCGCCGGGCGGCCGGCGCGACCCTGGCCAGCCTGCTGATCGCGCTGATCGGCATCGGCGGCTCGGTGGTCTACGGCGTCTTCGTCGGCGGCGGCGCGACGAAGTGGAAGGACTCCTCGGTCGTCATCGTCGAGAAGGAGTCCGGCGCCCAGTACGTCTACGTCGACAACACCCTGCACCCGGTGCTCAACTACACCTCCGCGCTGCTCATCGTCGGCCAGGTGCCGAAGACGGTGTCGGTGTCGCGCAAGTCGCTGGAGGGCCAGCCGCGCGGCGTGACGCTCGGCATCCGCGACCTGCCGGAGTCGCTGGCCCCGCACAACCGGCTGGTCTCCGGCGGCTGGACGATCTGCTCCCAGCCGCGCGCCGGCGGCGGCGGTGCCGCCCAGCCACAGTCGACATTGCTGGTCGGCAGGACCGCGCCCGGTGGCCGGGAGCTGGGCGACGAGGGTCTGCTGGCGGAGCACCCCAACGGGCAGCTCTTCCTGATCTGGCACAACCGCCGGCACCTGATCGAGAATCCGGACCTGGTGGTCAGCGCCCTCACCTGGGGCAGCCAGCGGCGGGTGCCGGTGGCTCCGGCCCTGCTCAACGCGCTGCCCGCCGGGACGAACCTGGGCGAGATCCGGATCCCCGACGCGGGCGAGCCGTCCGACGCGGTGGAGGGTGCGAAGATCGGCGAGGTCTTCCTGGTCGAGCGGCAGGGCGGCGGCGGCCAGTACGCGGTCGCGAAGCGCGACGGCCTCTACAACATCACCGAGGTGCAGGCCAACATCCTGCTGACCAGCGATGTCGTGAAGCAGGGCGACGAGACCAAGCTCACCCAGGGCCAGTACGGCGCGATGCCGAAGAAGGGCGACCTGGTGCCCGGCAACGACGCGGCGGCACCGGCGGAGACCCCGGAGATGGCTTCCGCGGAGGGCGGCGTGGTCTGCGGCGACGTGCCGGACGACCGTGGGGTGCAGGACATCCGGGTCGGTGCCGACATGTCCGGGATCGCCGCCCCGCCCGCCACCTCCGCCCAGTCGCCCCGGGGCGGGACGCTCGCCGACCAGGTGGTGCTGGAACCGGGGCGCGGAGTGGTGGTCGAGGCCGCCGCCGCGCCGGGTGCGACCGGCGGTGCCATCTCGGTCGTCACCGACCAGGGGCGGCGGCATCCGGTCACCAGCGGCGAGGTGCTGAACAACCTCGGCTACGGCGCCGTCAAGCGGGTACGGATGCCGAGCATCCTGGTCACGCTGATTCCCGACGGGCCGGCGCTGGACCCGGAGAAGGCCCGCGACCGGGCCGGCGTGCAATAGGGCGAGCGGCGAAACGCCATGGTGCGGCACAATGTCGGTGACCGTCGGTAGCCGGAGGTCTGGTTCGTCGTGGTACGGCGCTGTCCACAGAGTGGCCGGCAGGGGTATCCAAGCCTTGCCTCGGCCCGCTACCGTCGGCTACGGAAGTAATTTGCCGAACTGTGCCGCGACCCGACCGGGACGCGGACACGAGCCGGGAAGTCCACAGTGGGTTTCTCCGGTAGACGACGAGTTAAGGGAGCGGGGTGACTTCGGGGGTGTCCCAGACGCAGGCAGAAGCCGCGGTGATGGAACAGACCGCCACGAAGTTCGAGTCGGTCGACCAGTCGCTGCAGAGCATGCTGAGCGGCCTCATGGGCCAGCTCGAGGTGTTGCAGAGCGCGTGGCGCGGTGCTGGTGGCCGCTCCTTCGAGCAGGTCAAGCAGCAGTGGGCGCAGAACCAGGAGCAGATCCACCGTGCGCTGCGCGAGACCGCAACTGCGATCCGTACCTCCGGCCAGCAGTACGACGCGTCCGACACCGAGGCGTCGAGCCGGATGAACGCCACCAACGCCGGCGGCATGACGCTGCCGCTCTGATTCGACCGGGGAGGGAAGATCCGATGAGTGACGGCCTTCTTGTCGTCAATTTCGCCGCGTTGCAGCAGGCTGGCGCGGACATCCAGAAGGCGCTGAACACGCTCGACTCGCAGCTCGACCAGCTGGAGTCGGACGCGGCGCCGCTCGTCAACACCTGGGAGGGTGAGGCGCAGCAGGCGTACTACCAGCGCCAGACGAAGTGGCGTCAGGGTGCGCAGGAGATGTCCAACATGCTGCGTGACATCAAGATGGCGCTGGACGAGTCCGCCGCGGACTACCTCAGCACCGAGAAGAAGAACACCGGGCTGTTCCAGCCCTGACGCACGACCCAGACTGCCCCGGGCTGCCGCGTGATCCGTACGCGCCACACCCGGGGCATCTGCTTGCCCGGCCTCAGGACCGGCGCGGTGCAGCTTCGCGGAGCTTCGGCGACGGTGGTGGGGCGGGGATGCCCCACCGAGAGACCGCCGGCAGCGCGCCGAGGCACCGCCGGCAGCGCGCCGGGGGGCCGCCGACAGCGCGCCGGGGAGGCCGGTCAGGGCTGTGAGGTCGGCCCGGCGGGACGCCAGCCGCGGCGCATTCCCCGGGGAAGCACCACGGCGAGCAGCAGCGCCATCAGCGCCACGGTGCCGGCAAGACCGGCCACCCAGAGCGCTCGCTCCTGGGCCACCGAACGCCGCTGCGCCTGGGCCACCTCCGCCGGGTCGACCTGGTGCGGCGGCAGCCCGGCGGCCTCGGGGCGTCGGGCCGGCGCCGCCGTGTCGGTGACCGCCCGGTACGGGTTGAGCAGCCCGGCCCCGTACGCGTTCCGGTCCGAGCCGGGCACCGGGTCGGCGGCGGCGATCAGGCGCTGCGCCACCTGCCGCGCGTCCAGCTCGGGGTGGTACTGCCGGATCAGTGCCGCGGTGGCGGTCACGAACGGGGTGGCGTAACTGGTGCCGTTGTCCAGCACGTGCCCACGCTCCGGCGCGGCGACCACCACGCCGCCGCCCGGGGCGACCAGGTCGACGTAGTCGCCGCGCTGGGAGAACTGCGAGACGGCACCGTCCTCACCTACCGAGCCCACCCCGATCACCCCGTCGTACGACGTCGGGAACGGGCGGGGGTTCTTGTCCTGGTTGAGGTTGCCGGCGGCGGCGACGATCACGACGTCCTTCCGCACGGCGTACTCGACCGCCGCCCGGAGCGCCGGGTTGTCGGAGTAGTACACGACGGAGAGGTTGATTACGTCCGCCCCGTTGTCGACCGCCCAGCGGATCGACTGGGCAAATGTACCGACGGTGACGCTGTCGCCCGATTCCTTGCCCTCGATGACTTTTTGCTCGCTCACCCGGATCGGAAGGATCTTGGCGTCGGGTGCGAAGCCCCGGAACGGGGTCCCCTCCCGGGGAGCAGCCGCGATGATGCTGGCCACCCCGGTGCCGTGCCGGGCGCAGTCGCGCTTGCCGTTCTGGTCCGAGCCGAGGAAGTCACGCCCGCGCAGCACCCGTCCCCGCATCTGCGGGTGCGTGTCGTCGACACCCGAGTCGATCACCGCCACCGTCACGCCGGCTCCGGTGGCGAGCGGCGCAAGCCGCTCCGGGGCGTACCGCTGTTGCGCCCACGGCAGCGTGGTGATGGGCTGGGCGGGTGGGGTGTTGTCGTCACAGCCCGGCAGGGCCCGCTGGGCGACCGGCGGCCCGAGCGGCGCCGCGACGGCCGGACCGGCGGCGATCGGTGGGGCCATCAGCACCGTGACGGTGGCCGCCATCGTGAGTCGTATCCTCCGGCCAGGCATCGGTCGCCTCCGAAATCCGTTCGGTCCGCCATCGGGTGCGGATCGATCGGTTCGGACCCGCGCACCGGATGCTATCGGGGGATCGTCGTCGAGGGCATCCACCGCCAGCCAACCATTGTCATCCGGTCCCCACCTTGTAGGTTGTACGCGACGCTTGTGGCCTGTTCGGCGAGAGGGAGGTGGCCGTGACCGAATGGGAGCCGGCCACCGAGACCGAGGCCGCGATGCGGGACGCACTCCGCGCGGGCGACCAGGAACTCTACTTCCGCATTCTCGCCCGCACCGATCTGCTGCTGCCGGTCTCCGCGGAGGCGCTCGCCGGCCGCGCACCGATGGGCTGGGGCACCTGGACCACCGGCGGTCGCACTCACGTACTCGCATTCACGTCCACCGCCGCCCTGCGCGCGTGTCTCGCCGAGAACGCCGGATCGACCCGCCGGGCGGCCTATCCCGAACTGGCCACCGGCTGGCCGAACCCCGAGTGGTGGCTCGCGGTGAATCCGGGCCTGCCGATCGAGGGTTATCTGCCCGCCTGGTTCGTCTCCCAACTCTCCCGTGGCGACGTACGGCTACCCGGCCGCAGCATGGGCGCCCGCGCCCGGCTGGAGCAGGTCGAGCGGGCCGCCCGGGCCCGGGCGACGGCCGCCGTGCCGCGCCGCCCGCCCGACGGGCCGCCGAGGGCGGAGCCGGAGGTGGCCGGCCCGTTCCGCGCGGTGGAGCCGGACGGGCTGCCGTTCCGGCCGACCGACCGGGACGCGCTTCCGCCGCGACCGACCGACCCGGACGCGCTCCCGCTGCGACCGGCCGACCGGGACGGGCTGCCGGCGCGGTCGCCCGGCAGGTCGCGCGAGGTCGTCGACCCGTTCCGTTCGGTGGAGGCCGAGTCGTTCCGCCCGGCGGAACCGGAGCCGGGGCGCCCGTTCCGGCCGGCCGAGCCGGCCCGGAACCCGGCCGAGGTGTTCCAGTCGGTGGATTCAACGGCCGGATACCCGTCCCCGTCGTCGTTCCCGGCCCCGTCGTCCGAGCGGCCACGGGAGACCGTGCAGCTGTCCCGGGGGATCGTCGAACTGTCGGGGGAGACCGTTGACCTGTCGCGGGAGGCCGTACGGCTGTCCCCGCCGATCGAGGGCACGGTCGGACCGGCTCCGGCGGCACCGCCGGGCAGCGACCCGGCACCGTTCCCGCCCTCCCCGGCACCGCCTCCGGAACCGTCTCAGGTCCAGCCGCCCGGCACCCCCGCCACCGTCCCGGTGATCGCGCCGACGCCGGCCGGGAGCGGACCGGGTGGAGACTTCGGCAGCCAGATCTCGGCGGACACCTCGGCGGGCTGGATGACACCGGCGAGCGCGATCCGACCCACCTCGTCGGGCGCCGCGAACGGCAGCTCGGCCGGCCCGAATTCGTCGGTCGGCCCGAATTCGTCAGTCGGCCCGTCGCCGGTCGCTGCGCCCGGGAACGGGACGGTCGGGCCGTCCCCGGGAAGTGCGTCGGTCGAGGCGCCGCCGGCCTGGAACCGGCCCACCGACCCGGAGGCCGACCGGGTCATCGGGCCGGTGCAGGGCCAGGCACCGGAGGAGCGGCCGGTCGAGGAGCGGCCGGTCTTCGCACAGGCGCCGCCGTCGGACCTTCCAGCTCCGGAGGTCTGGACCCCGCCGCCAGTCGAGCTGTCCGAGCCGTCGCTGTTCACCCCCGCCGCCCGCAGCCCGGCCGACGAGCCCGGCCAGTCGTTTCCCGACGGGTCGTTCGGGCCGGAGTCCCCGGTGGCGGACTCGCCGTCCACCGAGAGGCTCGACACCGCGCGGACGCAGACCCGGCGGTTCGGCAGCGGCCCGTCCGTCAGCGAGCGATTCTCCGCCGGTCGGTCGGCGCGGGGGCAGGCCACCATTGGTCCGTCCGGCGACGCGGCGGATCCGTCCAGCGCGGCGGATCCGTCCGGCAGCGCCGTTCCGTCACCGAGCGAGTCGTTCGCGGTCGCTCCCGGGACCACCCAGCAGTTCACCCCCGGCCCTGAGGTCACCGAGCAGTTCGCCGCCGGCCCGTCCAGCGGTGGACAGTTCGTCGCCAGCCCTCAGGTCACCCAGCGGTTCGCCAGCGGCGCCCAGGTCGCCGACCGGTTCGGCAGCGGCCCGTCGACCGCCGGACAGGTCAGCCCGACAGCGGCCCCCGCCGAGACTGTTCCGGCCGGGCCGGTCGACAACCGGCCGCCCGACGCCGGCCCGGACACGACGCTGTCCGTCGGCACCGAGCCGCGGCATCCCGCCGGTACGGAGCTGCGGGATCCCGCCGGCACGGCGCTGCGGCAGCCCGTCGGCACCGAATCGCGGCAGCCCCTCGGCACTGCACCGCCGTATTCCGTCGGGGCCGAGTCGCCGCGTGTCGCCGGTACCGAGTCGCCGCGGCTCGGCGGCGCCGGATCCGGCGTCGCCGAAGGTGTCCAGCCGCAGGCGGTCACCGACCCGGTTCCCGCCCGACGACTTCCGACGGAGTTCACACCCGCCAACGAGGTCGAGCGGAGCCTGCTCGACGCGGCCGGCGACGGCAGTACCGACACGTTCCTCTCCACCCTGCTGCTCGCCCGGGTACTGCTGCCGGTGGCGTACAACTCGGCGTCGGGGAGCCGGCCCGGCGAGGAGGGCTTCGAGTGGCGTACCGAGCTGCTGGACGGGGAGCGCTACGTCGTGGTGTTCACCTCGGCGGAGCGACTCGGTGACCACCTGCCCGAGACGATCGACACGATCGAGGTCAAGTTCGCCCAGCTGATCCGGCGGTGGCCGGACGAGAACTACTCGTTCGCGGTCAACCCGGGCACGCCGGTCGGGGCGAAACTGCCGGGCGGGCAGATCGTCGCGCTGGCGAACTGGGCCGCCGAGGTGGGTCTCGGAGACGACACCGGGGAGCCGGCGGCACAGGATCCGGCCGAGGAGGAGGCGCCCCGGTCGACGTACGCGCCGGATCGGGAGGACCCGGGGCGGCCGACGATGATGCAGAAGACCATCGCGCCGAGCCAGCTCTCCTACTATCTCGACCGTGGCTACGACCGAATCTCCGGATTCGTGCACCGGGCCTCCGAGGTCGCACACCTGCGTACTCCGGCGAAGCTCTACGCCGCGCTCGGCCTCAACCATCCCGGTTCGCCCTTCGAGCGGGACGCCGGGGAGATCTACGTGCTCCGCTGGCCGGCGTACCGGCCCAGCCTCTACCGGATCCCCTACGGCGGGCAGAACGAGGCTGCCATGCGGGCGATGGAGGGCTGGGTGATCGAGCGTCCCCCGTTCCGGGGCAACGGGTTCGCGCCGGGCGAGAGCAGCGACGTGGTGGCCGAGTTCAAAGTGGACAGTGTACGACTGCCGCACGGCGCGCAGTTGCACCGGATCGGGGCCGACGGCAGCGAGCGGCTGGTGGCGACGCTGGACTGTGACGTACCCGTCTGGCGCCGGGCCGAGGAGGACTGATGCGCGACGGTTACGTCGCCCAGTGGCGCGGCCGGGAATACGATGCCAGCCCGGCAGGCGACGAGGTACGCCTCTACCAGGCCGAACCGGGCGAGGGCTTCGAGGAGGTCCGCCCCGGGCGGTACGTCCGGGTGGTGGCCGCGGCCGAGGTCGGCGAACTGGTCTACGTCCGCACCAGGTGCTCCTGGCAGGGCCAGCCGTTCATCGTGCTCGCCCAGCACGACAACTGGCTGCGGGTGGAGTACACCGGCGGGCGCTGGCCGGTCGCCGAGGCGATGGGGCTGGAGGCGTTCGACTTCGGGGTCTACCAGGGCTGGGCGCCGGCCGCCGAGGTCACCGACCTGCGCGAGAACCGGGCCTGACGCCGGCTGTCCCCGCTCACCGGCTGTCCCCGCTCGACGGCCGAGCCGGGGCCGGTCACGACTTGGCCCAGCGCAGCACCTCGCCCAGCACCAGGTCGGTCGCCTCGACGTGCGGGAAGTGGCCGACGCCGTCGAGCAGCCGCCACTCGTACGGAGCCACCACATACCGGCTGGAGCCCTGGGCGGTACGCGGCAGCGATGCCTCGTCAAGCGCGCCGTGCAGTTGCAGGGTCGGGGTGACCAGCGGCTTCTGCATCAGCTTGACGAACCGGTAGCCGTGCAGCCGCAGTACCGACCGGAACGCCCAGCGGTAGCCCTCCATGGCGCAGAAGGCGGCCTGTGGGATGCGCATCGCGTCCCGGCAGCGCGTCGCGTAGTCGGCGAAGCCGGGGCTGTCGACCCAGCGCGGCCCACCCCAGCGTTGCAGGAAATAGCCGACCAGCGCCGCGTCGTCCCGGGTCAGCACGTGCTCGTACCGGGGGATCTGGAATTTGAGCGTCGGGGTGGCCGCCGCGAACTGGCCGCGCGGGTCGGCGAAGATCCCGGCGCGCAGCCGCAGCGGGTGCGGTGCGGCGAGCACCACCAGCCGGCGTACCAGGCTCGGGTGGAACGAGGCGGCGGTCCAGCCGATCAGGCCACCGGCTCCCGAGCCGACCAGTACGGCCGAGCGTTCGCCGAGAGCCCGGATCAGTCCGGCGACGTCGGCGGCGAGGGTGTAGCCGTCGTACCCCCGGGGCGGCTTGTCGCTCGCGCCGTAACCGCGCAGGTCGACCGCGACCGCCCGGTAGCCGGCGTCGGCGACCGCCGGCAGCATCTCGTGCCAGGCCCACCAGAACTCGGGGAAGCCGTGCAGGAACAGCACCAGCGGCCCGCTGCCGGCCTCGACGACGTGGAACCGGCTGCCGTTGGCGCCGACGAAGCGGTGCGTCCACGGCCCGTCCACCAGCACGCAGGACTCGTCGACCATCGAGCTGCGGCCGGCGCCGCGCTCGCTCATTCCGGCCCGCCCGTGGCGGATCCGGCGGCAGCCGTCCGCGACTTCCGCTCGGCGGCGTCCCGGGTGTGCGGCTGCTTCCGCTCGGCGGCGTACCGGATGTCGGGCCGGTGCCGGTTGCGCTCGCCGCGCCGCTCCTCGCTGACCTGGCCGGTTCGCTGCGTCATGCCCACAGCCTAGGGCCAGCGGCCCCGGACGGAACCGGCGCGATCCGAGGAACAGGGGACCGCCCGGGTAGTCCCGGGCAGGTTCCGGGAATCCCGGACAGGGCCGAATAACGCCGGTGACGCCGATCGGGCGGCCCGTTAGCGTGCTGGGATGACCTCCGACCATCGGCTCGACCACGCCGACGACGACCTGCCGGTGCCGCTGATCCGGGTGCAGGGCACCCCCACCGAGTGCGGCCTCGGGTACGGTGCGGCGGCCCGCGACCTGATCGGCGCCAACCTGGAGTTCTACCTGCGCCGGTTCCGCGCGGAGGGCGGGCTGGACGAGGTGGCGGTCGCCGCCGCCGGGCGGGCCTTCCGGGAGGCGACCCGGCGGCACCATCCCCGGGTCGCCGAGCTGCTGGACGGGGTCGCCGAGGGCGCCGGGGCCCGGGTCGAGCAGATCTACGCGCTGAACGCCCGTACCGAGCTGATCTACGGCCGGCACCGGGAGGGCGGTGCGGAGTCGCCGCCGGACGCCGGTGCCGGCGGGTGTACGACGGTCGGGGTGCTCGGTACGCACACCGGCAACGGTCACCTGCTGCTCGGGCAGAACTGGGACTGGCACCCCGACCAGCGTGACGTGATGCTGCTGCTGTGCACCCGGGACGAGCAGGGGCTGACCGTGCTGACCCTGACCGAGGCGGGGATGGTCGCCAAGACCGGGCTGAACTCGGCCGGGGTCGGCGTCTGTGTGAACATGCTCGGCTGTGACCGGGACGGACTGCCCGGTCCCGGTGTCGAGCCGGGCGTGCCGTACCACGTGTTGCTGCGGGCGGTGCTGGAGGCGGACAGCCTCTCCGAGGCGCTGAAGGCCGCCTTCCGGGGCACCCGGAACAGCTCGATCAACCTGCTGCTCGGCCAGGCGGCGGAGGCCGGCGGCGAGCTGATCGACCTGGAGCTGGTGCCCGGGGACGCCGGCTGGCTGCATCCGGTGGACGGGTTTCTCACGCACGCCAACCACCTGGAGACGGCGTTGCCGGTCTACGACACGATCAAGGACTGGGGCGGTTCGTCGCTGTTCCGGTCGGCGCGGGCCAGGCGGTTGCTGGCGCCGAGAGCGGCCGAGGGCAAGGTCGGCGAGGCGGACCTCGCAGCGCTCTTCCAGGACCATGCCAGTGCGCCGCAGGCCATCTGCCGGCACGTCGACGAGCGGATGCCGCGGGCCGAGCACTCCGAGACGGTCTACTCGGTGCTGCTGGACCTGGACGACCGCCGGCTCGGCATCGCGGCCGGTCCGCCCTGCGGCCACCGGTACGGCTGGCGCGACCTGGCCACCCTCTGACCGCAGCACCCCGGACGGCAGCGCGCCGCTCGGCTGTCCGGACGGCGGTCGCCGGGAACGCGAGCGGGGCCGGAGGCGCGCTGTGCGCCTCCGGCCCCGACGGTACGCCGGATCAGCGGATCAGTTGCTGACCTTGATGATCGCCAGGTCACTGATCAGGCGGTTCTCCAACAGAAGCTCGATCTTGGTGCCGGTGCCGGCAACCTTGACCGAGTTCATCGGGTTCTGCGCCGACCAGTAGCGGTTCGGGTCCGAGTCGTTGAAGACCGTCACCGGGTTCAGCTTCGGCACCGTGGTCGCCACCCCGTTGAGGTGGAACGTCTGCGCCGGCTTGGCGAACCGGCTGAACGTGGCGTCGAAGCTGCTGCGCCGGTTGGTGATGTTGCCGACCCCGGGCACCGTGATCGGGCCGGGCCGGACGTCGACCGGCAGGTTCAGGCCGAAGCCCGGGTGGGTGATCGTGTTGTTGTCGCTGTACGCGTGGTTCACGTACCAGACCAGCAGGCCCTGGTGGTTGGAGAACCGCTCCACGAAGTCCGGCTTGCTGTTCTGCCAACCGAAGTTGTACGGCCCGGTCTTGAGGACCTTGTCGTACCCGTAGTAGGTCCGGTACTCCGCGATGTAGTAGTGCGGAACCACCTCGGTCGTGCTGCCGGAGAACCGGCTGAACCCGCGTGCCGTCCACGCCGGGTCGACCGTCTCGGCGCCGTCGGTCCAGACCGCCGCCCCGTCGACGACCAGTGCGATGTTGTCCAGGAAGGCTCCGTCGAAGAAGACCCCACCGTCGCTCTGGAAGCGGTAGCGGAACTGTACGGTCTGCCCGGCGTACGCCGACAGGTCGTAGGCCAGGTCGACCCACTCGTCCTCGGTCGAGCCGTCGATGCCGGTCTCGCCCTCGTCGACCAGAGCGTTGGTCAGCGGGGTCCAGGTCGAGCCGTTGTTGGTGGACACCTCCGCGTAGAGGTAGTCGTAGTCCTCCTCGATCTCGTACTGGGCCTTCGCCGTGATGGTGGCGGTGCTGGCCCCGCTGAGGTCGAGGGTCCGGGTGAGCGTGTTGTTCAGGTCGTCACCCGTGCCGGACCACCACTCGTAGTCACCCGCGAACGGGGTGTTGTATTCGGTGGTCACCTCCTGGTCGGGCAGGTTCACCACGACCGCCTGGGCCAGACCGTCGGTGTCGCCGGCCGCCCCGAGGGTGGCGAAGGTGGTGCCGCTGTCCGACTCCACGGTGGAGTAGTTCAGCCAGCCGAGGAAGAGCTTCGAGTACGGGTCCATGTAACCCGGGGTGGAGCCGATGTCCTGCTTGCCGTGGTTCAGCCAGGAGCCGGAGGCCATGACGCTCCAGAACCCGACACCGTTGTCGCCACCTGCCGTGTCGTAGTAGTCCGGCAGGCCGAGGTCGTGGCCGTACTCGTGGGCGAAGACGCCCAGGCCGCCGTTCTCCGGCTCAGTGGTGTAGTCGCGGATCCACAGGCCGGTGTTCCCGATCTGCACGCCGCCGGCCTTGTTGTTCTCCGGCCCCGCGCTGCCCTGAAGGTTCGGGAAGGCCGCCCAGCGGTGCGACCAGATCGCGTCCGCGCCCTGGGCACCCCCGCCGGCCTCTTCGCCCTCACCGGCGTGCACCGCCTGGAAGTGGTCGACGTAGCCGTCGGGCTCGTTGAAGTCGCCGTCACCGTCGTAGTCGTACCGGTCCCAGACGTCGAACTGGGCGAGGTAGGACTTGATCTGCTCGGGGGTCTTGCCGGCAGCGACCTGCGACTCGTACCACGAGGTGGCGGTGTCCTTGACGAAGTTCCAGTAGCCGTCGGACTCCGGGATCTCGTTGCTGCCGTACCGGGCCTCGTTGAACGGGACCTTCACCCAGTCGCTGACGTCGCCGCCGACCGTGTAACGGCCGCCCGACTGCTTCAGGTAGAAGTCGGCCATCGACTCCTTGCCCTTGGCGTACATCAGGTCGAGGTACGACTGCCGGTCGAAGTCGGACTTCCAGATGGTGCTGTTGTCGTCCGTCGCCCCGCCGTCGTACACCCGGTCGGGCTGCGGAATCTGGTTGTGCAACGGGCCGTCGGTGCCGCCGGTGCGGGGGTCCTTCTGGTTCCCGAACTCCACCAGGATGCTGAAGATCGGGTCGGTTTTCGGGGGTTGCTGGTACTCGACGAACCGGTCGGCCTTGATCTGGATGACCTTCGACCCGTTGCGGGTCTGCAGCTTGGCCTTGCCGGACAGCAGCGCGGCGATCGCCTCCTGGCGAACCTGCTGGTGCTGCTCGGCTAGCGGGTCGGGCAGGTTGTCGGCCCGGTGGGCCGCACCCTGGGGCTCCCGGTCCACCGGGGCTGGTGCCGACGGAGCGGCGTACGCCGGCGCGGAAAATGCGCTGGCGGCCAACAGCGTGGCCGTGGCACCCGCCAGGCCCGCCGTGACTCGTCTCCTCAAAGGTCCTCCTCCTTTGTGGAAGTGTTACAGGACAGGCCGGCTCTTGGCGGGCACTGTCATCAGACGCGACCATCACCATTGCAGATCGGTCGGACCCTGTCACGGGTCGGAGACGGCTCGTTCGGGTGGTCGGATCTACGTCTAATCAGGGCGAAAGCATTCTAACGGTTACCTATTTTCGGACATTGGAATGTCACGATTCGGCCACGGCAGGAACCCCGGTCTTCGGTGCCACGTCCGCTAGCCGCACCGCCGGCCGACAACCGGGTGCGGGAGGCTGCGGCCGGGCCGACGCGTACCCCCTGACCAGCCCTTCCGTCCCCGGCCCGGACGGCGACGGGCGGACCCGCAGCGGGTCCGCCCATCGATCGTGATGTGGCAGGTGCGGTCCGCGACCGCCCGGTCTCAGTCCTCGTCAGACTTGCCGGAACGCATCCCGGACGAGATCAGGTCCATCACCGAGGAGTCCTGCAACGTGGTGACGTCACCCAGCGAGCGGTTCTCGGCCACGTCGCGCAGCAACCGGCGCATGATCTTCCCGGACCGGGTCTTCGGCAGCTCCGGCACCAGCATGATCTGCCGGGGCTTGGCGATCGGGCCGAGGGTCTTCGAGACGTGCTCGCGCAGTTCGGCGATGAGCGCCTCGCCCGCGTCGCCCTCGGTGTCGACCGAGCCACGCGGAATGGTGAAGGCGACGATCGCCTGCCCGGTGGTCGGGTCGGTCGCGCCGACCACCGCCGCCTCGGCGACCGACGGGTGCGAGACCAGTGCCGACTCCACCTCGGTGGTGGAGATGTTGTGCCCCGACACCAGCATCACGTCGTCGACCCGGCCGAGCAGCCACAGGTCGCCGTCGTCGTCCTTCTTCGCACCGTCACCGGCGAAGTAGAGCCCGTCGAAGCGGGACCAGTAGGTGTCGACGAACCTCTCGTCGTCACCCCAGATGGTGCGCAGCATCGACGGCCACGGCTCGCTGAGCACCAGGAAACCGCCACCGCCGTTCGGCACCGGGTTGGCCTGGTCGTCCACCACGTCGGCGCTGATCCCCGGCAGCGGGCGCATCGCACTGCCCGGCTTGGTCGAGGTCACCCCCGGCAGCGGCGAGATCATGATCGCCCCGGTCTCGGTCTGCCACCAGGTGTCGACGACCGGGCACTCGCCCCGACCGATGTTCTCCCGGTACCAGATCCACGCCTCGGGGTTGATCGGCTCGCCGACGCTGCCGAGCAGCCGCAGCGAGGAGAGGTCGTACTGCTTCGGGAACTCGTCGCCCCACTTCATCATGGTGCGGATCAGGGTCGGGGCGGTGTAGAGGATCGTCACCTTGTGCTTCTGCACCAGCTCCCAGAAGCGGCCCTTGTGCGGAGTGTCCGGGGTCCCCTCGTACATCAGCTGGGTGGCGCCGTTGGCGAGCGGGCCGTACACGATGTAGGAGTGCCCGGTCACCCAGCCGATGTCGGCGGTGCACCAGTAGACGTCCGTCTCCGGCTTCAGGTCGAATACCGCGTGGTGGGTGTACGCCACCTGGGTCAGGTAGCCGCCGGAGGTGTGCAGGATGCCCTTCGGCTTCGCCGTCGTGCCGCTGGTGTAGAGAATGAAGAGCGGGTGCTCGGCGTCGAACGCCTCGGCGGTGTGCTCGGTCGAGGCGGTCTCGACCGACTCGTGCCACCACACGTCCTTGTCGCCGTTCCAGGCCACCTCCTGCCCGGTACGCCGGACCACGAGCACCCGCTCGATCGTCGGGCACTTGGCGACCGCGTCGTCGACCGTCGGCTTCAGCGCCGACGGCTTGCCCCGGCGGAAGCCGCCGTCGGCGGTGATCACCACCTTGGCGCTGGCATCCTGGATCCGGTTGGTCAGCGCGTCGGCGGAGAAGCCGCCGAAGACCACGCTGTGGGTGGCGCCGATCCGGGCGCAGGCGAGCATCGCGACCGCCGCCTCCGGGATCATCGGCAGGTAGATCGCCACCCGGTCACCGGCGGTGACCCCGAGGTCGGTCAGCGCGTTCGCCGCCTGGCTGGTCATGGCCAGCAGGTCGGCGTAGGTGATGGTGCGGGTGTCGCCGGGCTCGCCCTCCCAGTGGATCGCCACCCGGTCGCCGTGCCCGGCGGCGACGTGCCGGTCCAGGCAGTTGTAGGCGACGTTCAGCTTCCCGCCGACGAACCACTTGGCGAACGGCGGGTTGGACCAGTCGAGGATCTGGCCCCACTCCTGCGCCCAGTCCAGCCGGCCCGCCTGGCGTGCCCAGAACGCCAACCGGTCCCCGGCCGCCTCGTCGTAGGCGTCCGCGGTCACGTTGGCGGCGGCGGCAAGCTCGGCCGGCGGCGGGAACTGCCGGGTCTCCTGCAACAGGTTTGCCAGAGTCTCGCTCATGTGGGTGGCTCCTCAGGCGTCGCGTCAGGGTCGTTCGCTAGGAGGTTAATCGGGCCTGGTAGCCGGGGCGAGGGGTCCGCCCGACTCGCGCCGGTCAACGCGCCGAATGGCCGCGTCCCGGCGCTCGCCGGTCACCCGTACGGCGGCCGGCTGGCTGGTTGGCGTGCTTTCCGGCGCTCGGCGCCGGGGGCGAACCGGCCGGCAACTACGGTTGACAGCATGGCCGCCGACCCGCTCGCCCCGCTGCTGGACCTCGCCGACGTCGCGCCGGCCGTCGGCCGGGCGCGCGAGCGGGTCGACCAGGCGCTGCGACACCGCGCGCTGCGCCGGCAGGGCGGCCAGGTCGCGGCCGAGGTCAGCCTGCGGTCCGCGGTCGCCAGTGCTGCCCTGGAGGGGTACGCCCACGAACGCGAGGCGGTCCGCGCCGGCACCGTCACCGATCCGGTACTCCAGGGTGCCCTCCGGGCCGCCGGAGCACTGCCCGGCCTGGCCGACCTGTGGCCGAAGGCGCCCCGGCAGGTGCTGGCCCGGCTGCACACCCTGGCCGCCCGGGGGGTGGTGTCGGAGGAGGCGCTCGGCCGGCCCGCCCCGGATCCCGATCCCGGCTCCGGCTCCGGCTCCGGCTCTGGCGGCGGGGCGTCCGGGGTGCCGGCCGCGCTCGGTGCCCGGCTGGACGGGCTGGCCGGACTGGTCGCCGGCGGGACGTCGGTGTCGCCGGTGGTGCTGGCTGCCGTCGTACACGGGGAACTACTGGCGCTGCGGCCCTTCGCCGGCCCGTCCGGGGTGGTGGCCCGCGCCGCCGCCCGGTTGACCCTGATCTCGACCGGGTTCGACCCGCGTGGCCTGATCGCGGTGGAACTGGGGCACCTGGAACGCGAGCCGGAGTACGTGGGCGCGGCCGGCGCCTTCGCCACCGGTACGCCGGACGGTCTCCGCTCCTGGCTGCGGCACTACGCCACGGCGGTGGAGATCGGCGCGGACCGGCTGACCGGAATCGGCGACGAGATTGGCTGACCCGCAGTTTCAGGAGGTGGTGGCGCGGGCCCGGCGGTGCCGGCCGTACCAGGCGATGCCGATGGCGACGCCGACGCCGACCCCGATGGCCGCCGCCGCGACCGGCACGGCGGGACGCTCCCGCAGCCGGCGACCGAGCGGCACCGGATGCCGGAACTCCAGCACCGGCCAACCGTTCTCCATGGCGAGCTTACGCAGCGCCCGGTCCGGGTTGACCACGCTCGGATGGCCGACACACTCGAGCAGCGGACGGTCGCTGACCGAGTCGGAGTAGGCGTACGAGGCGGAGAGGTCGTAGCCGCGTTCCTCGGCCAGCTCGCCGACGGCGTCGACCTTGCTCGGGCCGGCCGCGTAGAACTCCACCTCGCCGCTGTACCGCCCGTCCACCACCGTCATCCGGGTGGCGATCACGTCGGCGACGCCGAGGAGTTCGCCGATCGGCCGGACCATCTCCTCACCGGAGGCGGAGACGAGTACGACGTCCCGGCCGGCCGCCTGGTGCTCCTCGATAAGGGCGGCCGCCTCGGCGTACACGTATGGGTTGATCAGCTCGTGCAGCGTCTCGGCGACGATCTGCCGGACCTGCTCCACCGGCCAGCCCTTGCAGAGCGCCGCCAGGTAGTCCCGGGTACGCGCCATCGTCTGCTCGTCGGTCCCACCCAGCCGGAACATGAGCTGGGCGTACGCCGACTTGACCACGTCGCGGCGGGTGATCAGCCCGTCCCGGTAGAACGGACGACCGAACGCCAACGCGCTCGACTTGGCGATGACGGTCTTGTCCAGATCGAAGAAAGCGGCGCTTCGGCCCACGGCGCGAAAGTCTAGCCGGATGGTCTATGGTCAGCGGGTGCGCGGGGTCGCCTTTGGCACCTGCCGACCGGTTCACCCCTGATCGGCCGATCAGCCCCAGGGTGATCACGGTCACAGCTCACGGGCCGACTTTCGCAGGGAGTGGAAGTTAACGCCACTCGACGTATACGGGTCGACTCAGGCATGCTTGTAGTTACGACACACTTTCATATCCTCTGTGCTCGGTAGACCTCGGCGGTCGCACCCCCCGTGACCGCCGGGTGGGTTCGGCTCGACCCCCCCGGAGCCGAACCCCAGACGACCCCCGTCTCCCCCCGACGGGGGTCGTCGCTTTACCGGGTGAAGCGCGTTCACGCTGGTCATGGCAGGTGTGCCCCGGCGTCCGCCCCGCTTCCGAGGAGCCTCCGGAGGCTCGAAAGTCAGCAGATCGTCAGCGAAGGTCCGGCGGACCCGGTCGGCATAGTCGTCCGGAGTGTGGGTGTACCGGTTGAGCGTGGTCGACGCCTGCTCATGTCCCATCACCCGCTGCACGAGGTTGACCGGGACGCCGTCGGTGACCAGCCATGTCGCGTACGAGTGCCGTAGGTCGTGGGTGCGCCGTGAGGCGCTGAGGTTCGAGTGGGGGTGAGAGACCTTCGCCGCTGTCCTGTCGCAGCAGGGTGGTGGAGCTGGGGGCAGCCTGGTCCGGGTGGTGCCGGGGAGGGTGGGAGCAGCCCTGACAATGCCGGGACGGGCCAGTACTACCAGATGGTTCGGGGTCGGCTAGCGGGTCGGAGAGGAGTACGCGAGGAACCGGCGTGTGACACCCCCTTGATCAGGCGCCAGCTCGAATCTGGTGGATGTGGGCTGGAAGCGGTGCGCACCGGTCCGCCTTGTGGTGGGTGGGGAACTCCCGTGGTGGTGGGCATGAGCTGCCAGGGAGGCTGCGGGGAAGGTCTGCGGCGTACCCGTAGCGATGCCCGCAGGGGCATAGTCGGGCTCCTCCTTCGACGAGCGAACCTCAGTGAACACGGGAACCGTCGTGGATCTCGCCCTCTCCGCCGTATCCAGCGGGCGGTCAGGGCTGGGCGCATCGACCGCCGATCGGTCCGGGACGGGGCGGAGCCGCCGTAGTACTCCGAGCCGGGGAAAGCCCGCGCGCATGGGGGAAGGGCGGCAGCGGTTTCGAGAAGGGCCGGACGCTGCAATGCCGGAAGATGCGTCGCCGAATGGTGGTGCTCCTGGACCGGGCCTGGTCGGGCCGTGGTCGAGGGTATCGGAGATGCAGGCCAAGCTTCACCGTTGGGCGGTGGCCGATGCTGGCCGCCGGTTCGATGACCTGTTCAACTTCGTGTACGACCCGGCCACGCTGATCGTGGCGTTCAGCCGGGTCGCGGGAAACCAAGGCGCGCGCACGCCCGGGGTGGACGGCTGGACCGTGGCCGACATCGAGGAGATCGTGGGCGTGCCCGGATTCCTGGACGATCTGCGAGCCGCCGTCAAGGACGGCTCGTTCGGCCGCTGCCGGTGCGGGAACGCAAGATCCCGAAACCCGGCGGGGCGGGCAAGGTCCGCAAGCTCGGGATACCGACCATCGCGGACCGGGTCGTGCAGGCGGCGCTGAAACTGGTACTGGAGCCGATCTTCGAGGCCGACTTTGCGCCGGCCTCCTACGGGTTCCGGCCCAAACGGCGTGCTCATGACGCGATCGCTGAGATCCATCACTTCGGCACCCGCGGCTATCGTTGGGTGCTCGACGCTGATATCGAGGCGTGCTTCGATTCGATCTCGCACACCGCCTTGATGGATCGGGTGCGGGCGCGGGTCAAGGACAAACGCGTCCTGGCGCTGGTCAAGGCGTTCCTCAAGGCCGGGGTCCTTACCGAACTGGGTGAGCGGCAGGACACCACGACCGGCACACCGCAAGGCGGCATCCTCTCCCCGTTACTGGCTAACATCGCTTTGTCCGCGCTCGGTGAGCACGTGACGCAGCCATGGCAGCCGGGCGGGCCGATGTCGACTGCGGGTAAACGCGGTTACCGGCACACCAAGGGACGGCCGACGTGGCGGATTGTCCGTTACGCCGACGATTTCGTGATCTTGGTGCACGGGACGCGTGAGCACACCGAAGCGCTACGCGAAGACGTCGCCGCCGTGCTGGTGCCGCTGGGTTTGCGTCTCTCCGAGGCCAAGACCCAGATCGTGCACATCAGCGACGGGTTCGACTTCCTCGGCTTCCGCATCCGGTGGAAACGCAAGAGGGGTACGAACAAGTGGTACGTCTACACCTTCATCGCTGCCCGGCCGTTGTTCACGGTGAAGGTGAAGATCCGTGCCCTGACACACAAGACATCGCAGTGAAGCCTCGCATCGGTGCTGACCAAGCTCGGTCAGCTCATGCGCGGCTGGGCCAACTACTTCAAACACGCCGTGGCGAAATGGACCTTCAGCAAGCTGGACGCCTTCACCTGGTGGAGACTCGCCCATATGCTGCGGGCCCGGCACGGCTGGAACTGGGTCAGCTCCGCCGTCACCTACGCGGCCCTGACGGGCGGTGACGGATCGCGGCGGACGGGGTCGAGTACTACCGGATCTCCTTGGGTGTGACGGTCTCCCGCTACACCTACCGGGGCAACAAGATCCCCGCCCCATGGCCCACCACGAACCCCGCCTGACGGCAGCAACCGTGGAGAGCCCGTTGCCGAGAAATCGGCACGGCGGGTTCGGCGAGCGGTCCGGGGAAACGGACCGGTGGCAACACCGGAACCGCGCCCCGGGCCGACTCAACAACCGCAGCCGCCCACTGCGTTCTGCGCCACGTGCGCCACCGCCGCCTGCTCGGTGGTGAACTCTGCGGAGACGGTCATCCCATCGTGATCCGGCCACCGCGATGATCAACCCCAGGGCGTCCACCGCCAGGCCCCGCTTACGGCCTGGGACCTTCTTCGCGGCGTCTTTGCCGGTCGTGGTCGCGGGGATGTGGTTGGCCGCCCGGATCGACTGGGTGTCCAGCACGACCGCGTTCGGGTCTTCGCGGCGGCCTCGTTCGGGAGGTGCCCGCGGGCGCGGACGGCCTTGCGGATGCGGGCGTTGACGCTCTCGATCGCGTCCGTGGAGCAGATGACCTTGCGGATCATCTCCACTTCGAAGGCCACGAACGGCACGAACTCGGCCCAGGCGTTCTCCGGACTGCGCAGCGATGACGAGTCAGGCGCCTGCCGTTCCCGCAGTCGTGCGGAGGAAGGTGCCGACCTGGTCGATCGCGGTCGCGGCCTCGGGCAGGAAGGTCCAGAAGAGGTGGAAGTCGTGGGTGGGCACCGGGAAGATCGATGTTGTGACCGGTACTCCGAAGCTTGTGGCGTGTTGTGCGAGCAGCGTGGCTTCCTGGAATACGGCGTCACCCGAGGCGGCGTGGATGAGCAGCGGCGGTAGCCCGGTCAGATCGGCTCGCAGCGGATCTACGAGCGGGTCGTCGATCGGGTGGCCGTCGAGATAGGCGTCGGCAAGCAACTTGGCCGTTTCGGGGAGAAAGACGAGTGGCGAGTCCTGGGGTGGTCGGTGTGTGCGGCCGGTCAGATCGACCCATGGACACAACAGTGCGGCAGCAGCGGGTAGCGCCATGCCTCGGTCGCGCAGCGTGAGCAACGTCGAGAGGGTGAGCCCACCGGCGGAGGAGTCGCCGACGAGGGCGATCCGGCCGGGATCGAGTCCGCCGTCCAGCAGCCATCGGTACGCGTTCATGGCGTCCTCGACGGCACTGGGGTACGGGTGTTCGGGCGCCAGGCGGTAGTCGATGGCCACGGCCGGCATGCCGGCCGATGCCGCGATCGCGCCCACCAGATGGCGGTAGCCGAATGCGGAACCGGTGACGTAGCCACCGCCGTGCAGAAACAGGATTGCGGCGTCGGACGCGTGCGGTGCCGCAAGCCGTAACGCCGGTACGCCGCCGGCGATGATCGCGGTGACGGCAACCTCGGCCGGTGGCGTGAAGCGGCCGTGTAGTTCCTCGGTGATGGAACGGAGTCGGTCGAGGTCGCCGATGTCCGCGGTTGCGTCAACCCATGGCTGCCAGATGCTGGTCATACGGGCGGTCAGCTCGCCGCCGACTGCGCGGGTTGCGGCGATCGCCTCGTCCGCATCGGCCAGCAGAACGCGGGCGCGGGTCAGCAGTGCCTCACCGGCCAGGGTGAGTTCGACGCGCTGGGTCGAACGCCGGAACAGCTCGCATCCGATGAGCCGCTCCAGGCTGCGGATCTGGCGACTGAGCGCGGGCTGGGACAGGAACAGTCGCTGCGCGGCACGGCTGAAGTTCAGCTCGTCCGCGACCGCGACGAACGAGCGCAGGTGGCGCAGCTCGACGGTCTCCGCCGCGGGCGCCGCGATGTCGGCCATGATCCCAATTCTTGCGTACCGACCGGTCCGGCGCGATGCGTTCCGCGCATAGATGTTGTGCGCGATCGGTCTTTCCCCCCGGCGGCTGACCACTGCGAGGCTGAACGCGTTGGCCAGCACCGAAGGGAGTACCACCGTGGCGTCACAGAGTCGCAGGGTCGTCGGCAACATCTTGCTGTCGCTGGACGGCCGGGTGTCCGGGCCAGGCGGCCCGTTCGACATGAGCTGGATCGCCCGGCATGCGACCACCCAGGTGTCGCGCGACCACGTGCTGCGGGTCAGCGCGGCGGCCACCACGGCGTTGATGGGTCGCAGGACCTACGAGGGGTTCGCCGGCTTCTGGCCGGCGGTCGCCGCCGACGAGACCGCCGACCCGAGCGATCGCGAGTTCTCGCGGTGGCTCAACGCGGTCGAGAAGGTCGTCATCTCCACCACCGTCGGCGCAGGATCGTGGCACAACACGCGGATCACCGCTGACAACCCGGCCACGGTCGTCACGCGGCTGCGGGAGCGGGGCAGCGGCGACATCGTGGTGTTGGCCAGCGCTAACATCATCCGGGCCCTGCTGGCGGCCGGTGAGCTCGACCAGCTGTCGATCACGCTGTGCCCGGAACTGATCGGCGGCGGTGCCTGCCTGTTCGACGACACTCCCGCCGGCTCGTCGTGGTCACTCACCGAGGCGACACCAACGCCGAGCGGCGCGATATGCCTGCGCTACGACCGGCGCCTCGCAACGTCCGACCGAGCGCGGGCGACCTTCATTGCAACCCCGTCAGGGCACGACCGCTGACGCCAACGCAACGTCAGGAACAGGAGGAAGGAACCAACGTGGAAACAAGTATCGCCGGGCGGTCTGGTGCCGGCGCGGGACGGCGTGAATACCTCGGTTTGGCCGTGCTGGCTTTGCCGACGGTGCTGATCGCGCTCGATATGAGCGTGTTGTACCTCGCGGTCCCGCATCTGACCGAAGACCTGGGCGCGTCGGCCCTTCAGCAGTTGTGGATCACCGACATCTACGGGTTCGTGGTCTCCGGCTTTCTCATCATGATGGGCTCGCTGGGTGACCGGATCGGCCGCAAACGCCTGCTGCTGGTCGGCGCTGCGTTGTTCGCGGTCATGTCGCTGGTGGCGGCGTTGTCGACCAGTCCAGAGATGCTCATCGCGGCCAGGGCGGGGCTCGGCGTCGCCGGTGCGACGCTGATGCCGTCGACCATGACACTGCTGCGCAGCATGTTCACCGACCCGGCGCAGTACATGAAAGCGATCGGCGTATGGATGGCTTGCTTCATGGGCGGCATTGCCTTCGGACCCGTGATCGGCGGCGTACTCCTCCAGTACTTCTGGTGGGGCTCGGTGTTCCTGCTCGGCGTCCCGGTGATGGCGGTGCTGCTGTTGTTCGGTCCGCGGCTGCTGCCGGAGTACCGTAACCCGGACGCGGGGCCGCTCGATGTCGTGAGCGCTCTGCTCTCCTTGGCCACCGTTCTGCCGATCATCTACGGGCTGAAGGAGTTGGTGCAGCACGGGGCGGGTCCGGTGCAACTCGCCGCGCTCGCGGTCGGCATCGCCTTCGGTGCGCTGTTCGTGCGCCGGCAGCGGGCGCTGGCTGTGCCGATGCTCGAACTGGGTCTGTTCGGCAACCGTACCTTCCGGTCGGCCATCACCATGACGGTCTTCGGCGGGATCATGGCCGGGACGAACTTCTTCGTGTACCAGTATTTGCAGACGGTGCAACAGCTGGAACCGTTGCACGCCGCGCTGTGGCTGGTGCCGTCGTCGATCACCATCATCGTCGGGGTGAACCTCGCGCCGCGGCTCGGGCAGCGGATCCGGCCGGCGTACGCCATCGCTGGCGGGCTCGTCCTTGTGGCGATCGGGTACCTGGTGCTGACCGGGGTCGGTGACGGCCGTACCGGTCTGGCCGTCCTGGTGACCGGACTCGTCATCACAGGCGTCGGCATCGGGCCCATGAGCGCGCTGGGCGCCGGCCTCGCGCTCGGCTCGGTACCGATGGACAAGGCCGGCTCGGCCGCGAGCACGAACCAGGTCGCCGGCGACTTCGGCATCGCGATGGGCGTCGCGCTGATCGGCGTGGCGGGCACGACCGTCTACCAGGACCAGATCGCTGACCGGCTCCCGGCCGACCTGCCGGCTGCCGCCGCGAACTCGGCCCGCGAGAGCGTCGCCGGCGCGTTGTCGGTCAGCCCCCAGCTCGGCGAGCCGCTTCGCGGCCAGCTCATCGAGACCGCGCAGGCAGCGTTCACTACGGCACTGCACTACGCGGCCGTCGGCAGCGCGATCATCGCCGTGCTGCTGGGGATCCTAGCCATCGCGACCCTGCGGCATGTGCCGCCAACCGGCGCCGCCCCGGCCGCCGACACCCCGCCAGAAGAAGCACCGGCAACCCCGGTGGCAGCGACCAGCGGCGTTGAATGACCCCGCTTCACGTTCGGTCCGCCGGCCCGCCCGGTTGTGGCCACCGCGGATGGGAGATGCGGTCCCGAACCTGTGGGGAGGGCATCCCGGCTGTCACGCTCGTCGGCAGCCACGCTTCGTGGTCGCTGGCCGAGGTGACTCGCTACGACGGAGCCGAGGCCGCTGCGCGGCTTGCCACCGGAGTACGCGATCCAGGAGCGCGGTGCCCCGCCGGCACGGCAAACGCCCCGGCCCCTCGGACCGTGGCGGCGGGCCCAACGACGCCAGCGAAGGCCGTACCGATTCACGCTGGTTGCGGGCGTACTGTGACGGCTGTCCCAGGGCCTTCCGGCTGGCGGCGGCTAGGCCGTGTGTCGAAGTCGGTGCCAGGGCTTGAACTGGCGTAAGGATCTTCGCGTGTCGGTGGTCGTGATGTAGCGAGGTCTCCGGTAGATGGTTCAGCGACCAAGCAGAACCTGAAACCGGAGACCTCGTGGACACCCTAGCGGTGACGAGGCGGTTCGACCTGACCGACGCCCAGTGGGCGACGCTGGAGCCGCTGCTGCCAGCGGCGAAGCGGCCGGGTCGACCGTCGTCGTGGAGCAGACGGCAGTTGATCGACGGGATCCGGTGGCGGATCCGGGTCGGTGCCCCATGGCGGGACGTGCCGCCCCAGTACGGGTCCTGGTCGGCGGTGTACGCCCTGTTCCGACGTTGGCAGCGCAACGGGACCTGGCAGCGGATCCTCACCGCGTTGCAGGCGCGTGCCGACGCCGCCGGTCAGATCACCTGGGACGTGTCGGTGGACTCGACCACCGCCCGAGCCCACCAGCACGCCGCCGGAGCGAGGAAAAGGGGGCTCTGCAGGCCGAACCACCGGGCGGCGTCAGCATCGAGCCGGACGATCACGCCCTGGGGCGTTCTCGCGGCGGGTTGACCACGAAGCTGCACCTGGCGTGTGAGCAGGGACAGAAACCCCTCGCCATCGTGCTGACCGCCGGACAGCGCGGCGACAGCCCGCAGTTCGTCCCGGTCCTGGCCGCCATCCGCGTACCCCGCCTGGCCACCGGCCGCCCGAGGACCCGCCCGGACCGGGTCCTGGCCGACAAGGCGTACACATCCAGGGCCAACCGTTCCTATCTACGGCAGCGTGGCATCGCCGCGACGATCCCGAGCAAGACCGACCAGGACGCCCACCGGCGGGCCAAGGGCTCCAAGGGCGGTCGGCCACCAGCTTTCGACCCCGAGATCTAGAAGCAGCGTCACGCCGTGGAGCGCGGCATCAACCGCCTCAAACGTCACCGGGCTGTGGCCACCAGGTTCGACAAACTCGCCGTCCGCTACGCGCCGAAGTCGGCGGCAGTTATCCCGGCGGGGTGCCCGGGTGGCCACTGCACCAGCTCGATCCGGTAGCCGTCGGGGTCGGTGAGCCAGGAGGTCTGCGGGCCGTACGGGCCGGCGGGCTGTTCCACCGGGCCGGGCCAGAGCCCCGACTTGATCAGCCTGTCCACCGTCCCGGCGAGGTCGTCGACCTGTATCACGAGGTGGCTGAACCCGGTGCCGACGTCCACCGGCCCGTCGTCCGGCCGGTGCACCAGCTCCAACGTGACGAACTCCTCCTCCGGAAACTTGAGGACGGTCAGACTGACGCCCTCCCCGACCTCCACCCGGCCGACAAGCGTGTACCCGAGCGCGGTGTAGAAGCGGAGCGAGGCGGCGAGGTCCGAGACGCGGTACGCCGTGTGGAGGGTCTTCACCAGGTCACCATACGAGTGTGTGGCCCGTACGGCGCGCCGCTTCCCGTACCCGTGGATCCAGGGCCGGTGCCCGACGGCGCGCGCGGCGGCGGATGGTCCCGTTTCGTCGCTACTCGTGGTGCAGCGAGCGGGCCAGCGCCGTCGCGGCCTGGGCGGTGACCGCCTGCGCGGCCTGGGTGTCGGCCAGCGCGTCCAGCATCGCCACGTCGTGCACGGTGCCCTGGTAGCGGACCTGGGTCACGGGTACGCCGGCCTGGCGCAGTTTCGCCGCGTACGCCTCGCCCTCGTCGCGCAGCACGTCCGCCTCGTTCGTGGTGACCAGGGTCGGCGGCATGCCGCGGAGCTGCTCCGGCCTGGCCCGCAGCGGCGACGCCGTCGGGTCCGTGCGCTCGGCCCGGTCCGGCAGGTACTGGTCCCAGAACCACATCATCTGTTCCCTGGCCAGGTAGTAGCCGGTGCCGAACTCGCGATAGGACGCGGTGTCGAAGTCGGCGTCGGTTACCGGATAGAGCAGCACCTGCCGGGCGAAGCGGGGGCCGTCGCGTTGCGCGGCCAGCATCGTCACGACCGTCGCCAGGTTGCCGCCGGACGAGTCGCCCGCGATGGCGAGCCGGGTCGGGTCGAGACCGTGGTCGTCGCCCTGGTCGGCCAGCCACCGCGCCACCGCGTAGCACTCCTCGACCGCGATCGGGAACCGCGCCTCCGGCGACCGGCTGTACTCCGGGAAGACGATCGCCGCGTTGGCCTGTACCGCGAGTTCGCGGATCAGCCGGTCGTGGGTGAGGGAGTCGCCGAAGACCCAGCCCGCGCCGTGGATGTAGAGCACCGCCGGCAGCATCCCGCCGATCCCGCGCGGTCGCATCATCTCCTGCGCGGCGGAGCGGAGCCATTCCCCCAATCCAGCGCCCGCGCCGCCGAACCGGCCGGCGCCGCGGGGTTTGACGATCCGCACCGGTACCTGCCCGGTCGGGCCGCCCGGCACCATGATGTCCTCGATGTCCACCTCCGGGCGGGGGATGCTGCCCGACTGCATCTGGGCCAACTGCACCCGCCCCTGCTCCGGACCGAGCTGGAACGGGTACGGCGGGGTCGCGGTCTTCCGGGCCAGTTCCGCCGCGGCCGGTTCCAGCACCACCGAGGTCATCCGCACGGACTGCGCCATGACGGCTCCTTCCCCCGATCCTCGCCGATTTCGCCGCTCCGATTTTCGCCGCTGGGTGACGATCGCGGCCTGCCCCGCTCGGGTACCCCCGTCGGTTCCGAATATTGCCTGGTCGGCGGTGTTCCCCGGGGGGGCGCCCAATCGCGTGCCTACCAGATCAACTGACCTGACGGGCGTTATCCACAGCCGGTCCAGTTATCCACAGCGCGGACTTTCCGGGCTCGGGGCGAGGTTCGCCGACGCCAGGGTGTGCGGGTAGCCGGACCGCCCGTTGGAGCCGGATCTCAGCACAGGAGGACGTGATGCCACCGCGTACCCCGGTCCGTTCCGGACCGCGTCTGCCCCTGGTGGTCACCTCGGACAACGAGCTACTCGACGAACTGCTCCGGCTCGCGGCGGCGGGTGGCGGCGAGGTGGAGGTGGCCGCCGACCCGGCGTCGGCCCGGTCCCGCTGGGCCGCCGCGCCACTGGTGGTGGTCGGCACCGACCAGGCGCAGGCGTGCCTGCGGGCGAGGCTGCCCCGCCGGCCCCGGGTGGTGCTGGTCGGCCGCTCGGGGGAGGGCGACGGCGGCTGGGAGGTGGCCGAGCTGCTCGGCGCCGAGCACGTCGCCGTGCTGCCGGCGGCCGAGCCCTGGCTCGTCGACCGGTTCGGCGAGAGCCTGACCGGCCGAGGTGCGGTGGGCGGTCCGGCCCGGATCGTCGCGGTGATCGGCGGGCGCGGCGGCGCGGGCGCGAGCGTACTGGCCGGCGGGCTCGCCATCACCGCCGCCCGGTGCGGCCTGCGCACCCTGCTCGTCGACGCGGATCCGCTCGGCGGCGGCCTCGACCTGGTTCTCGGCTGGGAACAGCTGGAGGGCCTACGCTGGCCTGCGCTGACCGAGGCGGACGGCCGGGTCGATGCTCCCGCGCTGGTCCGGGCGCTGCCCAGCCGGGGCGACCTGGTGATGCTCTCCTGGGATCGCGGTGACCTGCTGGCGCTGCCCGCCGAGGCGATGGCGGCCACCATGGACGCCGGCCGGCGGGGCCGGGACATCGTCGTCGTCGACCTGCCCCGGCAACTCGACGACGCCGCGGTCATCGCCCTCCAGACGGCCGACCAGACGTTCGTGCTGGTACCCGCCGAGTTGCGGGCCACCGCGGCAGCGGCCCGGGTGGTCGCGGCCGCCGGGCTGCACTGCGCCAACCTGTCGGTCATCGTCCGTGGCCCGGCACCGGGCCGGCTCAAGGCCCGGGAGGTCGCCCGAGCCCTCGACCTGCCACTGGCCGGCACGCTGCGGCCCGAGCCGGCGCTCTGCCGCAACCTGGAACGCGGCGAGGCCCCGGCGGCGGCCGGACGGGGCCCGCTGGCCGCGCTCTGCCAGCGCATCGTCACCGACCTGACCGGAGCGGCCGGTGTACCGGCCGAAGCACGATGACCGCCCGAGGCCACATCATGACCGGCCGAGGCCACACCGGGACGGTCGGGTCATGAGGCACGAACTCGCCGCCCGGGTCCGGCGCCGGTTCGCCGCCGAGGGCACGACGGTTACCCCGGCGGCCGTAGTCGCGGCGGTACGCGCCGATCCCGGTGCCGCCGTCCTCGGTGACACCACCGTGCTGCGGATGGCCACCCGGGTGCATCACGAGCTGGTCGGAGCCGGCCCGCTCACGCCGCTGCTCGCCGACGACCGGGTCACCGACGTGCTGGTGAACGGCACCGAGGTCTGGGTGGACCGGGGTAACGGACTGTCCCCGGTGTCGGTGCCGCTCGGCGGCCCCGACGAGGTACGCCGACTCGCCCAGCGGCTCGCCGCCGCGTGTGGCCGGCGGCTGGACGAGGGCAGCCCGTACGTCGACGCGCGTCTGCCGGACGGCACCCGGCTGCACGCCGTACTGCCGCCGGTGGCGACCAGCGGGCCGTACCTGTCGTTGCGTACCTTCCGCCAGCACCCCTTCACCCTCGACGACCTGGTGCGCCACGGCACCCTGTCCGGCAGCGCCGCCACGCTGCTGGCGGCGGTGGTCGCCGCCCGGCTCGCCTATCTGGTGGTCGGCGGCACGGGATCGGGCAAGACGACCCTGCTGAACACGCTGCTCGGGCTGGTGCCGCCGACCGAACGGATCGTGCTGGTCGAGGACGCGGCCGAGCTGCGCCCGGTGCATCCGCACGTCGTCGGACTCCAGGCCCGGACGTCCAACGTGGAGGGTGCGGGTTCGGTCGGGCTGAGTGACCTGGTGCGGCAGGCCCTGCGGATGCGCCCCGACCGGCTGGTGGTGGGCGAGTGTCGGGGGGCCGAGGTGGTGGACCTGCTCTCCGCGCTGAACACGGGACACGACGGCGGGGCGGGCACCCTGCACGCCAACGCTCCGGCGGACGTACCGGCCCGACTGGAGGCACTGGGTCTGCTCGGCGGGCTGCCCCGGCCGGCCCTGCACGCCCAGGTGGCCGCCGCGCTCCAGGTGCTGCTCCAGGTCCGCCGTGGATCGACGGGACGCGTGCTGGAGGCGGTCTGCCTGATGCTGCCGGCGGGGCCGGAGCGGCTGGTCACCGTCGTACCGGCCTGGCGTCGGGATCGCGGACTCGGGCCGGCCGCCCCGGCACTGGCGGCGCTGATCGCCGAGCGCGGAGTGCCGCTGCCACCCCTGCTGGAGGCGACATCCCGGCCCTGGCCGCACCCCTCCGCCGGCCAGCGGGAGCTGACCCGGGGTACGCCGTGACGACCTGGTGGCTGGCGCCCTGGTGGTTGGCGGCCCTCTGCCTGGTCGGCGTGGTGATCCTGGTCGGCTGGCCGGCGCGGCGGATTCGTTCCCGGCGTCGAGCGGTGATCAGCGGTCGCCATGCCGCGACTGTCCGGCGCTCGATGTCGGCTGGCCCGCCAGGGGAGACACCCGGGACCGATGCCGGGGTGTCCAGGCCGAACGCGCTGGATCGACTGCTCACCTCCGTGCCGCCGTGGACAGCCGTTGTCGCCGGTGCTGTTCTGGGCGGCGCCGCCGGTGGCCTCGCCGGTGGTCCGGTAGCCGCCCTCGCCGTCGCCACCTACACCGCCCTGGCGGTACGCGGCCTGCTGCGTCGCCGAGCACGCCGGTCGGCCGAGCGACTACGTCGCCGTCAACTCGACGAACTCTGCGGGCTCGCCGCCGACCTCCGCGCCGGACTGCCACCCTCGACCCTCATGCTCGGGTCCGGCAGTGCGACTCGGCTGCCCGGGTCCGGCAGTGTCAGTCGGCTGCCCGGGTCCGGCAGTGCGACTCGGCTGCCCGAATCCGGCGGGGCGGGCCGGACGACGGTGGCCGACGACTCCGGTCGACTGTTCGGTCTCGCCCGGGCAGCGGTACGCCTCGCCGAGCAGACCGGTGCACCCCTTGCCGAGCTGCTGGAACGGATCGAGGCCGATGCGCGGGCAATGGATCGAGGGCTTGCCGCAGCCGGAGCGCAGGCGGCCGGAGCCCGTGCCACCGCCTGGCTGTTGGCCGGACTGCCGGCCGGCGGGATCGCGTTGGGTTACGGCATCGGCGTCGACCCGCTGGCGATCCTGCTGCACACACCGCTCGGTGCCGCCTGCGCGGTAGGGGCGTTGGTCCTGCAACTCGCCGGCCTGGCCTGGGCTGGCCGACTCAGCGATGCCGGCCGCACCGACGAGACCGGCAGCGAGGTGGGGCAGCACGTTTCCGGCTCGGCGCACGGCCGGCATCCGGCGACGGCACTCACCCGGCTCGCCGCCTCGGGGCGCTGACGATGGCACGGATCCTGATCCCGGGAGTCCTGACCGGTCTCGCGCTGCTGCTGGCCATGCTCGGAATGTCGGCCCGCGCCTCGGCCCGACGGCGCCTCGGCGCGATCGGCACGGCCGGCCCGCCCGTCCGGGCAGCCGGATGGGCGGGCCGCGAATCGCACGGCGCCCAGACGCACCGGAGCGGTCCGGGCGAGAACCTGCCGGGCTGGTCGGGCCGGATGGATCTCGTCCGGTCGGGGCGGATCGATCTCGTCCGGCTCGTGTCCGGGCTGTCCGGGCTGGCCGGCTGCGTCCTGCTCGGCGGCTGGCTCGGAGTACTGCTCGGGGTCGCTACCGCGGTTGTTCTCGACCGGCTGCTCCGCCGGCTCGAACCAGCCGCCGTCCGGCGACGCCGGTTGCGCGAGTCAGCCGACCTGCCGCTCGCCGCCGACCTGCTGGCGGCGGCGCTGCGGGCCGGCGCACCTGCCGACCGGGCCGTCTGTGCGGTCGCCGAAGCGCTCGGCGGGCCGCTGGGCGAGCGCCTCGGCGAGGTGGGCCGGACTCTCCAACTCGGCGGTACGCCCGAGGAGGCGTGGACGCGGGTCGGACCGGTGCCGGGTGCGGAGCGGCTCAGGTCGGCGGCGGTGCGCTCCTCGGCGAGCGGAGCGGCGCTGGCCGGGGCGTTGACCCGGCTCGCCGACGACCTGCGTGCCGACCGGGTGACCGGGGCCGAGGCGGCGGCCCGGCGGGCCGGTGTGCTGATCGTGCTGCCGCTCGGTCTCTGTTTCCTGCCCGCCTTCATTCTCGCCGGCCTGGTGCCGGTGATCGTCGCCGTGCTCGGCGACGTGCTGTGAACGATTCGAGAAGGGAACCTGATGCTGCGCAAGTTGACCGCCCGGCTCCGTGGCGACGCCGGGATGAACACCGCCGAGTACGCCGTCGGCACCCTCGCCGCCGTCGCCTTCGCCGGGATCCTGTTGAAGGTACTCACCTCCGGGCGGGTGCAGGCTGCGTTGGCCAGTGTGATCGACCGGGCCCTGTCGTGAGTCGGCGCTGGCCGGTCGACCGCGATCGGGGTTCCTTCACGGCCGAGTTGGCGGCCGGCCTGCCGGCGCTGCTGTTGTTACTGCTCGCCGGGCTCACCGCCGTCAACGCGGTGACCACCAAAGGGCAGTGCGTGGACGCCGCGCGGGAGGCGGCCGTGGCTGCCTCCCGCGGTGCCCCTGGAGTACCGGCCGGTCTCCGGGCCGCACCGCCGGGCGCGACGGTGTCGGTCTCCGTACGCGGTGAGGAGGTGGTGGCCACCGTGCGGGCACCGGTGCGTGCGCTCGGGGCGCGCTTGCCCCGACTGACGGTGAGCGCGGTCGCGGTCGCGGCGGTCGAGCCGGGCGCACCGGAGCCAACGTCATGACGGTCGAGCCAGGTACGCCGGAGCCGGCGTCGCGGCGGTCGAGCCGGGTACGCCGGAGCCGGCGTCATGACGGTCGGACCGGGCGTACCGGAGCCGGCGTCATGACGAACCGACGTGGCGGCCGGTCCGATCGGGGCAGCGCGACCCTGTGGCTGCTCGCCGTCGGGCTGGTCCTGGTGGTGTGCAGCCTCGCGGGCGCGGCGATCGGTGCTGCCCGGGTGGCCCGGCATCAGGCCCGGGTCGCGGCGGACCTCGGTGCGCTCGCCGGTGCCGCCCGCGCGTTGGAAGGTAGGGAGCAGGCATGTGCCAGGGCTGCGGCCATCGCCGCCGCGAACAGCGCCCGGATCACCGGCTGCGTCCTGGACGGACTCGACCTCCAGCTCACCGCCGAGGTGACGGTCGAACCGCTGCCCGGGATGACCAGGGTGGCCCGGGTGACGGCCCGAGCCGGCCCGATCCGAGACGAGGGAGCCCTAGTTCGGAACAAGCAAGCCCTCGTCCGGAACGAGGTAGCTCTGCCAAGCCCGGCTCGGCTACCGTCCGTCGACGTTCCACTGTGGCGGCAGCTCACCGTCGCAGCCGACGCAGCTGAAGTCCCCGTCCCGGACCACGTTGCACAGGTCGCAGTAGGGGCAGCGACGGAATACCAACTCGGCGGTGAAGCCGTCCGGGTGTGGCAGGCCGGCGCGGTCGAGCGCCGAGGCCACCGCCGCCCAGGAGTCGAGATCGGGGCAGTAGCCGGTCGACTGGTTGGAGACGTAACCGACGACCCACCGACCGGACGAGGCAGCGGACCGACCCGAGGGCTCGGGCTCGAATGCGACCTCTCCGGCGGCGAGTACGTCCTGCCCGTCCGCGCAGGAGACGTGCTCACTGCGCCGGGGCGCCAGCCGCAACACGCCGGCCAGGTCGACCACGTAGGTGACCGGTTCCGCCAGCTCGGGTTCGGCCACCGACGACACCCAGCGAACGAAGTCACCCGGGCAGGTGACCCGGTAGCCACCGGATCCCGGCCGGACCGCGGCCCGGATGTCGGCGGGGCCGACGTAGCGGTACCGGCGGGTGAGCGTGGCCATCCGCCGACGGTAGCCGTTCGAGTATCACCCCGCGAGCGCAGATCGGCGCGTCACAGCGACGTCTGCCCACCCTCGAAGCGGCATCCGACCGCCGGTCGTCCGGTCGCCTCCAGCACGCCGGCCCTACCGGGTCACCGGAGGCGTGACAGGGGGCGTCGGGGGTGGACCGAGTGGCACGTGGGCGCTGCTGCTGCTGTTCCACGAGGCGTCGTAGGCGACGACCCGGATCGTCTCGTAGCCGCCGCGTGGCATGAACACCGCGGAGTTCGTGGTGACCTTGGCGGCGATCCGGACCTCGTCGATCGCGAACACGTGGTAGACGTGATATTCGATCACCCCGATGTTGTCCGTTGCCGGTTCCCAGGTCACCTGGTATCCGTTCGGAGTGACGGCGGTGACCACCGGGTTTCCCGGTGGGCTGGGCGGGACGGTGTCGTTGCCGCTACGCGGGAAGCTCGGCGGCTGGGGGACGAGCGCCCGGGGCGAGAAGGCCGAGATGTTGCCGGCCGCGTCCCGGGCGGTGACCGAGAAATGCGTGGTTGCAGCCGTGGGGCCGAGTTGCAGGGTCAACGGCGTGTTGTCCGGTACGACCCGGGCCAGGTACTGCGAATAGAACTGGTCGCCCTGGTAGACGTAGTACTGCGTCACCCCGACGTCGTCGGTCGACGCCGGCCAGGTGAGAGTGACCTGGCCTGGTTCCACCGAGAGCACCTGCGGCTGTCCGGGAGCGCTCGGCGGCCGGATGTCCGGAGCCGACGGTTCGACGAGTACGTCGTCGAACCAACTGGTGGCGTAGCTGGTGGCAAGGCCGATCCGGCCCTGGGCGAACTGGCTGTCGACGGCGGTGACCGAAGCGCTTCCGAGCTGCCCGACCAGTTGGTTGCCCCGGAGGGCGAGCCGTAGCGTCTGCCAGCCCCCGATCGCCGGTGTCGCCGGTGCGGTGCCGAGCACGGTGGTCCGACCGGAGACGAGTTTGCCCAGTTCGAGCAGTCCGTTCCCACGGATGTTCAGGTAGTAGTGGTTGGTGGTGGACTGGACCCGGGCCAGCAGCCCGATCGAGGAGCGTGCCCTGCTCAACGCGATCGGCCTGACCTGCACGCTGAGCGTGTAGTCGGTCCAGCCGGAGTCACCGGTCCGGGCGCTCGCGGCGGGGGTGCCGGAACTCTGCCGGTAAACCCGTGTGGCGTCCGAGCCGACCGACCACCGTCCGCCGGTGGTCGACCAGCCGGCGGCATCGCTGTCCTCGAAGTCGTCACCGAAGAGTGGTGCCGCCTGTGCCACCGCCGAGGGGGCCCGATCCGGCCGCGCGTCCAGGGCGCCGGCGACCGAAGCGACCGAAGCGTCGCTGCCGACAGCGGCCGAGGGTAGGGCGACCGTGAGACCGGCGCTGATGACCAGCGCCAGGCCGGCGGCGATCAGGGCGCACCGACGGCTGCCGGCTGCGCGTGGGTGGGCTGTGCTGTCGCCGGCTGGTCGTGGGTGGGCTGTGCTGTCGCCGGCTGGTCGTGGGTGGGCTGTGCTGTCGCCGGCTGTGCGGTGGCCGGGGCCGGGCCGACCGGACGCGGTGCTGACGGGGATGGACACGGCGACGACCTGCCTTCGGGACGGACCGGTCGGCGGGCCAGCGGCGGGCGACCTGACCCGGTCGGCGGGACGGAGAGGTGACGGCGTGGCGATAACGCGAGGTGAGTGCCGACAAACTCTACGTATGGAGATTCGTGTGTGTCAATGCCGTGACGGAGCCTGCGACTTCGCCCGAATGTGATCGGTGCACGCCTATGGGCCGGATCGTCCAGCGCCAGCCGATGACCCGCCGGCAGGGCTCCTCCGGATACCCCCGGCGGATGCCGCAGGTCCCTCGGCTAGACGGATTCACGCCCCAACCGAGGCCGTGGTGATCAGCGGAGGCCGCCCTCGGACGCCCGGCGTACCACCCAGCTGTTCAGCACCTGGTGGATGCTGTGCAGCATCTGGTGGATCTGGTCCAGACGCTCGGCCTGGGCCAGTGCCGCATACGCCTGCGAGAGCGCGATCTGCTGGTCGACGGTCAGATGTGCCTGGTCGATGGTGTACAGCAGTTCGACGGTCTCGGCGATGGTGTCGGCCACGACGTCCTCCTCAGCGGATCTGTGGAAGCGCTCCCAGCGTAACTTAACCAGATCCACATCGATCCATGCGTGCGAATACCGACTATCCGCGATCGGTCCTCGGACCGGACTCCTCGGGGTCCGCCGGAGCGACCGTGGTTAGGTCGTCCGGGTCCGCCGGAGCCACCTTGGCCAGGTTGGCCAGCACCACGTCGAGCACCCGGACCGCCTCCGGTTTGGCCAGCGGGTTGTTGCCGTTCCCGCACTTCGGCGACTGTACGCAGGACGGGCAGCCGGTCTCGCAGCCGCATTCGACGATCGCGTCCCGGGTCGCGGTGAGCCACGCCGACGCCGCCCGGTACGCCCGCTCGGCGAAACCGGCGCCGCCCGGGTGCCCGTCGTAGACGAAGACCGTCGGCGCCTCGGTGTCCGGATGGTTCGCCGTCGACAGTCCGCCGATGTCCCAGCGGTCGCAGGTGGCGACCAGCGGCAGCAGCCCGATCGCGGCGTGCTCGGCGGCGTGCAGCGCCCCCGGCATCTCGGCCGCCTCCACCCCGGCCGCCATCAGCGACTCCGGCGACACGGTGAACCAGACCGCGACGGTACGCAGTTCCCGGGCGGGCAGGTCCAGCGGCAGGGTGGCCAGTACCTCGCCGGAGGCGAGCCGGCGGCGCTGGTACGACACCACCTGGCTGGTCACGTCGACCTCGCCGAGGAACATCCCGACCGGTCCGGCGTCGAGATAGGAGCGGACCGAGACGACCGACAGCGAGGTGACGTCCCGGGGATGGGTGGACCAGTCCGGCTCCTCGGCGTGCACCAGCGCGCAGCCGCCGTCGAGGTCGAGGTCGTCCACCACGTACGAGACGCCCTGGTGCAGGTAGACCGCGCCGGGGTGGACCTGGAAGTGCGCCGACGCCGGGTCGACCGTGCCGAGCAGCCGGCCGGTCGACGCCTCGACCACGTCCACCGGCGTACCGCCGGTGCCGCGCAGGTCCACCTCCGGCCGCCCGACGTGCCGCCAGTACCAGCCGGTCGGGCGGGAGCGGAGGGCACCGGCGGCCACCAGCGCCTCGACCGCCTCCTTCGCCCCTTCGCCGAAGAGTTCCAGGTCGGCCGGGGTGAGCGGGGACTCGGCAGCCGCGCAGGCCAGTTGCGGCCCCAGCACGTACGGGTTGGCCGGGTCGAGCACCGTCGCCTCGACCGGCCGGCCGAACAGCGCCTCCGGGTGGTGTACCAGGTAGGTGTCCAGCGGGTCGTCCCGGGCGACGAGTACGGCCAGCGCCTCCCGCCCGGAGCGCCCGGCCCGGCCGGCCTGCTGCCAGAGCGAGGCCCGGGTGCCCGGGTAACCGCAGATCAGCACGGCGTCCAGCCCGACCAGGTCGACGCCGAGTTCCAGCGCGCTGGTCGAGGCGAGCCCGAGCAACTCGCCGCCGAGCAGCGCCTGTTCCAGCGAGCGGCGCTCCTCGCGCAGGTAGCCCGACCGGTAGGCGGCGACCCGGCTGCCCAGCCCGGGGACGGCCTCGTCCAGCGAGCGCCGGGCGGTGGTGGCGATCAGCTCGGCCCCGCGCCGGGACTTGACGAAGGCCAGCGTCCGGACTCCGGCCGCGACCGTGTCGCTGAGCAGGTCGGCGGTCTCCCGCAGCGCGGACCGGCGCACCGGAGCGCCGTCGAGCCCGGCGTCGGTCCCGGGACCTACCAGCACCGGCTCGGCGAGGCCGGCCGGCGCCGCCCCGCCCGGCGACGACGACGGGGCCGTCCTGCCCGACGACGACGGGGCCGTCCTGTCCGGCGACGACGACGGGGCCGTCCTGCCCGACGACGACGGGGCCGTCCTGTCCGGCGACGACGACGGGGCCGTCCTGCCCGGCGGCGGCGACGACGGTGGGAGCAGTGGCGGCTCCCAGAGCGCGAAGGTCAGCCCGCCGCGCGGCGCGGTGTCCTCGGTGACCGCCGTGACCGGCAGCCCGGTCAGCCGCCCGGCCGCCGCCGCCGGGTCGCCCGAGGTCGCCGAGGCCAGTACGAAGACCGGCCCGTCCGGCGCCGACCCGCCACCGCCGGTCCCGCTCCGCTGCCCCGGCACCGACGACCTCGGGGTACGCGGATAGCGTGCCGCCTGCCGCCGCAGCCGGCGCAGTACGTGTGCCACGTGCGACCCGAACACACCCCGGTAGGTGTGGCACTCGTCGACCACCACGAACGCCAGCCGGCGCAGGAAGGCGGACCACTTCGCGTGCCCCGGCAGGATGCCGTGGTGCAGCATGTCCGGGTTGGTCAGCACGAACCTGGAGTGCGCTCGGATCCAGTCCCGTTCGGCGCGCGGGGTGTCGCCGTCGTAGCAGGCCGGGCGTACCCCGTCGAGGTCGAGTGCGGCGACGGCCCGGAGCTGGTCGGCGGCGAGGGCCTTGGTCGGGGCCAGGTAGAGCACCGTGGCCCGGGGGTCGGCGAGCAGCGTGGCCAGCGCCGGGAGCTGGTACCCGAGGGACTTTCCGGAGGCGGTGCCGGTGGCGACCACCACGTTCCGGCCGGCGTACGCGTGTCCGGCGGCCTCGGCCTGGTGCCGCCACGGCGCGACCACGCCCTGCCCGGCGAGGGCCGCGCGCAGTTCCGCCGGCACCCATTCCGGCCAGTCGACGGCCGTGCCGGTACGCGCCGGCAACCGCTCGACGTGCGTGACCGGACCGACCACCGTGCCGGCCGCCCCGGCCACCCCGACCGCGCCGATGCCGCCGGTGCCGGTGCCGGTGCCGGTGCTGCCGGCGTGCGCCCGGCCGCGCAGCAGGTCCAGCAGCTCGCCCGCGCCGGGGCGACCGGTCGGGCGGGCGTCCCCGCCGCCGGCACCGGCCGATACTGTTGCTGGAAACGTCACGCCCTGCACTCTCGCACTCTCGTACGTGCGTCGGAAGGCCGGGTGGCGTCGGTCCGCCTTCGGTGCGCGGTCCGCTGGTCGATGGTTAGATGCCCAGGAGCGTTCCTGGCCGGTCAGAGGAGGACTGATGGATCTGTCGCTGACGACCCGCACCATCGGTGAGTACACGGTGTTGGAGGTCGGCGGCGAGGTCGACGTCTACACCGCACCGAGACTGCGCGAGCGGCTGGTCGAGTTGATCGACGGCGGGGCCCGGGCGATCGTCGTCGACCTGGGTCGGGTGGACTTCCTCGACTCGACCGGACTCGGTGTGCTCGTGGGGGCGCTCAAGCGGCTGCGTCCGGTCGGCGGGACCTTCGGGCTGATCTGCGACAAGGAGCCGCTGCTCAAGATCTTCCGGATCACCGCGCTGGACCAGGTGTTCCCGATCTACCCGACGCTGGACGCCGCCACCGCGCCGGCCGACTCCTCCGGTGCCGATGCCTGATGTCGACGTACCCAGGCCCGATCTCGACGGTCGACGCGTGATGTCGCAGGTCAGGCTCTCCTTCACCCCTGCACCGGTGCACGTGCGCACCGCCCGGCTGGTCGGCGTCGCGGTGGCCCGGCGGGCCGGCGTGGCCGAGGAACTGCTCGACGAGGTACGGCTGGCGATCGGCGAGGCGTGTGCCCGCGCGGTCGCCCTGCACCGGCAGTACGGGCTCGGCGACCTGGTGCTCGTCGAGATGTCCGACAGTCCCGCGTACACGGTGCGGGTGATCGACCGGGCGCCGATCGAGGCCGGGCTGGGGCTTGCCGCGCTGCCGCCGGACGAGTTGGCCGACGAGTCGCTCACCGACGAGGCGCTGACGGTGGGTGTCGGGTTCGCCCTGCTCGCGGGCTTTGTCGAGGATCTTCAGGTGCGTCCCGTGGAAGAGGGGATCGGCACCGAGGTGCGGATGGCCTGGCCGCTCGGGCGGTAGCTCCGCCGCCGGCCGGGTCACCCCTTACACCACCCGTCGAGCTAACACAGCGACGAAGATCATCGTGACCGGGCGGGTCCTGGTTGTGACCTCCAACACCACGGACCGCTAGAGTACCCGGGGTTATCAGCAAGTGTGCTGGTCCCGCTCCTGTGGGTGGGGGGAGCAACGCCGGTCGCGGGGATCGCCGGCCGGCGGAATGCTTGCGAATTGTCGCTCCAGCGTGGAGACGTCGGGCCGGTTCGTCCGCCAGCCCGGCGCGAGTGTTCGGTACAGGAGGACATAGATGTCCCACTATTGGGCCGCTGACAGTGGCGGGCTGTCCCTCGGCGGCGAGAACCTCTCGTATGTCGTCGTCGCGGCAGTCATCGCCCTGGTGGCGCTCGGCTTCGCCGCTGCGCTGACCAAGGCCGTGCTGTCGACCGGCAAGGGCACCGAGAAGATGCAGGAGATCGCGGGGGCCGTCCAGGAGGGGGCCTCGGCCTACCTGCTGCGGCAGTTCCGCACCCTCGGCATATTCGTCGTGGTCGCGGTGATCCTGCTCTTCCTGCTGCCGGTGCACGACACCGACGGCAACGAGACGCTGGTGAAGATCGGCCGATCGGGCTTCTTCGTGGTCGGCGCCCTGTTCAGCGCGTTCATCGGCGGCGCCGGCATGGCCCTGGCCACCCGGGCCAACCTGCGGGTCGCGGCCGCCGCCCGCGAGCACCAGGGCGGCCGGGAAGCGGCGATGCAGATCGCGTTCCGCACCGGTGGCGTCGTCGGCTTCCTCACCGTCGGCCTCGGCCTGGTCGGGGCGGCGGCGGTCGTCCTGATCTACAAGGGCGACGCGCCGACCGTGCTGGAGGGCTTCGGCTTCGGTGCCGCGCTGCTCGCCATGTTCATGCGGGTCGGCGGCGGCATCTTCACCAAGGCCGCCGACGTCGGCGCCGACCTGGTCGGCAAGGTCGAGCAGGGCATCCCCGAGGACGACCCACGCAACGCGGCGACCATCGCCGACAACGTGGGCGACAACGTCGGTGACTGTGCCGGCATGGCCGCCGACCTCTTCGAGTCGTACGCCGTGACCCTGGTCGCCGCGCTGATCCTCGGCCGGGCCGCCTTCGGCGAGCAGGGCCTGGTCTTCCCGCTGATCGTCTCCACCATCGGTGTGCTGATCGCCATCCTCGGCGTCTTCATCACCCGGCTGCGGGCCGGCGACCGGTCCGGGCTCACCGCGATCAACCGGGCGTTCTACGCCTCCGCGGTGGTCTCGGCGATCCTGGTCGCGGTGATGTCCTTCGTCTACCTGCCCGCCACCTGGGCCGACCTGCTCGGTGCCGACTGGCGGACCAGGCTCGGCCTCGCCGAGGACGCGTCCGACCCGATCGACCCGCGGATCCTCGCCATCGGCGCCGTGGTGATCGGCATCGTGCTGGCCGCCGCCATCCAGGCGCTGACCGGCTATTTCACGGAGACCAACCGGCGCCCGGTGCAGGACATCGGCAAGTCGTCGCTTACCGGCCCCGCCACCGTGGTACTGGCCGGGATCAGCGTCGGCCTGGAGTCGGCGGTCTACTCGGCGCTGTTGATCGGCGCCGGGGTCTTCGGGGCGTTCCTGCTCGGTGGCGGCTCGCTCACCCTCTCGCTCTTCGCGGTGGCGCTGGCCGGTACCGGTCTGCTCACCACGGTCGGCGTGATCGTCGCGATGGACACCTTCGGTCCGATCTCGGACAACGCGCAGGGCATCGCCGAGATGTCCGGCGACATCGACGAGCAGGGGGCGCGCACCCTCACCGAGCTGGACGCGGTCGGCAACACCACCAAGGCGATCACCAAGGGCATCGCGATCGCCACGGCGGTACTCGCCGCCACCGCGCTCTTCGGGTCGTACACCGACACGCTGGCCGTGGCCCTCCGGGACGCGGGTTCCGACCTGTCGATCGACGGGCTGCTCAACGTGGCCAACCCGCGCAACCTGGTGGGCCTGATCGTCGGTGCCGCGGTGGTCTTCCTCTTCTCCGGTCTGGCCATCAACGCGGTCTCCCGCTCGGCCGGTGCCGTGGTGATGGAGGTACGCCGGCAGTTCAGGGAGCTGCCCGGGATCATGGACTACAGCCAGCGGCCGGAGTACGGCAAGGTGGTCGACATCTGCACCCGGGACGCCCAGCGCGAGCTGATGACCCCGGGGCTGCTCGCCATCCTGGCGCCGATCGCTGTCGGTTTCGGGCTCGGCCCGGGTGCGCTGGCCGCGTACCTGGCCGGTGCCATCGGGACCGGCACCCTGATGGCGGTCTTCCTGGCCAACTCGGGTGGCGCCTGGGACAACAGCAAGAAGCTGGTCGAGGACGGCGCGTTCGGCGGCAAGGGCTCGGACGCGCACGCGGCCACCGTGATCGGCGACACCGTCGGTGACCCGTTCAAGGACACCGCCGGGCCGGCGATCAACCCGCTGATCAAGGTGATGAACCTGGTCTCGCTGCTGATCGCCCCGGCCGTGGTGGCCTGGAGCGTCGGCGACGACGCCAACACCGCGCTGCGGATCGGGGTGGCGGTCGTCGCCGTGCTGATCATCGTGGTGGCGGTGCTGTTCAGCAAGCGCAAGCCGGTGGCCATGTCGGACTCCGACTCGGACACCGGCGGCGCCGGCAGCGGCAGCTCCGACCAGCAGCCGCAGACCGTCAACGCCTGACCAGGGTGCCTGTCCGGTCCGGGCCCGTCGCGCAGGCGACGGGCCCGGACCCGTTCTCCGGCAGCCCGTTCTCCGGCAGCCTGGCGGCCGGCTGTCGCACCGGGGCGACCACGAACGCGTCGCGCGACCCTGCCGGTCGGCGCCGTGACCGAGGCGGCGGCACCGTCCGACCCGGGGGTTCCGACCTCGGGTCGGGGGCGGCTCGGCCGATTACCCCCCTCGCGAAGCCCGCTCCAACCCGTACGCTGCAACGCATGCGTACCCCCCGCACGGCATCCGCCGGAAAATTCACGGCGGCCCTGTGCACGATCGCCCTGCTCCTCGGGGGCTGCGCCGGAGGACCCACCCCGCAGGCCTGGGCCGCCGCGGTCTGCGCGGCACTGGCCCCGTGGCGGGCCGAGATCGGGACGCTGACCCGGAGCACCCAGCAGCAGATGACCGCGCAGACGAGTCCGGCGCAGGCCAAGGAGAACCTGGTCCGGTTGCTCCGGGGTGCCGAACAGGCCAGCGAGACCGCCCGGCGGAAGGTCGAGGCGGCCGGCGTACCGGACACGGAGAAGGGTGCGGCGGTCTCCAGGGGTTTCGTCGCCTCGCTGACCGCCGTCCGGGACGCCTACGGCCGGGCCGGCGCGACGATCGAGGCGCTCGGCACCGAGCAGGCCGGCGAGTTCTACGACGGCGTCAAGATCGCGGTCGACACCCTGAACAAGGAGTACGACGCCAGTTCGCTCGACACCAGCGAGCTGGACTCGGTGGAGTTGAAGCGGGCCTTCGACGAGGTTCCGGAGTGTCGCTGACCCCGCCCGTCCCGCCCGTACCGGCCGAGTCGCCCGACCCGGCCGGCGCGGTCGCCGAGTCGCCCGGCCCGGTCCCTGACCTGTCCGACCTGGTCCCTGAGCTGTCCGACCCACTCTTCGACTCGCCCGACCCGCCGCCGCGACCGGCAGCGGAACCTGATGTCCCAGCCCCGGAACCGGATGTCCCAGCCCCGGAACCGGATGTCCCAGCCCCGGAACCGGATGCCCAAGCCCTGGAGCCGAATGCGTCAGCGCCGGGGCCGGATGCCCCCGCTCCGGCCGGGCCGCCGGTACGTCAGCTTTCGCTGTTCGGGGTGGAGGCGGCCGATCCGTCCGTCGGTGACCTCGCCGGGCTGCTGGCCGGGCCGGGCGAGCTGGTCCGGATGGGTGGTACCGCCCGGGTCACAATCGTGGTGGACGCCGCCTGGCGGGTGCACGTACTCGTCGCCGAGCTGGCCCGGCGGGGGCTGACCGCGAGCTGGCTCGGCCGGGTGGCGGAGCAGCACGGGGTGCAGACCTCCTACAGCACCCTGCTCGCCCCGCTGGCGGCGAGCTGGCTGCGCGGCACCGCCAAGCGCCCGCCGGCCAACTTCTTCCTGACCGGTCCCCGGCTGCGGCTCTGGGCGGCTGCGGCGGGTACTCCCGAGCCGCTCGGCTTCGTCCTCCGGCTCGGTGCCGCCGACGAGGCGTGCTGGGAGCCGGTCGGCGCGGCGCTGGCCGCCGTCGGCCTGCCGGCGGTACTGCTGGACGCCGGGGCGGGCGGTCCGGCGTACCGGATCACCGGCCGGCGGCGGCTCGCCCGGCTGGCGGAGCTGGTGGGTGACCGGCCGCCGACCGCGCCGCCGAGCCGGTGGCCCGGCGGCGGGTCCTGAGTACCGTGCGTCGGTAGGGTGCTGAGTACCCCGCGTCGGTGACCGCCGGTGGTGGCCGCGAGGGATCGACCGCTGTCGTATCCCGGACAGCCGGAAGTCAGATTTGTTCGATTGATCCGGTTAACGCGCCCCTGAGCGGGGCGTGATCCGTCCGGTTGGTCCCGCACGGATACTCGGTGGGTGTACCGTGTCGCCGTCCGGCATGACCGCCCGTCCCGCGTTGTTGCACCCGGTGTCACCGCAGCGTAGCGGTGCTCTTATCGGGCCGCGCAACTGCGCGGTCGGGGCGCGCGTTACGTTGGACGTCTGGCCACCGGGCGGCCGGCGAGGCCCCGGCGGCGAGCGCGGACAGGGCGGTCCGCAGGGGGAAAGATCGTGAGTGAGGTCAGGAGAGCCGTGCCGAGCAACGCCAGGAGCACCCGTCTGGTCATCGTCGAGTCACCGGCGAAGGCCAAGACGATCTCGGGCTATCTCGGCCCGGGGTACGTCGTCGAGGCCAGCCTGGGCCACGTCCGTGACCTGCCGCGCAACGCCGACGACGTGCCCGCGAAATACAAGGGCGAGCCGTGGGCCCGGCTCGGCGTCGACGTCGACAACGGGTTCGCCGCCCTCTACGTCGTCTCCCCGGACCGCAAGCAGCAGATCACCAAGCTGACCCGGCTGGCCAAGGAGGTGGACGAGGTCTTCCTCGCCACCGACGAGGACCGCGAGGGCGAGGCCATCGCCTGGCACCTGGTCGAGACGCTCAAGCCCAAGGTGCCGGTCAAGCGGATGGTCTTCCACGAGATCACCCGGCAGGCCATCCAGGCGGCGGTGGCGAACCCGCGCGAGATCGACCGCGACCTGGTCGACGCCCAGGAGGCCCGACGGATCCTGGACCGGCTCTACGGCTACGAGGTCTCCCCGGTGCTGTGGCGCAAGGTCCGCTCCGGGCTCTCCGCCGGCCGGGTCCAGTCGGTCGCCACCCGGATCGTCGTCGAACGCGAGCGGCAGCGGATGGCGTTCCGCAGCGCGGAGTACTGGGACATCCTGGCCACCCTCGGCGTGCAGGGAGCCGCCGACGGGCCGCGCAGCTTCTCCGCCACCCTGGTCGCGCTGGACGGCGACCGGATCGCCACCGGCAAGGACTTCGAGCCGACCACCGGCCAGGTGAAGCCGGGTGCCGGGGTGACCCACCTCGACGAGGCGGGTGCCCGTGGCCTGGCCGCCCGTCTCGACGGCCGCCCGTTCACGGTGACCCGGGTCGACGAGAAGCCCTACCGGCGCCGCCCCTACGCGCCGTTCATCACCTCGACGCTCCAGCAGGAGGCGGCCCGCAAGCTGCGCTTCTCCTCGCAGCAGACGATGCGCACCGCGCAGCGGCTCTACGAGAACGGCTACATCACCTACATGCGTACCGACTCGGTCAACCTGTCGGAGACGGCCATCGCGGCCGCCCGCCGGCAGATCGCCGAGCTCTACGGCGAGCGGAACGTGCCGCCGGAGCCGCGCCGCTACACCGGCAAGGTGAAGAACGCCCAGGAGGCGCACGAGGCGATCCGCCCCGCCGGGGACAACTTCCGGACCCCGGGTGAGCTGGCCAACGAACTCTCCGCCGAGGAGTTCCGGCTCTACGAGCTGATCTGGCGGCGGACCATCGCCTCCCAGATGACCGACGCGGTCGGCTCCAGCGTCTCGGTGCGGATCCGGGCGGTCTCCAGCGCGGGCGAGGAGGCCGACTTCGGCGCCACCGGCAAGACCATCACCGAGCCGGGCTTCCTGCGGGCGTACGTGGAGTCGTCCGACGACGAGAACGCCGAGGCCGAGGACGCCGAACGGCGGCTGCCGAACCTGGTCAGGGACCAGCCGCTGACCGCCGAGGAACTCGCCCCGACCGGCCACCACACCCAGCCGCCGTCCCGGTACACCGAGGCGTCGCTGGTGAAGTCGCTGGAGGAGCTGGGCATCGGCCGCCCGTCGACGTACGCCTCGATCATGGCGACGATCCAGGACCGGGGGTACGTCTTCAAGCGCGGCCAGGCGCTGATCCCGTCCTTCCTGGCCTTCGCCGTGGTCGGCCTGCTGGAACGGCACTACCCCCGGCTCGTCGACTACAACTTCACCGCCGCGATGGAGAACGAGCTGGACGAGATCGCCGGTGGCGACCACGCGGCGGTGGACTTCCTGACCTCGTTCTACTTCGGCAGCGAGATGGGCGGGGACCAGTCGGTGGCCCGGTCCGGCGGGCTGAAGAAGATGGTCACCGAGAACCTGAGCGAGATCGACGCGCGCAGCGTCAACTCGATCCCGCTGTTCCGGGACGACGAGGGGCGCGACGTCGTCGTCCGGGTCGGCCGCTACGGGCCGTACCTGCAACGGAGCCTGCCCGGTGCGGAGCCGGCCGCCCCGGCTGCCCGGGACACCGGCGACGGCGGCCCGCCCGAGGACGCGGCGGCGAGCGGCGACCGGGCACCGATCCCGGACGGGCTGGCGCCGGACGAGCTGACCCCGGAGAAGGTGCACGAGCTGTTCCTCGGCGGTGGCGGCGAGCGCAAGCTCGGCGAGCACCCGGAGACCGGCGAGCCGATCGTGCTCAAGTCCGGCCGGTTCGGCCCCTACGTCTCCAGCGGCGAGCGCAAGGCGTCGCTGCTGCGCACCCAGTCCCCGGATTCGCTGACCATGTCGGAGGCGCTGCGCCTGCTCACCCTGCCCCGGGTGGTCGGGGTCGGGCCGGACGGTGCCGAGGTGCTGGCCGCGAACGGCCGCTACGGCCCGTACGTCAAGCGCGGCGACGAGTTTCGCTCGCTGGAGTCGGAGGAGCAGCTCTTCACCGTCACCCTGGACGAGGCGCTGGCCCTGCTGGCGGCGCCGAAGACCCGGCAGCGCCGGGCGGCCGCCCCGCCGCTGCGGGAGATGGGTGCCGACCCGCTGACCGAGAAGCCGCTGGTGATCAAGGACGGCCGGTTCGGGCCGTACGTCACCGACGGCGAGACCAATGCGTCGCTGCGGCGCGGCCAGACTCCGGAGGCGCTGACCCTGGAGGAGGCGTCGGAGATGCTGGCGGAGAAACGGGCCAAGGGTCCGGCGCCGCGCAAGCGGGCGGCGAAGAAGACGACCGCCAAGAAGACGGCGGCCAAGGCGACCGGCGACGGCTCGGCGGCGAAGAAGACGACGGCGAAGAAGACGGCGGCGGCGAAGAAGACGACCGCCAAGAAGACCGCCGCCAAGAAGGCGACGACGTCGAAGGCGACGGCCGCGAAGAAGGCGCCGGCGAAGAAGGCCGCCCCGAGCAAGGCGACGGCCGCAGCCGCCGAACCAGCCGACTAGCCCCCCACCCCACCCCGGGCGCCATGATTCTTGTTGAGCTGTGGTCTCGGGCGGACCACCAGGCAACAAGAATCTTGCTCTGGGTTCAGGGGCGGGGGCGGCGGAAGCCGTACGTCTGGTGTTCGCGGCGGAAGCCGAGCGAGGTGTAGAGCCTGGCGGCCGGCAGGTTGTCGGCGTTGTGGTTTACGGTCGCCGTCGCCATCCCGGCCGCCCGCATCCGGTGCATCCCGGCCAGCATCACCGCTCGGGCCAGCCCGCGCCGGTGGAAGTCCCGATGCGTGCCGACCGGCTCGAAGTGCCCGACCCGGTTGCGCCCGTCCAGCCAGCAGACGGCGAAGGCGGCTATCCGGCCGTCCGGCGCCTCGGCGACGATCTCCCACTCGGCGGCGTAACCGGGTCGGGTCATCACCGCCGACCGGTAGAGCTGCCCGGTCCAGTCCGCCTCGAAGGCCGAGTTGCGGGCCGCCGCGAGCTGGTCGGCGTCGCCCGGCCGGGCGGTACGCAGTACGAAGCCGTCCGGCGGGGCCGGCTCGGCGACCGGGTCGGTGAGGTCCCGGACGGTCACGTCGTCCCAGGTGCGGAACCTGGTGAAGCCGAGCCCGTTGAGCAGCTGGATCCGGGTGCTGTCGCAGTCGAAGACGTCGGTGAGCACGTACGGCTCGGCGGTCCGGTCGGCGGTCATCGTCCGGGCGGTGGTCTGGTACGCCGTACGCAGCATCGCCAGCTCGGCCCCGCCGCCGCGCAGCGCGGGTGCGCAGAAGACGTCGAAGGCGGCGCCGAAGCGCAGGTTGACCGCCAGCCCGACGATCTCGTCCCCGAGCTCCCAGAGCTGGACAAGCTCCGCGATCGGTTTCCCGCGCAGGTTCTCGTAGATCCGGTGCGGCACCTCGCCGACGTGGTCGTACCCGCAGCTGCCGGCCTCGGCGATCCAGCCGGCGAAGGTCTCCACGAGCCGGGGCAGGTCGCCGTCGGTGTACGGCCGCATCCGGGGCAGGCTGCTGCTGTTCACCGGGCCTGTATACGGCATTGCCACCGGCCGGCTCGAACGAATTCCGCCCGCCGGGGCCTGGACGGACCTCAGGCGCCGAGCACCTGCTCGGTGTAGGAGTTCGCGAAGATCCGGTCCGGGTCGAGCCGGTCCCGGACCGCCAGGAAGTCGTCGAACCGGGGGTACGCCGGCCGCAGCGACCCGGCGTCCCGGTAGTGCAGCTTGCCCCAGTGCGGCCGGCCGCCCAGCCCGGCGGCGACCCGTTCGAAGGCCCGGAAGTACGGCTCGGCCGGCATCCCGGCGTACTGGTGGATCGCCACGTACGCCGACTCGCGCCCGTGGCCGTGCGAGAGCCAGATGTCGTCCGGGGCGGTGAACCGGACCTCGACCGGGAAGAGTACCCGGAACGGCAGCTCGTCGATCACCCGGCGCAGCCCGGCCAGCGCCTCGGGCAGGGCGGCCCGGGGCAGCGCGTACTCCATCTCCTCGAAGCGGACCCGTCGCGGAGTGCAGAAGACCCGGTCGGAGCGGGCGGTGTAGCTGCGTGCGGTGAGTGCCCGGGCGGAGACGGCGGAGATGGTCGGCACCAGTGCCGGGGCGGCCCGGCCGAGCCGGCAGGCTCCGGCGAAGACGCTGTTGGCCAGGAAGTCGTCGTCCAGCCAGCTGCGGAACCGGCGCAGCGGCTGGTCGTCGACGGGTACCCGGTTGTTGACCTTCACCTGCACCCGGTCGGTGTACGGGAACCAGTAGAACTCGAAGTGGTCGTTCCCGGTGACCAGTTCGGGGAGCCCGGCGAGTACCTCGACGAGCGGGGCGGGGCGTTCGTCGGCGCGCAGCACGAAGGCGTCGACGCAGTTCAGGGTCACCTCGACGATCACGCCGAGGGCGCCGAGCCCGACCCGGGCCGCCGCGAAGACGTCCGGGTGCCGGTCGGCGGAGCACTGCAGCAGTTCGCCGGTGCCGGTCACCAGGGTCAGTCCGGCGACGAACGTGGAGAGGCAGCCGAAGCCGGCGCCGGTGCCGTGGGTGCCGGTGGAGATCGCCCCGGCGATGGTCTGCGCGTCGATGTCGCCGAGGTTGGCCAGGGCCAGGCCGTGCGCGGCGAGGGCCTCGTTGAGCGCGTGCAGGGTGATCCCGCCGGGTACCGTGATCAGCCGACGCCCGGGATCGACCCGGACGGGTCCGGCCAGCGCGGTGAGATCGACCCGCTGGTCCTCGGCTCGGGCGATCGCGGTGAACGAGTGGCCGCTGCCGACCGGCTTGACCCGCCGGCCGGCGGCCCGGACCGCCCGGACCGTGGCGACGACCTCGTCCACGGTCGACGGTCGCAGCGCGTCGCCGGTGGCATGCTGATTGCCGGCCCAGTTGGACCACGAGGAGGTGACTCCGGGTGGCGCGGTTCGCCCGCTCATCTGACCTCCCCTGGCTCTGACCAGGTTACCGATCCACAAACACGAATTAGATTCGCGTCAAGGTGTGCCAGGGCGAGTAAATCAGGATCGTCACGGCGAGTAAATACCGATATCCGCTCGGCTCGTTAGTCCGGATAGCGTTCCGAAACCGTGACGCCTAGTAACCTTCACCCCGTCGAAAGGGAGTGGCGACGAGTGTCCACGTCAACCGCCACATCCGGTCCACTGCGCCGCGTACCGGTGCAGGGCCGCAGCGTCGCCCGGGTCCAGCGCATGCTCGACGCCTGTGCCGAGATAGTCGACGAGGTCGGCTACGAGGGGCTGACCACCACCCTGCTCGCCGAGCGCGCCGGAGTGGCCATCGGGTCGGTGTACCAGTTCTTCCCGGACAAGCGAGCGATCGTGCAGGCGCTGACCCTGCGCAACATGGAGGCGTACCTGGAGCGGCTCAGCGACCGCTTCTCCCGGGGCGACCTGACCCACTGGTGGGACGGGGTCGACGCCGCGATCGACGAGTACATCACCATGCACCGGAGGGTGCCGGGGTTCCGCACCCTGCACTTCGGCGACGTCGTCGACGTGCACCTGCTCGACGAGGACCGGGACAACAACGGCGTGATCGCCGAGCAGTTGGCCCGGGTGCTCGTCGAGCAGTTCGGCACCACCGACGCGCCCCGGCTGCGCTTCGCGCTGGAGATCGCGGTGGAGGCGGCCGACGCGCTGATCAAGCTGGCCTTCCGGCGTGATCCGGAGGGCGACGAGAAGGTGCTGGTCGAGGCGACCGCGCTGATCCGCGAGTACCTGCACCGGCACGTCGACGCCGCCCCCTCCTCGGCCGGCTAGCCGGCAGCCCGGCTCGGCCGGCTGGCCGGCAGCCGGGGCAGAGGTCAGAGGAAGGCCCGTCCCTCGCCGCGGTAGGTCGGGACGGTGTCCACCACCCGGTCCGACTCCACCAGGTGCAGTTCTCCGACATGTTCGGCCAGCTCGCCGGCCTTGGCGTGCCGGAACCAGACCCGGTCGCCGACCCGCAGTGACTCGGCGGGAACACCGGTCACCGGGGTCTGCACCTCCCCGGCGCCCTCGGTGCCGGTCAACCGCAGACCCGGCGGCAGCCACGGGGTGGGCAGCCGGGTCCGGTCGGCCGGCCCGGACGCCACCCACCCGCCGCCGAGCAGGGTCACCACCCCGGGGGCGGGCCGGCGGACCACCGGCAGGGCGAAGAACGCCGCCGGTCGGGGCCGCCAGCTCCGGTAGGCGTCGAAGAGCGTCGGCCCGTACAGGCCCGACCCGGCGGTGATCTCGGTTACCGCCGGGTCCGCCGCGGTCAGCGCGATGCTGCCGGTTCCGCCGCCGTTGACGAACTCCAGGTCGGCGTGCTCGCGTACCGCCGCGACCGCCGCCGCGCGCCGGTGCAGGAGTTCCCGGTACGACCGCCGTTGCAGCAGCCGGATCGTGGCGGCCCGTACCGCCTGCCGGGGCGGTGCGTCGCCGAGCCCGGCGATCTGCGCCTCGTACGCCATCAGCCCGACCAGCCGGAAGCCCGGCCGTTGCCCGATCGCGGCGGCCAGCGCACCGGCCTCGCCGGCCGAGCGCACCGGCGAGCGGCGGACGCCGATGTGCAGCCGGCCGCCGAGGGAGTCGGCCAGCGGGCGCCAGGAGGCGTCCAGTTCGAGGCAGATCCGGATCTCGGCGCGGCTGCCCGGCGCGGCGACCGCGTCGACCAGGTCGAGCTGGGCGGGGCTGTCCACCATCAGGCAGACCCGACCGGCCAGTTCCGGGTCGGCGGCGAGCTGCGCCAGTGCCTGCCGGTCGGCGCTGGGATAGCCGACCAGCGCGTCGTCGGTCACGCCGGACCGGACCAGCCAGATCGCCTCGGCCAGGGTGTACGCCAGCGCGCCGTGCCAGCCGGGTCCGGCCAGGGCGCGGCGGAGCAGGGCCCGGCAGCGCAGCGACTTGCTGGCGATCCGCAGCGGCCGGCCGCCGGAGCGGTCGACCATGGCCCCGGCGTTGGCGTCGAACGCGTCGAGGTCGACCGCGGCGAAGGGTGGTTCGAGGTGTGCGGTCGCCTCGTCGAGGCGGTTGCGCAGCAGGTCGCGTTCGGTGGCCATTCGAGCACGCTAACGCCCAGGACGATAATGCGAAACTGTCTCGCGTATCCGGGCGTGGCGTGGGACCGGCCGACCCCTAGGCTCGGGTTCCGGGGAATGTCGGGGTCGGGACGGCTCCGTACCGCGATTAGAGTGTGTGACCGGGGGAGCCCAGCCATGGGCCGGGGCGTGGAGGGGTACGGCCATCGACGACAACGACAGCAGCGCGGAGCGCGCGGCAGCGCCGCCGCCGTCCGGCGCTGGCACACCCTCCCCCGCCAGCGGCCCGGTCGACCGGACCGGCTACCAGGCACTCCGCTCGGTGATGCGGATCCGCCCGTTCCGCCGGCTCTGGCTGGTGCTCGGTGCCGCCTCGTTCGGTGACTGGCTCGGCCTGCTGGCCACCTCGGTCTTCGCCTCCAGCCAGGTCACCGGGGACACCGCCAAGGGCCTGGCGTTCGGCGCCGTGATCGCGGTACGCCTGCTCCCGGCCCTGGTCCTCGGCCCGGTCGCCGGAGTGCTCGCCGACCGGTTCGACCGGCGCTACACGATGGTCATCTGCGACCTGCTCCGGTTCGTGCTCTTCGCCTCCATCCCGCTGGCCGCCCTGCTGGACGTCGGCGGCGGCCTGGTGGTCGGCTGGGCGGCGGTCGCCACCTTCCTGATCGAGGCGATCACGCTGATCTGGATCCCGGCCAAGGAGGCCGCGGTCCCGAACCTGATCCCCCGGTCCCGGCTGGAGATGGCCAACCAGCTCACCCTGATCACCACGTACGGGCTGACCCCGGTGCTCGCCGCCGTCAGCATCGCCGTACTGGACCGGAGCATCCGGACGGCAGCCGGCGGTCCGCCGCCGGGCTGGGCCGACCCGACCCAGTTGGCGCTCTACTTCAACTCGCTGAGCCGGCTGGCCACCGCGCTCGTGGTGTTCTTCGGCATCCGGGAGATCAGCGGTCGCAGCGGTCGCCGGGACAGCGCCGGGCGGGCCGAGCAGAGCGTACTGCGCCAGTTCGTCGACGGCTGGCGGTTCATCGGCAAGACCCCGCTGGTCCGCGGGCTGGTGCTGGGCATCTTCGGCGCCTTCGCCGGTGGCGGCGTGGTGATCGGTACGGCGAACTTCTTCACCAAGTCGCTGGCCGCCGGTGACGCCGCCTTCTACCTGCTCTTCGGCGCGATCTTCCTCGGCCTGTCGCTCGGCATCGGGCTGGGGCCGATGATCGTCCGGGAGATGTCCCGGCGCCGCTGGTTCGGGGTGAGCATCGTGCTGGCCAGCGCCTCGGTGCTGATGCTGGCCGGCTCCATCCACCTCTCCATGGCGATCCTCGGCGCGGTACTCGTCGGCGCGGGTGCCGGGATGGCCTTCCTGGCCGGCATCACCCTGCTCGGCGGCGAGATCGCCGACGATATGCGCGGCCGGGTCTTCGCGGTGGTGCAGACCGGGACCAGGCTGGTGCTGATCCTGGCGATCTCGGTCAGCAGCCTGCTGGTCGGCGTCGGCGGCTCCTGGCAGCTGAACATCGCAGACCTCGGCATCTCGGTCTCCTCGACCCGCCTGTTGCTGCTGGCCGCCGGGCTGGTCGGCATCTACACCGGGATCAAGGCGTTCCGCCAGATGGACGACAAGCCGGGCGTACCGGTGCTGCCCGATCTCTGGGGCTCGGTCCGGGGCCGTCCGCTCTTCCCGGCCGAGCCGTTCGCCGCGACCGGTGCCTTCGTGGTCTTCGAGGGTGGTGAGGGCGCGGGCAAGTCGACCCAGGTGAACCGGCTGGCCGAGGAGTTGCGCCGGCAGCGGCACGAGGTGGTGGTGACCCGGGAGCCGGGCGCGACCGGGGTCGGGGAGCAGATCCGCGGCCTGGTGCTCGGCCGGACCAGCGGCCCGGACACCATCGCCCCCCGGGCGGAGGCACTGCTCTACGCCGCCGACCGGGCGCACCACGTCGCCACGGTGGTCCGCCCGGCGCTGGCCCGGGGCGCGGTGGTGATCAGCGACCGGTACGTCGACTCGTCGCTGGCCTACCAGGGCGCCGGCCGGACCCTGCCGGTCGAGGAGATCTCCTGGCTCTCCTCCTGGGCCACCGGCGGTCTCAAGCCCGACCTGGTGGTGCTGCTCGACATCGAGCCCCGGACCGGCCTCGGTCGGGTGACCGCCCGGGGTGGTGAGAAGGACGTGGTGGAGACCGAGTCGCTCGACTTCCACGACCGGGTCCGGTACGCCTTCCTCGACCTGGCCGCCGCCGACCCCAAGCGCTACCTGGTGCTGGACGCCTCCCGACCGGTCGACGAACTCGCGGCGACGGTGGTCGAGCGGGTCGCCGGGATGCTGGCCGACCCGGACCCGGACGGCCGGCCCGAGCCGGCCGACCCGCCGGACACCTCGACCCGACCGGAGTTATCCGAAGCCGAGCGCCAGGCGGCAGCACAGGCGGCGCAGGCCGCGCAGCCGGCCCAGGCAGCACAGCCAGATCCACGGGACGCTGCGGATTCGCGGGCCCGGACGGAGGTGCCGGCACCCACCGAGGCGGCCGAGGCGCCGGAGCGGTCGGCCCGGGCCGGCACCGGGAGGCGCGGCGGCGCGGCCGGCGCGGCGGGTGCCTTCGAACTCGAACGGCGCCCCTGATGGCCGACGTCTTCGCCGACCTGGTGGGCCAGCCGGAGGCGGTGGACCTGCTCCGCCGGGCCGCCGCCGCGGCGGAGGCGATCCGGGCCGCAGCCGTCGAGGGCGCTGGCGCCGACACCGCTGCCGCCGCTGCGGCCGAGACCCCTGCCGCTGCTGACACCGGTGCCGGTGTCTCCGACATCGGCGCCGCCGTCGGCAGCGCGATGACGCATGCGTGGATCTTCACCGGGCCACCCGGCTCCGGGCGGTCCGTCGCGGCCCGAGCGTTCGCGGCGGCCCTGCAATGCCATCGGGGTACCGGTTGCGGCGAGTGTGCCGGCTGCCACACCACGCTGGCCGGGACACACGCCGACGTCCGGTTCGTGGTGCCGGAGGGGCTCTCCATCGGAGTCGGCGAGATGCGGGCCCTGGTGCTGCGGGCGGCCAGCACGCCGAGCGGGGGACGCTGGCAGGTGCTCGTGATCGAGGATGCGGACCGGCTCACCGAGGCGGCCGGCAACGCGCTGCTCAAGGCGATCGAGGAGCCGCCACCGCGTACCGTCTTCCTGCTCTGCACCCCCTCGACGCACCCGGACGACGTCTCGGTGACCATCCGCTCCCGGTGCCGGGTGGTGGCGCTGCGGCAGCCGCCGGCCGAGGCGGTGGCGACCGTACTCCGGGATCGGGACGGGATCGCGCCCGACGTGGCCGCCTGGGCGGCAGCGGCGGCCCAGGGGCACGTCGGCCGGGCCCGCCGGCTGGCCCGGGACCAGGAGGCGCGCAGGCGGCGGGAGGCGGTGCTGGCCCTGCCCCGCAAACTGAGCGGCGTCGGTGCCTGCTTCGACGCCGCATCCGCGCTGATCGAGGCGGCCGAGGCGGAGGCGGCGGCAGCGGTCGCCGAGGCCGACGCCGCCGAGCGGGCCGCGCTGGAGACCGCGCTCGGTGCCGGCGGGACCGGGCGGGGCGCGGCCGGCGCGATCCGGGGCGCCGCCGGACAGCTCAAGGACCTCGAACGCCGGCAGAAGTCCCGGGCCACCCGGGCCCAGCGGGACGCGCTGGACCGGGCGCTCGTCGACCTGGCCGGCTTCTACCGGGACGTACTCACCATCTCGCTGCGTGCCCCGGTCGAGCCGGTGCACACCGATGTGGCCGGGTTGGCCAGCTCGGCCGCCGGAAAGTGGACCCCGGAGGGCACCCTGCGGAGGCTGGAGGCGGTGCTCGGCTGCCGTGCGGCGATCGAGACGAACGTCAAGCCACGGATCGCCGTCGAGGCGATGATGCTCGCCCTCTGGCGGGGCTGACCGCCGGCTCGGCCCCCTGGTGCGGGTTCCGTCCTGATCAGGGAGATCTTGGGGTGAAGGGTTCCCTTCGGGCGGGTCGCCCGGTACGGTTCGGTGCCGTAACGCAGCGAAGGCGGCACATTCGGTGAGCCGACGCGCCGACAGGAGGACCGGCCGGTGACGCGGGAGATCGACCAGTCGTGGGTCGAGGAGGCGATCGAGCGGTACCGGCGCATCGAGGCGCTGCGAGCCGAGTTCGACGAGGCGATCCGGCGGGTCGAGGTCACCGTCCGGTCGCCGGACGGCCTGGTCGAGCTGGTCGTCACCGCCGACGGGTCGGTCGGCGACGTACGGTTCGTCGGTGCCCCGCAGGTGCGTACCGGGCCGGAGCTGGCCCGCTCGGTCCGGGCCGCCATCACCGCCGCGGACGACGCCGCCCGGTGGGCCCGGGAGAAGCTCTACACCGAGACGTTCGGCGAGTACCGCCGGCTGGCGGAGGACTGAGTGGACGGCCTCCGGGACCTCGCCGTCCAGTTGGAGAGCGCGGCCGGCGTCCTCGCCGACCTCGCCCGCCGGGTGCCGTACGCCGGGCCGTCCGGCAGCGCCTTCGCCGCCGACGGGCCGGGGCGGCTCGGCGAGGTCGGCGCGATGCTGCACCGGCAGTGGACGGCTGCGCTCGACGACCGGACCCGCGAACTGCTCGGCACGGCAGAGCGGCTGACCGACACCGGCGCCGCGCTGCGGACCGCCGCCATCGGGTACGCCGACGGCGAGGTCGAGGCGTACCGGCGGGTGGTCCGGTCGGGCCGTCCGGAGGAGGCGTGATGGACGTACTCGACCAGCTCGCCGAGCCCGCCGTCGCGTTGACCGGGCGGGTCGACGACCTGCTCGCCGCCGCGGGTGCGCCGGACGGGCACCGGATCTGGCCGCTGCTGCGCCGGCTCCGGGTGCTGCCCGGTGACGCGGTCCGCGCCGTGCTGGAGTTGCGTCCCGAAGCGCTGGCCGGTGCGGGTGAGGTGGGCGCGGAACTGCGCCGGGCCTACCACGAGACCGGGGCGGTGCTCGCCGACGGCGGCTCGTGGCAGGGCCCGACCGCCGAGGTCTACGCGGCACACCGCAGCGGCCTGGCGGAGCACGTCACCGGGCTGACCGGCCGGGTCGACGCCATGACCGGGTACGCCGAGGCGGTCGCCGGTTGGATCGAGGAGACCCGGTACGCGCTGGCGCGTACCCTCGCCGACGTCCTCGGTTCGGCGGAGGCCGTCGCCGTGCTGACCACTCCGCCCCGGGCAGCCGGCGTCGAGCCTGGCGGGTTGCCGCCCGGTCCGGCCGCGGCCGAGATCGGCGCCCGGATCCTGGGCACGGTCGACGAGGCGTACGACCGGGCGGAGGCGCTGCCCCGGCGCTGGGCGGCGGAGCTGGACCTCCTCGACCACCGCCCCCCGGACCTGCCGACCGTACGTCCCGACGCCGGACGCATCGCCCTCTGACAGCGGTGCGGTCGGGGTGACCCGGTCGACGTCACGGGTTGCATCCGGTACCCGGGTACAGGGTTACCGTCGGAACATGACGGAGAGATCGCTTGTCGAGGAGTCGTGGGTGTCGCAGGCGTGCACCCTGCCGACGGCGGAGCAGCCGTTGCGGCTGGCCGAGTTCGACGACCTGGTCGCCTCGGCGGTGCTCGGGGTGCACCGGGTCGACGGGCTGCGGGTACGGCTGGAGCTGCGGCCGGAGCCGGAGACGGCCGGGCGGGTGGCGGAGCTGATGGCCCGGGAGACCGGCTGCTGCTCGTTCTTCACCTTCACCCTCGCCGCGACCGGCGGGCAGCTCGCCCTGGAGATGGCGGTGCCGGCCGGGCAGGTCGAGGTGCTGGACGCGCTGGCCGCCCGTGCGGGGGCGGGTGGCCGAGCGTGAGGTCAGGGCTGCGGTCGGGGCAGCTGGCCGAGGCGGCCGGGGTGAACCAGCAGACGCTGCGCTACTACGAGCGGCGGGGCCTGGTGGCCGAGCCGGACCGGACGCTGGGCGGGCACCGGCTCTATCCGCCGGAGACGGTCACCATCGTCCGGGTTATCAAGACGGCCCAGCGGCTCGGGTTCACCCTGGACGAGGTGGCCGAGTTGTTGAGTGTCGGCGCCCACCGGCACGGCCGGCGGCCCGAGGCGGGGCTGCGGGCCCGCGCCCAGGCCAAGCTGGCCGAGGTCGAGCGGAAGATCACCGACCTGTCGGTGATCCGGGAGACGCTGCGCGAGGCGGTCGCCGCCGGCTGCGACGACCTGGTCGCCTGCGCGGAGAGCCCGCGCTGCCCGCTGCCGTTCGTCGAGCTGACCAGTCAGGCCGGTTGCTAGGGGTCCCGGTGGTGACTGTCGCGCGTTCCCTGGTCCTGTTCGTGCTCGCCGCGCTGGCCGAGATCGGCGGTGCCTGGCTGATCTGGCAGGGCTGGCGGGAGCACCGTGGCGTGCTCTGGATCGCCGCCGGGATAGTGGCGCTCGGCGCGTACGGGTTCGCGGCCTCGTTGCAGCCGGACCCGAACTTCGGCCGGATCCTGGCCGCGTACGGCGGGATCTTCGTCGCCGGCTCGCTGGCCTGGGGCATCGTGGTCGACGGGTTCCGCCCGGACCGCTGGGACGTCACCGGCGCGGTGATCTGCCTGGTCGGCGTCGCCGTGATCATGTACGCCCCGCGCGGCTGACGCCCCTGAGGTCGGTCCCGTCGCGGACGAACATGCCCGACGAGCGTGATACCACCCTGTCATCATGATGACAGGGTGGTATCAGCGCGGAAGCGATTGTCCCTCGGCAGCGGTCACCGTCCCGCAGCCGGTGGGGGCGCCGGATCTTGATCACTCAGCGAAGCCTGTCGTACACGCCTCGTATTCTGTCGCGATGCCGAGTGGAGAGCACGAGTCGCCGATCGCGTTGGCCAGGCTGGACCCGGATCTGGTGACCTGGCTGCTGACGAACCTGTTCGACGTCAAGGTGCCCGACTATCACCACGCCCGGGCGCAACCCACCGACGTGCGGGTGCTGGTTCCGCGTACCTACCACGCCGACGGCATGCTGCTGTTCTGCGACGCGGCCGACAAACCGGTACTCGCGGTGGTGCTGGAGGTCCAGCGTGGCTGGGACACCCGCAAGCGGTGGACGTGGAAGCTCTACGTGGCCCAGTTGGAGGCCGAGCTGACGGTCAACGCCGCACTGGTCGTCTACTGCCCCGACGCCGCGATCGCCCGGCGCTACCGGGGAATGTTCGAGTTCGAGGGACTCAGCCTGCCGCTGCGTCCGTTCATCTTCACGCCGCGTGACGTGCCGCTGGTCATCGACGTGGACCTGGCCCGAGCCAACCCGGCGCTCGCGGTGTTCTCGGTGATCTGCCACGGCACGGCCGCAGACGTGGACGCCGTGTTCCCGGCGCTGGCGGAGGCGCTGCGAGCGCTCGGCCCGAAGCGGGCGATCTCGTACTATGACATTGTCTTGGCTGGGCTGCCGCAGGCGCCCCGTGCACGCTGGGAGGCTTACATGAGCACCACCGTCGGCTCGGAGTTCCGTAGCGAGCTGCTGCGCGAGGTCGACGCCCACGGCGAGGCCCGGGGCGAGGCCCGGGGCGAGGCCCGCGGGGAGGCCCGGGCGGTGCTGGCTGTTCTCGACACCCGGGGCGTGTCCGTTCCCGAGGTTGTCCGCGAGCGGATTCTCGGGTGCACGGACCTCGCTCAACTCGACATCTGGCTTCGCCGTGCGGTCACCGCCGGTACGGCCGAGGATGTCGTCAGCGGATAGTCCGATGCTCTGACGCGGGCACGCCGCTTGGTCAGCTGTCGTGGATCGGTAGGCTCCGGCCGATGAGCGAGTTCCAGTACTACGAGTTTCTGGCGGTCGACCGGCAGCTGAGCAAGCGGGAGATGGCCCAGGTGCGGTCTCTCTCCACCCGGGCGACGATCACCCCGACCAGCTTTGTCAACAGCTACCACTGGGGCAATTTCAAGGGTGATCCACAAGGGCTTGTCGAGCAGTACTACGACGCATTTCTCTACCTTGCGAACTGGGGCACCCGCCAGCTCATGCTCCGGTTGCCCATCAGTTCGCTGGATCTCAGCACCGCGGAGCAGTACTGCTGGGGTGGTTCTGCCTCGGCGTGGGCAACAGGCGACCATGTCGTGCTCGACCTGTGTTTCGAGAACGACGGAGAGGAGTGGGACTGGGAGGACAGCGACGGCAGCGGACTGCTGGCGTCCATCGCCCCCGCCCGTGCCGAGCTGGCCTCCGGGGAAGTCCGACTGCTCTATCTGGCCTGGTTGTTGAGCGTCTGTCGGGATGATATCGACGAGGGCGAATTTGAGCCGCCCGTGCCGCCGGGGCTGAGCGAGCTGAGCGGAGCATTGGACTCCCTCGTCGACTTCCTACACATCGACCGTGACCTGCTCGCGGCTGCGGCCGAAGCGAGCCAGCCGCTGACCGAACGCCCCGAGTCGTCGGCGGAACTGGCCAGTTGGCTGCGACAATTGCCGACCACCAGGAAGGATGCCCTACTGCTACGCGTCGCCCGGGGCGGCGCGAGCGGCGTACAGGCAGAGGTGTTGCGAGACTTCCGGGCCGCGACCTCCGACGAAGGCCCGGCGGCCGGCACGGGTGCGACCGGGCACCGCACCGTGGCCGAGCTGTGGGTCGCGGCCGAGGTACGCGGAGCTGAACGGATACTCCAGGCCGAGCGGGCGGCGGCGGAGGAGCAGGTCGCCCGGGAACGGGAGGCGGCGCTGGCCCGCGAGAGGCGCCTCGACGCGCTGGCGGCGAACGGCGGAGAGCGAGCCTGGCAGCAGATCGCCGAGCTGATCTCCGCGAAGAAGACCAGCGGGTACGACGCGGCCGTGGCAATTCTAGAGGACCTGTACGCGCTCAGCGAGCGGGATGGGTGGACCGACGAGTTCGCTCGACGTCTCGACGCGCTCCGGTCGGAGCACGCCCGGAAACCCTCCTTCGTGCAACGCGTCGACCGGGCACTGCTCCCACTCGGCTAGGCGCGGACACCGACAGGTCGGAAGCGGGACCCGGGAGAGATGTCGGCCGCGAGTGCACTGGCGGATGCGCTGCGAGCGGTCGGCTCGACGCGGGTGATCTCGTGCTATGACATTGTCCTGGCAGGGCTGCCTAAGGCGCCCCGTGCACGCTGGGAGGCTTACATGAGCACCACCGTCGGTTCCGAGTTCCGTAGCGAGCTGCTGCGCGAGGTCGAGGCGCGGGGCGAGGCGCGGGGCGAGGCGCGGGGCGAGGCGCGCGCGGTGCTGGCCGTCCTGGAGATCCGGGGCGTGCCCGTCCCGGACGCCGTCCACGAGCGGATTCTCGGGTGCACGGACCTTGCTCAACTCGACATCTGGCTGCGCCGCGCCGTCACCGCCACCACGATCGAGGACGTCGTCAGCGGATAGTCCGCTGGCCGGGCCGACAGGCGGTCGCCTCGATCTCGATCACCCGGCCGTCCCTCGCTCGATCAGCAGGGCGACTTCGCGTCGCCCGTTCGCGTCGCTCAGGTGGAACATGTCCGCGCCGACGACGCGGATCGCGCGTTCGGCGCGTAGCTGCGCGGTGACGAGGGTGTCGAGTAGCCGGCCAACAGGTCGCTGTCCCGGAGGACGGGAGGTGGCCACCAGGTTCGCGGGGCGTCGGATCCGTCGTAGGGTGGGCGGCATGGGGATGCTGTGCGCGGTCAGTTTCAACCGGTACGGCCGCCTCTACTACCTCGACCCGGGCGAGCTGCGGCCGGCGGTCGGTGACCGGGTGCTGGTCCCCACCGACGAGGGGACAGAGGTGGCCGAGTGCGTCTGGGCTCCGCAGTGGGTGTCCGAGGACACCAGCGGCTTTCCCCGGCTGGCCGGGCTGGCCGCCGAGGACGACCTGCGGCGTGACGAGATGCTTCGCAGGCGCAAGGCCGAGGCGAAGGTGGCCGCGAAGCGGCTGATCCGGGAGCACAAGCTGCCGATGAAGGTGGTCGCGGTGGACCACGTCGTCGAGCCGGCGGCGAACGGTGGCTCGAACGGCTCTCGGACCACGATCTACTTCACCGCGCCGCACCGGGTCGACTTCCGGTCCCTGGTCCGCGACCTGGGCGCCACCCTGCACTGCCGGGTCGAGCTGCGCCAGCTCTCCGCCCGGGACTCGGCCCGGGTGCAGGGCGGCATCGGCTCCTGCGGGCGGGACCTCTGCTGCGCCACCTTCCTCACCGACTTCGAGCCGGTGACCATCCGGATGGCCAAGGACCAGGAGCTGCCGCTCAACCCGCTGCGCATCTCCGGCGCCTGCGGCCGGCTGATGTGCTGCCTGAAGTACGAGCATCCGCTGTACGCCGAAAGCAGCAACTACCCGAGCCCTGGTCAGCGGGTCGAGACGCCGGACGGCACGGCGAAGGTCGTCTCCCGGCATCCCCCGAGCGAGACGGTGACGGTCCGGCAGCTCTCCGACGGCTCCGTCAACCGATGTGCCCTGGCCGACGTCTGCGGACCCCGCCGGGCCTACGACTCGCGTCCCGCGACCGCCACGGAATAGTGCCGCAGCCGCGGTGACCCCCGGCGGGGGGAAGGCCGGGGGTCACGCGGGCGGTCACCGCTGCAACGGTTTCCGCCGCCCCGACACGGCTGGACCGGCGTGCCGGGGCTGGGTGGGTGATGAGGAGATAGGTCGTCAGCGGCGCCGGGGGACCCAGTAGAGGATCTGGCCGGCGATCAGCGCGGGGTGTGTGTCGGGCATCGCCTGCATGGCGCGGGTGAGGTGCGCGCCGAGGTACATCATCAGGCCCACCCGGTTGCCTTTGAAGCCGATCAGCAGGGCGAGCCGGGCTGGGGCGCAGGGCCAGGGGTCGTCGCAGGTCAGGCAGCGGTACGTCGGCGCCGGGTTGTGCCGGCCGGCCGGGTGGCGGCGCTGGGCGAGCCGGCGCATGTGCCGGTACCAGCGCTCCTGCGGCCCGATCACGGCTACGTCCGACCGGCTCGTTGAACCTGGGACCGCCGTTCCCCGTAGCGGGCCCGGTGGGTCTGGGCGGGGGTCAGCGCGCCGACCCGGCCGATCTGGTGCCTGCCGGACGGCGAGTTCCAGAACGGGTCGTTCGTGGCCCGGCTCCGCGCAACGGCCGGTGAGGGCGGGGCGACGGGCTCTCGGAGGTACGGCGGCCACGGCCCCGGGACTCGTGTGCGGGTGAGTGTTTCCGGGCAGCGCCAACGGTGGCCGCATCGGCAGTACAGCCAAAGCCGCCGCCAGTCCCGTCGGTGTCGCCTTCGCTTTACCGGTCGCATTTCTGATCACCTCTCGGGCTTTCGCGGAATCACCATTTCTGCCTGTCGTCCACTCTGTACTCCCGGCGCCGGATGCCGGAAGATGCCTGGTGGTAGTGGTGGGCGAGAGATGAGTGGCGAACCCCAGTAGGCCGTAGCTGTGGAGTAATCGGAATGGACGATCTTCGGAAGACAATCCGTCGGGAGCGCAACCGGAAAGGGCTGACGCAAGATCAGGCGGGTGCGGCCGTCAGTGTCTCGGCTTCGTCCATCGGGGCGTTCGAGACCGGTCGCATGGTGCCCATGCCGGACACGGCGATGGCCCTGGACGCGCTCTTCGAGACCGGCACCGAGATCCAGGAAATGTCTGCCAAGGCCCGGGTCGACGGGGTGGCTCCGTGGCTGCGGCCGTGGACCGACAACGAGCAGCAGGCAACCCTGCTCCGCTGGTTCGAGCACTCCCTGATCCCCGGACTGTTGCAGACCGAGGCGTACGCCCGGGTGATCCTCGCCGCCGGGCCGCACCGGCGGGACAAGCTCGACGAGCTGACCGCGGCGCGGATGGCCCGGCAGACGGCGGCGCTGGACCGCGACGATCCGCCGACGCTTGTGGCGATCATCGGCGAGGCGGCCCTGCGGTTCGGCGACGGGGCGCTGATGAAGGAGCAACTGGAGCACCTGGTCGACGTCGGCCACCGGCCGAACGTGCACATCCGGGTGCTGCCGTTGTCGGCCGGCCTGCACGCCGGCCTGACCGGCGCCTTCGTCATCGCGAGCCTGCCCGGGTCTGGAAGTCCCCGCCTCGCCTACTTGGACGACCAGTTACGCGGGCGGACTGTCGCGGACACCGAGGAGGTAGGCGAACTCGACCGGACGTGGGAGAGTTTGAGTGCGCTGGCGCTGCCGTGTGACCAGTCCCGAGACCTGATCCTGAGGATTATCGATGAGTACAACTGAACCGACCTGGCGGAAGTCCAGTCGTAGCGGGTCGAACGGTGGCGCCTGTGTCGAGGTGGCCGACAACCTTCCGGGGCGCGTACTGGTGCGGGACAGCAAGGACCCGGCCGGGCCGGTGCTGACCTTCGGTCCCGGGCAGTGGCGCGGTTTCGTCAGTCTGGCGAAGTCTGCGGGCTGAACCGCCGGCTGACCCCGGCTGACCGGCCGACCGGCTGCCGAGCAGCCGGTTCAGCGGAGCGTGAACGGGGCTTCGGCGAGCCGGTATGTCAGCGGCTGGTCCGGTGCCAGCCAGGAGTCGTCCGGGGCGCCGCCCGGGTCGGCCCGCCAGCGCCGGCAGATTTTGTCCACCGCGACCGGATAGCCGGTGAGGGTGCCGTCGGCGGCGATGTGCAGCCGGAGGAAGCACTTCGCGTCCTCGATGCCCTGGCCGGCGAAGAGTTCGTTGAGGTTCACCCCGAACGAGCCGGCGACCAGCAGATAGAGTGCGGTGAGCTGGCTGGCCACCAGGCCGGCGATCGGCCCGTAGACCACCGCCGCCGCGACCACCGACATCGGCCACGGCCAGGCGTGGAAGAAGAGCTGGAGCCAGAGCCAGGTGCCGGCGGCGGCGAGCCCGACGTGCGCGAAGCCGTGGCAGAGCCCGAGGATCCAGTGCCGGGCGTGCCGTTTGCCGGTGGCGCTCGGCGGCTTGGCGAAGAAGACCGCACCGAGCACCGTGACGAGCAGCATGACGACCAGCGGGATGCTGAACAGCCGCTGCGCCGTCGCCTCGGAGCGCGGGGCGACCACGCCGGCCATCGCCAGCATCAGCAGGATGTGCAGCCCGCCGAGCAGGGTGGAGAAGCCCGGGTTGCGCAGCGGCAGCCGGCCGAAGATCCCCCAGCCGTACCGCCGGGAGCTGGCCGCGTCCGGATAGCGGGCGGCCAACTCGTACGCCTGGCTGGTGCTGGCCCGGCGGACCAGGGTGTCCTTCGGCGGCACCTCGATCCGGTCCGGCAGCTTGTGGGTGGGGTAGAGGTAGGCGCCCCCGCCGCCGCAGGTGACCAGGTCGCGGTCGGGGCCGCTGTAACGGGCGTAGTGGTGCAGGTCGCCGGAGAGCAGCAGCCGGACCTGGGCGCCGGTCGGCGCGACGATGGTACGGATGAAATAGTCGATCGTGTCGTACTCGTGGGGCTTGTCGACGGCCTTGACCCAGGACGGCTCCGGCACAGCGATGATCACCCGCGACTCGGCGGTGAGCTGCTGCGCCGCCTCCTCGAAGTAGCGCAGTTGCGGGTCGTCGAGGTACGCCCCGGACTGGCCGTCGAGCCCGAACAGCCACCAGTCGGCCGGCAGCTCGACGGCGAAGTAGGAGCGGCTCTGCGGGGTACGCCAGCCGCCGACGTTGTCGTCCCGGGAGCGGACGAAGAGCCGGAGGAAGGCGGTGAGGCCGTCGTACCAGTCGTGGTTGCCGGGGACGGCGTAGAGCGCCGGGGGCGGGCCGTCGGCCGGCGGCAGCGGCAGGGCGGCCTGGTAGGGGCCCTTGCACCTGTTCTCGTACGCCTCGCCGCTGGCGGTCGGATAGACCTGGTCACCGCCCATCAGCAGCATCCGGCCGCGCGGCAGCCGGTGCCCGTCGGCCTCCAACTCCCGCCGGCTGAGCAGGTAGGCGACCGAGTAGGTGGCGTTGAACCCGTCCCCGAGGTCGGCCACGAAGTCGAGCCAGAGGTCGCCGTCCGGGCCGACCTGCCGGCTGACGGTGCCGGGCAGCGAGTTCTGCAACTCCCGTTTGTCGAGGTATGCCCCGAAGAGCAGCGCCAGTAGGGTACGCAACCCGGTGCTGATCAGCAGCAGCGGCGCCAGCCAGGGCACCGGGCGCTGCGGGGTGAAGCCGAGTTCGCGCGGATCGAGGCTGCCGGGGCGGGGAGGGGCCGCCGGCTGCGCCGGGACCGGCGGAGCCTGGTGATCGCTCATCGATGGCAGCCTACTGGGGCACCCTGACGGACCACTGTCCGCCTGCCGACCGTTCCGGCCGCCCGGATGCCGATGGAGGCCGCTGACCGCCGATGGAGGCCGCTGAACGCCGCTGGCGGACCGCACCGGGGCGGTACCGGACGGGGGTACCGAATGATCTTCCGGGGGCTGGCCGTCGGGAAACCCCTGAGCCGGGTCGGCGCCCGGTGTCGTACACTTGCCGGCGTTGCCGCCTTAGCTCAGTCGGTCAGAGCGACGCACTCGTAATGCGTAGGTCGACGGTTCGATTCCGTCAGGCGGCTCAAGCTGATGCCCTGACCAGCGGATCTGCTGGTCAGGGCATCGGTTTCATCGATGAAAATTTGAGTCGGCCACCGAAAACGCCCCTGTTGTCGGCTGAGTGGAGTCAGATCGGGACGTCGTGCGAGCGTGGGTGGCCGGCGGTGACGATGCACCGCGGACGAGGCGTGAGGTGCGGACGCAGTTGCGGGTAGGCCATTGGTCACGTCGTCCAGCCGGACCAGAGTTCCCCCCAGCCGGGACCGGACTGTGGTCCCAGCATCTCGGATGGGTGACGCCTGGATCGGCGGCGCCTGTTCGCTCGGTAGCGTTGATGTCCGATCACAGATCTGGCGGAGGTTCCTTGTGGGGCGGCTGGTGCTGACGGCTGATGAGGCGGCGGTATGTGAGGCCGTTGGGGTCAGATCGTTCGTGCAGGCTCGTTCACTCGTGGCGAGCGGCGCGCTGGCCGAGGTGAGCTGGGACCCGCGTTCCGGCCGTGGGCGGGCCGCCGTGCAAGGCGAGAGATCTGGTTGGGTGACGGTGTCGGTCGTCGTCGGCGTCGACGGCGCGCTCAAGAGCGTCAGGGGCGCGTGCACGTGCTCGGCAGCTCCGGTGTGCGCGCATCCGGCTGCCTTGGCGTTGATCGCCTGCACCTCCGAGGCGTCTAAGCCGCAGCCGCCGTCGTCATGGGAGTTGGCGTTGACTGGCCTGGTCAGCGCTGACAGCCCGGCCGTCGTGCCAGGTGCTCCGGAACTGGCGTTGCAGTTCGAGCTCGAAGACGGCGACGGCCGTGGGAAGTGGCGGATCGGGCTCCGGCCAGTAGTGCCGGGCAAGAGGGGCTGGATCCGTAGCGGTGTCTCGTGGGGGACCCTCGGCTTTGGGAACGTCCCTGATTCACCGCACACGCAGCATCATGTGGATCTCTTGGCGGAGTTGCTCGCGCTGGCGGACGACGAGGGGGGCGACCCGTACGGTTATCGCTACTACGGCTCGGGTCAGCGCGTCGTCTACCTGGATGAGTTCCGTAGCCGGCGGGTGTGGGACGTTCTGGCCGAGGCGCGGGAGGCGGGGCTGCCGCTGGTGCAGAGTGGCCGCGCGGCGTCACCGGTTCAGGTCTCGGCAGGGCCGGTGCGATTTTCCGTGCGGGCCGATCGAGTCGCTGCGGGCCTGCGGCTCCGTCCGGCCCTGAGCGACGATGCGGGGACGATCGATCCCGAGAAGTTGATCGTGGTCGGGCGACCGGCGCATGGCGTTGCCTGGTGGGGTACGACGGGGCCGGGTTCCTCGACGGATCCGGGTACCCTGCGGCTCGCGCCCCTGGCGAGACCCCTGCATTCGCGGGTCATCGAGGCGCTTGCTGCGCCAGAGATCGTCGTTCCGGCCGCCGAAGAGCCTCGTTTCCTGCGGCAGTACTATCCGGGGCTCGTCCGTCAGGCCGCGGTGGTGCCGGCCGACGAGACGGTGGGTCTGCCTGAGCTCGGGAAGGCGATGCTGACGCTGTCGGTGCGGCCGCTACCGGATCACCGTATGTCGTTGTCCTGGGAGTGGGTGGCCGTCGTCGGTTCGGAGAACCAGGTGGAGCCGCTGCACGCCGGTGTGCACGACGACCCCGACCGGACCGCGACGTTGCAACGCGTCACGGCGCTGGTGGCGGACCCGGCGTACGGGCTGACGGAGCCGTTCCCGGCCGGACGGCGGCTGCTGGAGCATGCTGTCGTCGCCGACGACGCGATGCTGCGGCTCGTACGCGACGTGCTTCCCCGACTTGGCGCGCTGGACGGCGTCGACGTGGTCGTCAAGACGGATGACGACGTTCCGGAGTATGTCGAGACGCAGGAAGCCCCGGTGGTTTCGTTTGCGGGCGCGACCGAAGCCAGCGCCGGCGCACAGGACTGGTTCGACCTGTCTGTCCGTGTCACCGTCGATGGTGAGGAGGTCGGCTTCGAAGGGCTGTTCCTTGCGCTCGCCGCCGAACAGGAGTTCATGATCCTACCCAGCGGTCGCTACTTCCGGCTTGAGCAGCCAGAGTTCCGGCAGCTGCGCGACCTGATAGCGGAGTCCCGTGAGTTGGAGGACGCCCCGCCCGGTGTGCTGCGGGTCGGACGCTTTCAGGCGGGGCTGTGGCAGGAGTTGTCCGAGTTGGGCGAGGTCACCGGTCAGGCGGCGGTCTGGAAGGAGTCCGTGCGCGCGCTCAGCGATGCGAAGGCTGGTCCCGCCGACCCGCCCCCGGTGGGGCTGGACGCTACCCTCCGGCCGTACCAGCTGGAAGGCTTCCGATGGCTCGCCACCCTGCACCGGCATGATCTCGGCGGGGTGCTTGCCGACGACATGGGGCTGGGCAAGACGCTGCAGGCGCTGGCCCTGATCTGCCACGCCGTCGAACAGGCGCCCGCCGGGGCCCCGTTCCTGGTGGTCGCCCCCGCCAGTGTCGTCAGCAACTGGGCGCACGAGGCGGCGCGCTTCGCCCCGCATCTCACCGTCACGCCCATCGTTCAGACCGGCGCGCGTCGGGCCGGCGCGCTGGAACAAGTGGTCACCGGATCGCACGTCGTGGTCACGTCGTACACCCTGTTCCGGCTCGAGTACGACGACTACGCGGCGTTGCCGTGGACCGGACTGATCCTCGACGAGGCGCAGTTCGTCAAAAACGCTCAGTCGCAGACGTACCGGTGCGCGAAGCAGTTGCCAGCCGCGTTCAAGCTCGCGATCACCGGCACACCGATGGAGAACAACCTGGCCGAGCTCTGGGCCCTGCTCTCCATCACCGCGCCCGGCCTGCTGCCCCGGCTCGACCGTTTCACCGACTACTACCGCCGGCCGATCGAGAAGGACCACGACGAGGCGCGGCTAGCGCAGCTACGTCGCCGGATCCGCCCGCTCATGCTGCGCCGCCGCAAGGCTGAGGTGGTCACCGAGCTGCCGGCAAAGCAGGAACAGGTCATCGAACTGGATCTGAACCCCAAGCATCGCCGGATGTACCAGACCTATCTGCAGCGGGAACGGCAGAAAGTCCTCGGCCTGCTCGGCGACATGCAGAAGAACCGCTTCGAAATCTTCCGGTCGCTGACCCTGCTGCGCCAGGCCAGCCTGGACCTGACCCTGGTCGACCCGAAACACCACGCCATCGCGTCGACGAAACTCGACGCGCTCTGCGACCAGGTCACCAATCTCGCCGCCGAGGGGCACCGGGTTCTCATCTTCAGCCAGTTCACCCGGTTCCTGGCCACCGCCCGGCAACGTCTCGAAGAGGCCGGCGTCGCCTGCTGCTATCTCGACGGCAAGACACGGCGGCGGGCGGAGGTCATCGCCGACTTCAAGAACGGGACGGCGCCGGCCTTCCTGGTCAGCCTCAAGTCGGGCGGCTTCGGGCTGAACCTGACCGAGGCCGACTACTGCATCCTGCTGGACCCGTGGTGGAACCCGGCGACCGAAGCTCAGGCGGTCGACCGTGTTCACCGCATCGGTCAGACCCGCAAGGTCATGGTCTACCGCCTGGTCGCCAAGGACACCATCGAGGAGAAGGTCATGGCGCTTCAAGCCAGGAAGGCCGAGCTGTTCAGCAGCGTCCTCGACGGCGGAGAGTTTACCTCCGCCGAACTGACCGCCGCTGACGTCCGCAGTCTGCTCGACTGACTTTCGACGAGGTCGACCATACGCCGGGAATTGGTATCCAAGCACCACCAACGGCACGATGGTCTGCGTGCCCACGACTGTCTCTTCTCGCCCGTCTCCGCATGTCGTTGAGGCGGTGCTGGAGCGGCTGACGTACGTCAACGAAGAGACCGGGTACACCGTCGCCCGAGTGGCGACCGGGCGTGGTTCGGATACGGCCGCCAGTTCGAGGTCGTCTCCTACACCACCGTGCTCCCCGCCACGATCCAGGGCATCCGCCGCTACCTTGGTTCCGGGCTGGTCAAGGGCATCGGGCCGGTGTTCGCCGAGCGGATCGTCGAGCATTTCGGCCTGGACACGTTGCAGATCATCGAGGACGAGCCGGGTCGGCTGGTGGAAGTGCCGGGGCTGGGCCCGAAACGCACGGCGAAGATCACCGCCGCGTGGGCGGAGCAGAAAACCATCAATGAAGTGATGATCTTCCGCCAAGGTGTCGGAGTGTCCGCCTCGATCGCGGTACGAATCTACAAGAAGTACGGCGACGCGTGCTCGTCGGCTCCCGCCGGGCGCTCGCCGCCGCCGTGCGCACCGTCGGCGCCGGCCGCCGCCACACCGCCCTCACCCACCGCCTCAAGCCATAGCCGGCGATTCGGTGACGACGTTCCGATCGCCCACTCGAACGCGAATCCCGATCCCGCGTTGGGTAATCGGTCAGACACGGCGCGCTCCCTGGTTCGGTGACATGTCGACGGTTCGATTCCGTCAGGCGGCTCCAGGTGAGGCCCTGACCAGCAGATTCGCTGGTCAGGGCCTCATTTACCGATGTAGTTCTGAATCGCCCCCGAAAGCCACCAGGACGGAGGCTTGCAGGGCCGCACGAGCTGAGCGCCGGTGGCGGGGCTGATCCGGCGCCGAAGCCCTCGCGGCGGGTCTTCAGCCAGGAGCACGAACGCGCTTGACATGGCGTCGATGCGCCAGTTTCCTGGATATGATTGATTGCAGTCGATAAACGGTCGTGTCAATGGAGGGACAGCCGTGCGTACCCCATCCCACTGGCGCGGCACCGCCGTGCGGACCAGCGCCGCACTCATCGCCGTCATTCTGCTCGGCGCATCCCCCGCCGCCGCGCGGTACGGCGGACCGACCGGCCCAACGACCCCGACCGCGCTCTGGGCCAGCACCAACGGCACCGCGATCAGCCTGACCTGGCAGCAACCGCCCACCGGGACACGGGTCCACTCCTTCCGGGTGTACGAGGGCGGAGAAGTGGTCGCCCGCACCACCACCACGTCGGCGACGACGAACGTGCCCTTCGGCTCGTCGCACGCGTACACCGTCACCGCTGTCGACCGGCACGGGCGGGAGTCGGCGCCGACCGACCCGGTGACCGGCCGGTCCTGGCTCTCCGGGGTCAACCCGGAGTGCCTGCCGACTCCGACCCTGCCGATCACCGTCACCGCCGTCACCGCGTCGGCGGTCTCGCTCTCCTGGCCCCGGCACCCGCTCGGCGGCGAGTTGGAACTGCGGGTGGACGGCGTCAGCGTGGGCTGGACATCGCTGACCAGCGCCCGGGTGGGCGGTCTGGCGCCCGCCACCGATCACCAGATCCGGCTCTACCGGCTCAACCAATGCGGTCCCGGATCGACCGAACCGGTCGGTTCGACCAGCGCCACGACCGCCGCCGGTGATCCCGCCCGGCCCGCCCCGCCTGCCGGGCTCACCGTCACCGGGCGCACCGACACCACAATCAGCCTGGCCTGGACCGCGCCGGCCGGACCGGCGCCGGACCGGTACGCGGTCTACGAGGGCGGCACCCGGGTCGCCGTCACAGTCGGCACCACGGCCACCGTTCAACGGCTCTTCCACGCCACCTGGCACCGCTTCACCATCGCCGCGCTCGATTCCGCCGGCAACGAGTCGACGCACAGCCCAGCGGTGTCGGCCAGTACCGAGACCTGCCTGAGCAGCCCGACCCAGCCGGTCGGGCTGACGGCGACCGCGCTCTCCCCGTCGTCGGTGCGGCTCGGCTGGACCTTCGACGCCACCGCCACCTCGTACACCATCTGGGACGGTGACACGGCTGTCGCCACCTCCCGCTACCCGGAGACGGTCGTCTCCGGTCTGCCGTCCGCGTCCCGACACGTCTATCGGGTCAGCGCGACCCTTCCCCAGTCCTGCGGCGAGACCCCACGCTCCGCCCAGGCGCGGGTCACCACCACACCCGGTCCCGCCGCCCGGCCAGCGGCACCGGCGTCGCTCGAGGTCACCGGCAACGCCCCCGGCAACTGGCCCACCGACGCTCGGCTCACCCTGGCGTGGTCTGCCTCCACCGGAGGCGAACCCGCTGTCAGCTACCGGGTGTACGAGGGCGCGACCGTCGCCGGAGCGGCCGACGGGACCCAGCTGACGTTGGCGGTGGGCGGGGCGACTTGGCACACGTACACGGTGGTCGCCGTGGATGCCGCCGGCAACGAGTCGGCGGCTAGTCCGCCGGTGACCGCGCAGGGCATGTTCTTTCCGCCGCCGTAGGGCAGGCGACGCCGCCCGAAGGGTTCCGGCCGCGTCGGTCCGTAGGGCCGGTGACGGCCGGACCCAGCCGGGACAGACGTTGAAGGCCGCTGACTGGGCTTGCCCTGGTCAGCGGCCTTGTCGTGCAGGTCAGGACGAGTGCCCGGCGGGATGCCGACCTGCGCAAGCCGGTTCGACCGGCGCCTGCGCGGGTTGGACCCGCCTTCTCGCACAGCCTGACTCGGGCCAGCTTCCTCCGCTGACCGCCGGAAATCCCCGGTACTCGGTACTACCGGCTAGCGGTACTCGGTGCTACCGTATACCAGTACCCGGTCATACCGAGTACCGGATTGGGGGTCGGGGTGGAGGATCTGACCGAGATGCTGAAGGGCACGCTTGAGGGCTGCGTGCTCGAAATCATCGGCCGTGAAGAGACCTACGGGTACGCCATCACGCGCCGGCTGAACGAACTCGGGTTCACCGACGTCATCGACGGCACGGTGTACACCATCCTGCTTCGCCTGGAACGCAACAAGCTCGTCCAGGTGTCGAAGCGGCCGTCCGAGGTGGGGCCGCCGCGCAAGTTCTACGCGCTCAACGACGCCGGGCGCAGGGAGCTCGCGACGTTCTGGACGAAATGGCAGTACATCTCCTCGCGGATCGACAAACTCAAGGAGGGCGGGGCATGAAATTCTGGGAGACCATCACGGGCAGCGATCTGACCCGGGAGTGGAAGGCGTTCGAGGGCCGGGCGCAGGCGTTGCCGCCCGACTATCAGGCCGCGTGGGGACGGATCGTGACCCACCTCTTCCCGTACGGGAGCTTCACGGGCCGCAACCTGACCCCTGTCGCCGACGCCGCTCTCGGGTTGCTCGAGGAGGCCGCGGCCGACGGGCAGCGTGTCGACGAGGTGCTCGGCGACGACATCGCCGGTTTCTCGGCGGCGCTGGCCGGCGGAGCGGGGGCCGGCACCTACCGCGACCGGTGGCGGGAGCAGTTGAACCGGAACGTCGCACGCAAACTGGCCCGGCTGGGAGACTGACATGAGCATCAGGGACATCATCGAGGGCAAGAAGCAGTGGCGGGCGCACGTCGCCCGGGTCAAGGCTCTCCCGCCCGACTACCGGATCGTCTACCAGGAGATGCAGCGCTACCTGTTCAAGGTCGGGCCGACCGATCTGCTGGACGGGGGCCTGCTGCCCGGGATCGTCGACTTCTTCGAGGAGGGCGTCGCGGCCGGCAAGGGCGTGCTGGAAGTCACGGGTACCGACGTCGCCGCCTTCTGCGATGACCTGATCAAGGACTCGCGCACCTACGCCGACGTCTACCAGGAGTCCCGCACCCGCTAGCTCGGGCATTGGTTGTACGTATAGGTGTACGTATCGATCAGCCTGACCGGGCAGTTCGCCGCCGTCGACGAGGTCCTGACCGGCCGGGAGAACCTGGTCATGGTCGGCCGGCTCCGCCGGTCGGTGACCTCCGCGAAACCGCGGACGAACTGCTCGACCGGTTCGGACTGCCCGATGCCGGCGGACGCCGCGTCGGGACCTACTCGGGCGGCATGCGTCGCCGGCTCGACATCGCGATGAGCCTCGTCGGCAACCCTCCGATCATCTTCCTCGACGAGCCGACCACCGGCCTCGACCCAGAGGGGCGCATCGAGGTGTGGACGAGATCCAGAAGCTCGCCGGCGACGGGACGACGGTGCTGTCGACCACGCAGTACCTGGAGGAGGCCGAGAAGCTCGCCGACCGGATCGCGATCCTGCACGAGGGCACGATCATCGTCTCCGGCACCCTGGTCGAACTGCGAAAATTGCTTCCGCCAGCCAAGGTCGAGTACGTCGAACGGCAACCCACCCTCGAGGAAGTGTTCCGCCGGTCAGAGCCTCATGTGTCAATTCGGTGACCGTCGGGTTCAGCGGGCGAGGCGGGGCCGGAGCGCCTCCGCGTCCGGGTGGTCGAGCTCGTCGAGGATCGCCACGGCCTGCGACCAGGCGTCCCGCGCGGCGTCGGCCGCGCCCCGGGCGTGCTGGGTGTCGCCGAGCTTGGTCAGCACGCCCGCCTCGTTGTAGCGGTCGCCGAGTTCGCGGCACAGGGCGAGCGCCCGCCGATAACTGGCGAGCGCGTCGTCGTACCGGCCGAGGTGTTGGTGGGCGTGGCCGAGGCTGTCCCAGCCCGCCGCCTCGCCGTGCCGGTCGCCGATCTCCTGATGCAGCGCGAGCGCCTGCTCGCAGTACGTCACCGCCTCGCGGTGCCGGCCCAGCAGGGAGTGGTGCCAGCCGATAGTGCTCAGCGTGTTGGCCTGGCCGAGACGGTGGCCGCTGGCCCGACACAGCTCCAGCGCCGCCTGCGCGTGCCGGAGCGCCTCCTCGTACCGGCCGCGGCGTTCCGACACCTGGGCGCGGTTGTAGTGCGCGCGTGCGCGACCGGCGTCGTCACCGAGCTGCCCGAAGATGTCGAGGGCCTGGCGCAGGTGTGCGTCGGCGTCGTCGTACCGGGCGAGCTTCTGGTAGACCCGGCCGAGGCTGGTGTGTGCCTGGGCCTGGCCGGGCAGATCGGCGAGCGACCGTGCGGCGGCCAGGGCTGTCTCCTGGCTGCTGGCCTGGTCGGCCCAGTGGCCACGGCGGTCCAGGAAGTCGTCGAGGGTCCAGGCGAGTTGCCAGGCGTGCGTGTCGAATCCGGCCCGTACGGCCAGTCGGATCATCGCCAGCAGCGCCGGTCGTTCGGCCGTGAGCCAGCCGAGCGCCGCGTCGTGGTCGGCCGGGGCGTCGAGGCTCGTGCCGGGCGCGGGCGGGGAGAGCGCGATCGGGTCGCGTGGCGGGTTCAGGCGCAACGCGGCGGCGCGCGACGTGTGCAGGTAGTGGTCGAGAAGCCGCCGCAGCGCCGCCCGCCGTTCGTCGTCGGCGTCCTCCTTGTCGGTCAGTTCGGTGGCATAGACGTGCAGCAGGTCGTGTGTGGTGTACCGCCGGTGGTCGTGCACGGTGGCGAGGCTGGCCGTGGCCAGCTCGGCCAGCAGCGGCCGGATCTGGTTTGCGGGCAGCCCGGCGAGGCTGGCGGCGGCGTGCGGACCGACGTGCGGGCCGGGATGCAGGCCGAGCAGTCGGAACAGTCGCGCCGCTTCGGCTCCGAGCAGGTGGTACGACCAGGAGAAGACCTCGCGTACGTCGACCGCGCGGTCGTCGCCGGCCAGGGCGTCGAGCCGGTCGCGGGCGTCGCCGGCGTGCAGGTCGGCGGCGAGGCTGTCCAGCGACAGGTGGCTGCTCGTCGCCGCCCGTGCGGCCACGACCGCGAGCGCCAGCGGCAGGTTGGCGCAGCCAGCGATGATCATGTCGAGTGGGCGGCGGTCGGCGGTCCGTTGCGCGCCGATGCGCCGGGCGAGCAGCTCGCGGGCCTCCGCGTCGCTCATCACGTCCAGGAACAGCGCGTGGGCACCCTCGGCGGCGACCAGGCTCGGCAGCTGGTTACGACTTGTCACGATCACGGCGCAGCTTGCCGCTCCGGGCAGCAGCGGGCGCACCTGCTCGGCGTCGCGGGCGTTGTCGAGCAAGACGAGCATCCGGCGGCCGGCCAGCATGCTGCGGAACAGCCCGGTGCGGGCATCGAGGCTGGCCGGGACGCGGTGCGGCGACACCCCGAGCGCGTCGAGGAACCCGTGCAGTGCGTCCTCCGGCGAGACCGCCGCGCCACCCTGGTCGTAGCCGCGCAGGTTCAGATAGAGCTGGCCGTCCGGGAAGGCGCCGGCCGTCCGGTGGGCCCAGTGCACGGCCAGGGCGGTCTTGCCGATGCCCGCGATGCCCGAGACAGCGGCGATCATCACCGCTGTGGGGTGGCTGCTCGCGGCGCTGAGGAGCGCGTCGAGACGCGCGATCTCGGTGGCACGTCCGCTGAACCCGTACACGTCCGGCGGCAGTTGGGCCGGAACCTCGACCTCCGGTGCCGCCGGGGCCGGTGCCGCCGGCGCCAGCTCGCCGCGGAGGATGGCACCCTCCAGTCCGGTCAGCACCGGCCCCGGATCCAGGCCGTGCTGCTCGGCCAGCGCTGCCCGCAGGCGCCGGAACCGGTCCAGCGCCTCGGCGGTACGCCCAGCGCGGTGCAGCGCGCGCATGAGCAGGCCGCAGAACGCCTCGTGTAGCGGGTACTCGTCCATCATCGGTGCGAGTTCGCTGAGCACCTCGATGTCGTTGCCGATCGCCAACTCGGCCTCGGCCAGGGTCTCCAGAGTGGCCCGGCGGCGCTCGTGCAGGTGTTCGCGGGCGGCCGGGACGAAGGCGCCCCGGGCATCGCCGAGCGGCTCACCCCGCCACAGCCGCAGACCGGCCCGTGCGGCGCTTGCCGCGTCGGCGAATCGCCGCCCGACCAGGTGTCCCTTCGCCTGGGTCAGGTGACTGGCGAAGCGGGCGGCGTCGAGTTCACCAGGCTCGACGTGGATGGTGTAGCCGCCGGCCGACCACGGGATCGATACCTCGCAGCCGGCGTCGCGCAGCTGTGCGCGCAGCGCGTAGACGGCGGAGTGGACCTGCGCTCGCGCCGTCTTCGGTGCGGCTGGGCCCCAGAGCGCCTCGGCGGCCGCGTCAGGGCTCACCGCGCGGTTGGCGTTGAGCAGCAACAGGGCGAGTAGCGCCCGCCGCTGCGGGCGGGCCACGACCACTGGCCGCCCGTGCGCTGACACCTCCACCGTGCCCAGGATCCTGTACCGCATCGGTCCCGCCCCCGTGGATCTTCCGATCGTCCGTCCCCGGCGCGTGTAGCAAATGTATCGCCGACGTGTAGCTGGTGTAACTGCCCTACCAAGAAAGATCGTTGACGACCGGGACGCCCGCACGACCTGCTCGCGGTGCTGGGTGGACTGTCGGACCGGCTGCCAAGGCCGCAACCCCGGCGGTGACCCGTGGTGCGGCTGCACCATCCGGGCCGGCAGCCGCTGATGTCACGCTCCGGCGACGGCCAGCCCCCCTGGCCGTCGCCGGTCCAACTGCCGTCGGAGGTCACGTTGCAGCCGTACCTCGTTCCCGCCTGCCTGATCAGGTGGGCGGGGTGCGGCTCGTGCGTGCCGTGCGGCGGCCGGCAGGTGCCTCGTGCGACTGCCTGGGCGTGGGCACCGAGCCGGTGTCGGAGCGGCATGTCGTCCGCGACGTCGCGCTTCCCGCCGCCACGGCGGTGGGCGCGGCGGGCACGACGACGGGGGATGCTGCCCCGATCGATCCGGCCGGTGCCGCGTTCAGCGTCGCGGGCGCGTCCTCGCCGTACTGATGATCGTCGTGCACGACGTCCGGGCAGGCGTGCGGAAGCCCGCCGAGACCGGCTGGTGGCATGCGGCGTCCACAGCCGCACGTGACGTCTACAGCCAGTCGTGTTCGCGGGCGTACCGCGCCGCCTCGTGCCGGGTCTGGGTCTGGGTCTTCTGCATCGCGCTGGAGAGGTAGTTGCGTACGGTGCCCTGCGCGAGGTGCAGGCGGGTGGCGATCTCGGCGACCGAGTACCCCTCCCCGGTCACCCGCAGCACGTCGAGTTCGCGGTCGCTGAGCGGGCAGTCGTCCATCACGGCGAGCGCGGAAACCTCCGGGTCGATCCAGCGCCGGCCGTCCCGCAGGGTGGCGATGACCGAGGCGATGTGCGCCGGCTCGGCGGACTTGCTGACGAAGCCCTGTACGCCCAGCTTCAGGGCCCGGCGCAGCACCCCGGGGCGGGCGTGCCGGGTCAGCATCAGGATCACCTGCCCGGGTCGTACCCGGCGGATCTCGGTGATCGCGGCGAGGCCGTCCACGTTCGGCATCTCAAGGTCGATGACCAGCACGTCGGGCTGGTGCCGCAGGGTCGCCTCGACGGCGCTCTCGCCGCCGTCCGCCTCGGCGAGGACGGTGATGTCGCCCTCCAGCGGAAGCAGCGCGGCCAGGGCCTTGCGGAGCAGGGCCTCGTCGTCGGCGAGCACCACTGTCGTCATCGGGCCTCCTCTTCCAGGGTGGTCGCGGGCGTCCCGGACCGGGCGAAGGTCGCGGCGGTCCGGAACTCTCCCGCGCGCCGCTCGGCCGTCAGCTCGCCGCCGCCCTCCGTCACCCGCTGCCGCAGGGCGGAGAGCCCTCTCAGCTCCGGGCGGGTGTCGCCGGGCGCCCCGTCGTTGACGATCGCGATGCCGGCGGCGGAGAGTGTGATCCGCACCTGGCTGGCCTGGGCGTGCCGCAGGATGTTCGTGGTCGTCTCGCGCAGCACCAGGCCGAGCAGTTCGCCGAACCGGGAGTCGACCTCGGACCGGCGAGTTATCCGCACCCGGATGCCGGCGGCCTCGAACAGGTTCCGCGCGTTCTCGAGTTCGGCGGAGAGGTTGAGCCGCCGTTGGGCGTACGCGAGTTCCTTGGTCTGGGTGATGGTGTCGCTGACCAGGTCGTGGATCTCGCGAAGCTCCTCGTCGGCGCGTGCGGCGTCGCTGCGGACCAGCCTCCGGGCCAGTGCGAGTTTCAGCTTGACCACGTGCAGGGTGTGGCCCTGGATGTCGTGCAGGTCGCTGGCGAAGCGGACCCGTTCGCGGGTGACGGCCAGCTCCGCCTCGCGCTTTCGGGAGGCTTCCAGCTCACGGATGATGTCGTAGAACCGCTCGCCCAGCAACGTCAGGACGGTCACGACCACGGTGGCCGCCGTCGGGACGACGACGTAGCTGACCAGGGTCCGGCGTACGTCGTCGTGGTCGAAGAGCAGCCGTGCCGAGCCCACCGCGGCGACGAACCCGAAGAGCCCGGCCGCCGCCAGCCCCCGATGCCGGCGCGGCCGGGTGAGGGCGAAGGAACCGACGGTGCAGATGCCCCAGTACGAGTTCGGGGCGCCGATCAGCAGCGCCCCCGGCGGCCAGACGGCCCCCGCCACGATCACGCAGGGCAGGGTGACCCGGTCGAGGTCGTCCGCCGTCCACCGTTCGTAGGTCAGCAGAGCCGCCACGACACCCGGGGTCAGGATGACGGCGTGCCACCAGGCGCGGGTGTCGACGATCACCACCACGGCCGCCCCGATCACCAGCGGCGGCATCGTCGTCAGGAGGTTGAGCCGGCGCAGCCGTCCCTGCGTCGCCTCGTCGATGCGCAGCGATCTTGCTGTCACCCACCCAGTATGCTGCGGCTCCGGACCGGCAGGCAGTGACACCACGTCACATCTGGTCGTGACGTGCCTGCACTGACGGTTGGGCCGGACCGCTGCTGTCATTGGGGCATGTCCAGCACACCAGTAATCGAAGTCGAAGGACTGAACGTCACGTACGGTGACTTCCGTGCCGTACGGGACCTCTCCTTCGAGGTGCGGCCGGGGGAGCTCTACGCCCTGCTCGGCACGAACGGGGCGGGGAAGACGTCGGCCCTGGAGACCATCGAGGGCCACCGGACGCCGACCTCCGGCACCGTGCGCGTCTTCGGGCACAGCCCACGCGACCGACGCCTGGTGCGTCCCCGGATAGGCGTAATGCTCCAGGAGAGCGGATTCTCCCCGGACCTCACGGTTCGGGAGTCGGTCCGCCTGATCGGCCAGCTCACCCGGCGGACCGACGACGTCGACCGGATACTCGACCTCGTCGACCTGACCGGAAAGGCCAGGACCAGGGTGTCGCAGCTGTCCGGCGGGGAGAAGCGGCGGCTGGACTTCGCCACCGCGATCTACGGTACGCCGGAACTGATCTTCCTGGACGAGCCGACCACCGGGCTGGACGTCCGGTCCCGGGACGCCCTCTGGGCGACGGTCGACCGGCTGCGTGAGAACGGCTCGACGATCGTGCTCACCACGCACTACCTGGAGGAGGCGCAGCAGCGCGCCGACCGGATCGGGCTGATGCACGAGGGCACGTTCCACCGGGAGGGGACGGTCTCCGAGCTGACCCGTACCCTGCCGGCGGTCATCCGCTTCACGCTGGCCGCACCGGCACCCGCGCTGCCCCTGGCCGGCACCGTCGACGGCGACGGCAAGGTCGTGATCGAGACCTTCGGACTCCAGAAGGACCTGCACGTCCTGCTCGGCTGGGCGGACGAGTACGCAGTCGAGTTGCGGGACCTCCAGGCCGGGCCGACCCGGCTCGACGACGTCTTCCGGGCCATCGGCAACCGACCCGCCGACACCGCGGCCGCCGCCGCCAGCTGACCCGTCCCCGAGAGGAACGACACCGTGTTGTCCATCGCGTCCAGCGAGTTGATCCAGATCTTCCGGAACCGGCTGGTACTTGTCACCAGCCTCATCATGCCGGTAGCCGTCAGCGTGTACTTCGTCCGCCAGCGCGACACCTTCACCGCTATCGGCAGCCTCGGCTACATCGCGGCGATCATCCTGTTCACGGTGGCGGCGTTCGGGCTCTACGCCACCGCCGTCACCACCCTGGCTTCCCAGCGGCAGAACCTCTTCCTCAAGCGGCTGCGCTCCACCGCCGCCGGGGACAGCGAGATCCTCACCGGCCTGCTGCTGCCCGCCACCGTGCTCGCCCTGGTGCAGGCGACCGCGATCCTGAGCGCGCTGGCCGTGGTCGCCGACGGACCGGCCAACGTACCCCTGCTGGTGGTGGCGGTCCTCGCGACCGTGGCCATGATGGTCGGCCTGGCGCTGGCCACCGCCGGACTCACCAACTCTCCCGAGCACGCCCAGGTGACCACCCTGCCGGTCTCGCTCGGCGTGATCGCCGTCGCCAGCTGGGTGGGCATCAGCGGCACCGAACAGCTCACCCTGGTCAAGCGGCTGCTGCCCGGCGGCTCCGCGACCGAACTGGTGTTGAACGCCTGGAACGGCGGCGTCGCCGTGACCGACTCCCTGCTGCTGCTCGGACCGACACTGGGCTGGGTGGTCGTCGCCGTCCTACTCGCCACCCGACTCTTCCGCTGGGAGCCCCGCCGATGACCACCGACTCCGAGTTCACCCCGCCGACCCTGCCGGAAGACCTCCTGCTCCTGCTCTTCCAGCCCAGCTCCGGGACGATCGCGGGCGAGAACACCCTCTTCTACGTCCTCGCCGGCGCCGTACTCGCGGATCTCACCCTCGGACAGCGGGTGGAGATGGCCGGCCGGAGCCGGGTGCGGGTCGTCGAGGGCGCCGCCCCGTCGGACGACCTCCTCCGCCCCGCCTGGGACTACCTCTCCGGCAAGCCCCGGGGCGTGCAGACGCTGCTTGCGGCAGTCGGGCCGGCGCTGCGCCAGCCGGTGTTGGAGCGGCTCGTCCAGCGCGGCGACATCGAGCGGGAGGACCGCAAGGTGCTCGGCCTGTTCCGGACGACCGCCCTGCGGGAGGGCAGGAACGGACGCCGGGCCCGCCTGCTCGAAGAGGTCCGGCAGGTCCTGGTCGAAGGCGCCGAGCCGCCGGCCCGGGTCGCCGCACTCGCGGCACTGCTGTCGGCGAGCGGAACCCTTCCGCAGTTCCACCGCGAGATCCCGTGGAAGTCACCCGTGATCAAGCGGGCCAAGGAACTCGAGCAGGGCAACTGGGGAGCTGGCGCCGCCGCGGAGGCCGTGACCCGCACCGTGACGGCGACCGTCGTCAACAGCGTGGTCGTGGCCACCACCGTGATCCCGCGAAGCTAGGTCCTCGCGGAGCTGGGTCCTCGCGGGGGCGGGCGTGGGCGGCGCGGCGGATGCGTGACGGGACGGGCTGTCGTCGCCGGAAGGGCGGGCCGCGGATGGTGGACCGGCCACGGGAGATGGCCGGCCCACCATGCCGGCCGGCTATCGGACGCGCAGCTGTTGCAGGACCGCCCTGCCGGGCGCGTAGGTCGGGTCACCGGAGTAGGCGACGTGGACCGGGTAGGACCCCACGGGCAGTCCGGTGGTCGGCAGCTTGACGACCGCCGCACCACCGGTCAACGGAACCAGCCGGGTGGCGCCGCCGAAGGTGACGGCGACCTCACCGGTCGGCTTCGGCGCCTTCCGGTGCTGGGTTCGCGGTCTGACCTCGACCTGCAACGTGAACGTGCCACCACGGACGACCGACGCGGGCGTGGCTTTCGCCTTGACCACGACCCGTGCGGTGCCCGGCACGGAGTCGACCCCCGACCACAGGTGGTCCCGGGCGAAAATCGTGAACAGCTGCCCCGCCGTCATCCCGTCGTGCGCGCCGGGAACCTGGGCCGTCGCGGCAGCGTACCCGCGCGCCCTGAAGTTGTCCGCGATGGCGTTCTGGGCGTCGAGGTTGCCCTCGAAGACGCCGTTGCCGAGGAACACGAAGAGGTCGTCGTCCCCGACCGCGTTCGCGATGTTGTCGTAGTCCTGCGCGCTGAGGAACGGATTCCCGGAGAAGTGTCCGTAGAACGCGAACGTGGTCGGGTAGGCCCTGATTACGTGGGCGCCGGTCATCCCGCCGTAGGAGAACCCGGCGTAGGCGCGCCCGGCCCGCTCGGTCGAGACGTTGTAGTTGCTCTCGACGAGCGGAAGGATCGTCTGGACCAGGTTGTTGGCGGCGTTGGTCTGGTTGTAGGAGGCGAAGCCGAGGCTGGTGCCGGTGAAGTGGTTTCCCATCGTGACAACCACCGTCGGTTCGATCTCGCCCTTCGCCGTCATGTTGTCCAGGATGTTCGGCACGTTCGCCGGAACCATGAGGTCGGTCTCGTCACCGAAGATGCCGTGCGCCAGATACGCCACCTTGTAGGGCTCCGCGCGGTCGGGATCGTAGCCGGCCGGCAGGTAGATGCCGAGGTAGTGGCCGCTGTCGCCGAGGATGGTGGTGTACGGCACGTACTGGACGGTGCCGCGCCGGGAGGGGTTGGCCACCGGCAGCTCGTACTCCGCGCGCTCCTTCAGCACCGGGTCGTTCTGCTTCCGGGCGTACGGCACGTACACGGCGTCGAGCACGTCGTTGTTCCGAACCCGGAACGAGGACTCGCCGGGGGGTCGGGGGTTCGTCGAGGCGGGATCCCAGATCCGCTTGTTCTCCCAACCCCGGGTCGGGTCCCAGACCCGGTACCAGTAGCTGAGGGCTCCGGCGTGCAGGGGTACGGAGACCGACCAGTATCCCTTCGAATCCCTGGTCATGTCCCTGAGGAACTCGGTACCCCCGGAGTGGTACCGCCCCGTCTGCCACGCTTCCGGCTGATACCGCGTGTTGCCGGTGTCGACGTCTAGCAGGGTCAGGTCCCCGGCCAGGCGGACCTGGGTGGCGTGGGGATTGCGGTAGACGAACCTGACGGTGTATCCGGTCGGCGAACCGCGATCCGCCCGGACGGTCGCGCCCTCCACGATCCGGTGTCCACCTGCCGCCGCGACGGCCGGCGCGGGGACGATGGCGCCCGCACCGAGTGACATGAACGCGAGCAACGAGATCGCACGCCTGAGCCTGCGTCCTGCGATCGCCATCTTCATCTGCTCCCACTCCTCTGTGGTCTGGCTCTGTGGTCCGATCCCGACTCCGTCGTGTTGTGCGCGGGCCAGCTGGGTTTTCCTCACTGTTCGCCCAGTTCTGCCATGTTATAAACCTGAATCTCTGCTAAATCGAATTAGCAGGCGTAGTGTGGCTGGCTGTGCCCGACGGTGTCAAGGGTGTCCACGGCGACGACCGTCGGGTTGCTCCTGGTCACGGTGTTCCGCCAGGATGTCGCGGCACTGTGGCGGGTTCGCCGGGAACATCTCGGAACCTTCGACGTCGCTCGGTTGTGGAACCTTTCGACGCCTCTCGATGGTGGAAGAGGTGAGGGAGAGGGGCGACTGGTGACGCATGCGATCGCGATTGCCGAGGTGTACGCCGCCAGCTTCCGGCGCCTGACCGTCCAGCTGTATGCCGTAACCGGCGACCTGAACGAGGCGCAGGAGGTGGTGCAGGAGGCGTTCGTCCGGGCGCTGAGCGCGCCGGAGAGGTTCGCCGACCTGGAGAACCCGGAGTCGTGGCTGCGCCGGGTGGCGGTGAACCTGGCGCACACCCGGCACCGGCGGCGGCGGACCCTGGACCGGCTGCTGCGCCGGGTCGGGCCACCACCGGTGGTGCCGGACTCCTCTCCCGAGCACATCGCGCTGATGACCGCGCTACGCAGGCTGCCGACCGGCCAGCGACACGCCATCGCCCTGCACTACCTGGTGGACCTGCCCGTCGACGAGGTCGCCCGCACCCTCGACGTGTCGGTGGGCACGGTCAAGTCGCGGCTGTCCCGTGGCCGTACCGCCCTGGCCGCTCTCCTCACCGGGCCGGCCGAACTCGTGCGCTCCGGGAGCAAGTGATGCAGACGTACCCGTTCGACGTCGTCGAGGTGGCCCGGACCGTCCGCCAACCGCCCCTGACCGACCTGGTCGGCCGGGCGGCCCGCCGGGTCCGCCGCCGCCGGGCGCTCCTCTCCGCCGCCGCCGTCGCCATGACGGCGCTGGTCGCGGTGACCGCGGTGCCGGTGCTCCGCGGCGTCAACCTGACCGCCGTGCCGGCCGAGGACGGCACCCGGGCCGGCGTCCGCACCGCGACCGCCGTGCTCGACCGGGGCACCGTGGTCACCGTCCGGTACGGCGAGTGCGCGGCAGAGTTCAGCGTCACCACGGACGGCGGCCGGACCTGGTCGCCGTACCGGGGGCCGGTCCCGTGGCGGGACTGTGGCGCCCCGACCACCACCTCCTACCGGCTGCTCGGTCCCCGGGTGTTCGCCGCCGAGGTGCAGGGCGCGCGGTACCTGACCCGGGACGCCGGGGAGAGCTGGCACCGGGAGGAGGAACGGGTCCGGACCGGCGGCAGCGTGCCGCCGCAGGCCCGGGAGCAGGGGGACGTGCCCGGCCAGCTCGTCGACCCGGACACCGGCACGCTGTACCAGCCCGACACGCTCGCCGGACCGGCGGACGGCGCCGGTCTGCTCCGGCGGGCGTCCGACGGCACCCTCTGGGCGCTGCTTCCCGGCAGCGCCCCCGGCGGGGACGGGCAGCCGGCGGTGCCGAAGGTGGCCCGCAGCGACGACTCCGGGCGGAACTGGCGGTGGTCCGCCCCGTTCCCGGCCAGCGTGGCACGCGCGCTGCTGGTGGCCGTCGGGCCGGAGCAGGCGTACGTGGTCGGCGACTGCCCGGACGGGGCGGCCGTCTACCGCACCGACGACGGCGGCGAGGCGTGGTTCGCCACCTACGTGGCCTGGGAGTCGGCGGAGGCCGCCACCGTCAACTCCGGCGGAGACCTGCTGGTCGGCGGCTGGGAGGAGGACGGTAGGTTCGCCGCCTGGGTCAGCCGGGACGGCGGCCGGTCGTTCAGCAGGGGAGAGGCGATCACGGTGCCGGACGGTTCCGCGGCCGGGGTGGCCGACGGGCGCCTCTGGGTGGCCGGCGGCAGTGGCTGGGCCGCGACCAGCACCGACGGCCGCTGGCGGGTGACCGAGCCGAGGCGCGACTGACGCCCGCGCCCCGACTCCCTGGCAAGCAGCGAGGCGCGACGGACGACCTGCCCGACGCCCCTGCCGAGCAGCGAGGCGCGGCCGACTCCCCGCCGGCCTCCCGGCCGAGTAGCCCGGAAATAGCGGATGACCTCGGTACGGAGGGTTTGCTGGCGGACAATTCGGGTACCGCGTCAGCAGCGCGTGCAGCCGTCTCGACCGGCGCCTGGGAGGCGACGATGATGGAGAGCCGATTCAAGGTGCTCGGGCACCCGGTCCATCCGATGCTGGTGATGTTCCCGATCGCCCTCTTCGTGGCCGCCACGATCTTCGACGTCGTCGACGTGGCCGGCGGACCGGCGTTCCTCGGCGAGTTGGCGTACTGGAACATCCTGGTCGGCCTGATCGGCGGCGTACTGGCGGCGGCGGCCGGCGCCGTCGATCTGCTGGCCGTGCCGTCCGGTACCCGGGCCAAGCGGGTCGGGGTGGCACACGCCGCGACCAACTTCGCCGTGCTGCTGCTCTTCGCCGCCGTCTGGGCGGTACGGCTGGCCGCGGAGACCCGGGCGGCCGGCGGAGCGCTGGTCGCGATCGAGGTGGTGGCGGTCGCCGGCGCGGGGCTCGGCGCCTGGCTCGGCGGCGAACTGGTGGACCGGCTCGGCGTCGGGGTGGACCCGGACGCCGGCCTGAACGCGCCGAGTTCGCTGCGCCCCCGGACCACCGCCGCCGCCTCGGCGGACCGGACCGATCAGGGCTGAACCGCACGGACGACCGCGCCGACCGAGCTGCCCGGGTGCCGGGTGCCGGGTGCCGGGCGGTTGCGCGGTGGGCGGTGGGCGGTGGGCGGCGGCCGGGTGGATCCGGCGAACGGCAGGACGACAACGGGAGGAGAGATGGCGGCATGACTGAGCCAGGACGCGGCGGGGAGCAGAGCACGGGCCGGGGCGGGGACCAGAGCGGGGTGCGCTTTGGCGACCGGGGCGGAGACCGGGGTTGGGACCCGTTCGGCGAGTTGCAGGCGCTCCGCGCGGAACTGGGCCGGCTGGTCGGCTCCGCGCTGGTCGGCGGGCGGAGCGGGCAGCCCGACGTCGAACTCCGGCCGAGCGAGGGCGGCTGGACGGTGCTGGCCCGGCTGCCCGGGGTGGCACCCGAGGAGGTTGCCCTGGAACTCGACGACCGGGAACTCTGCATCCGGGCCCGCTCCGAGGCCGAGGTCAACGCGGATCACGGGATGGCCGGCAGCGGATCGCAGACCCGGGCCTTCGAGCACCGGGTGCAGCTGCCGGCACCGGTCGACCCGGACCGGATCGACGCCGTGATGGACCACGGACTGCTCACCGTCGTCCTGCCGAAGACAACCCGGCCGGGCCGGCGGACCATCACCATCGGCAGCCGGAGCTACGACCCCGGCCAGCGCGCCGGGCGTACCGGTGGGGGCCGGCCCGGAGCCGTGGACCCGGCCGCCGACCGGGAACTGCACCGGCCGGACACCGCGGCCGGCACCCCGACGCCCCCGGTCGCGCGCTGAGCGGACGGCGGATGATCGGCAGGGTGCGCGATCTGGTCGACGGCGTCGAGCGGATCGCCGTACTCCGGGCCAACGCGCTCGGCGACTTCATCTTCGCGCTGCCGGCGCTCGACGCGCTGCGCGCCGGCTATCCCGACGCCGAGCTGGTGCTGCTCGGTGCACCCTGGCACGAGCGCCTGCTGCGGGACCGGCCCGGCCCGGTCGACCGGGTACTCGTGGTGCCGCCCGCGCACGGCATCCGGGTGGCCGGGATTGGCGAGGCGGAGCCGTCGGCGGAGTCGATGGCCGGCTTCCTCGACGCGGCCCGCCGGGAGCGCTTCGACCTCGCGCTCCAGATGCACGGCGGCGGCGCCAACTCCAACCCGCTGGTCGCGGCGCTCGGCGCCCGGGTCACCGCCGGGCTGCGCAGCGAGGACGCGCCGCCGCTGGACCGCTGGATCCGGTACGTCTACTACCAGCCGGAGGTGGTCCGCTATCTGGAGGTCGCCGGCCTGGTCGGTGCCGGCCCGGCCGGCCTGGTGCCCCGGCTGGTCGCCACCGAGGCGGACCTGGCCGAGGCGCGGGCGGTGCTCGGCGAGCCGGATCGCCCCCGGATCGCCCTGCACCCCGGGGCCAGCGACCCGCGCCGCCGCTGGCCGCCGGACCGGTTCGCCGAGGTCGCCGACCAGCTGGTCGACGACGGGTACGAGGTGCTGGTGACCGGCACCCCGGAGGAGCGGGAAATCGTCGAGCAGGTGGTGACGGCGGCCCGCCGACCGGTCCGTCCACTGGTCGGGGCGCTGTCGCTGGGCGGGCTGGTCGGCTGTTACGCCGGCTGTCGGGTGGTGGTCTCCAACGACACCGGGCCGGTGCACGTCGCCGCCGCCCTGGACACCCCGACCGTCGGCATCTTCTGGGTCGGCAACATGATCAACTGTGCGGTGCCGCTGCGCGACCGGCACCGGCCGATCATCTCGTGGACCCTGAACTGCCCGGTCTGCGGCCGGGACTGTAGCCGGGAGATCTACCCGGCCCGGGGCGGCGGCGGCCCCGCCTGCCCGCACCGGGTCTCCTTCGTCACCGACGTACCGGTGGTGGAGGTGCTGGCGGCGGTGGCCGATCTGACCGGCCCGCGGTGACCTCCCACGCCTCCATGGTCCGCTCGGTGACCGTGGTCGGCGCCTCCAGGTGGTACGCGCCGCTGGGCAGGATGCCGGCTCCGGCGTACTCGGCCAGCACGGCGAGCTGGGCCGCCACGTCCTCGCCCTGGTGCCCCGGATCGAGCCGGGTCCAGAAGTCGAACCCGCCCGCCGCGCACAGCCGGGACCGGTCGTAGAGCACGCAGCCGCCGATCCAGGAGACCTTGTACGCCCGCCACTGCCCGGCCGGCAGTGCCCGGGCCCGCGTGACGTGCAGCAGGTTCGCGGCCGAGTGGATCTGCGCCCGGTGCCACTCCGGCGTCCCCGGGTGCAGCCGCTCCGGCACCGGCCGGCCCGCCCACTCCACGTAGTGTCGGTGCGTCTCCGGGCGTACGTCGTCCAGATAGGACAGCCCGTGCACCGCGTTGCCGACGAAGCCGCAGTCGAGTTCCCCGATGGCGGTCAGCAGCCGGTCGACGGTGCCGGGTTCCAGCCAGACGTCGTCGTCGAGGAAGAGCACGTACCGGGCCGCCGAGGCGGCCAGCAGGTAGGCGCGGTGTTCGGCCAGGCCCCGCCGGGGCAGCCGCCGGGTGAGCAGCACCGGGTGCCCCCGGTGCCGGAGTACCCGGACCATCGTCGCCGCCGCCGGTGCGGCCCAGCCCGGCTCCCCGTCGGACTGGTCGCTGACCACCACGCCGAACGCCGCCGACCCGCTCCGGCCGTCCTCGGGCGCCGGCCCGCCGGCGGTGCCGGGCTCGGCTGGGTACTGGGCGGCCAGCCCGGCCAGCGTGACCGCGAGTTCGGCGGGGCGGTCGCGGGTCGGCACCAGCACGTCGAGCAGCCGGGGGTTACGGAACTCCGTCGGGCAACCCGGGGCGAGCGGCCGGGTCAGGGTCCTCGGTGCCGCGCCCGTGCCGTCCGGTGTGCCACCCGGGGCGTCGGGAGCGTCGTCCGGACCCGCGTTCACGCCCGGTGACTCGCCCCGGCCGCCGAGCCGTCCTCGTCGACGGAGCCGGCCGCCACCGCCTGGCGGCGGTCGTCGCCGTGCGAGCGGATCCGGTCGATCACGGCCGAGGTGGACCTGTCGGGTACGTAGCCGAGGGTGCGGACCTGGCCGCCGAGCCGGCGTACCAGGGGTGCCTCGGGGACCATGTCCGGCGGGTAGTCGCCGCCCTTGACGTACACGTCGGGGCGGATCGCCTCGATCAGGGCGACCGGCGAGTCCTCCTCGAAGACCACCACGTGGTCCACACAGGAGAGTGCGGCGAGCACCGCGACCCGGTCCTCGACCGGGTTCACCGGCCGGTCCGCGCCCTTGAGCCGGCGTACGCTGTCGTCGGAGTTGACCGCCACCACCAGCAGGTCGCCGAGTTCCCGTGCCTGGTCGAGATAGCGCACGTGCCCCCGGTGCAGCACGTCGAAGCAGCCGTTGGTGAAGACCACCGCCCGCCCCTCGGCCCGGTGCCCCGCCACGAGTTCCAGCAGGGCGTCCCGGTCGAGCACGGTCCGGCCCGGTCCGCCGCCGGCCGGGTTGAGCGCGGCGAGCAGGTCCTCGCGCAGGCAGACGCAGGTGCCGGTGTCCGAGACGGTGGTGGTCGCGGCGAGCTGGGCCAGCTGGGCCGCGCTCGGCAGCGGCGCACCGGCGGCCAGCGCCAGCGTCATCGCGGCCAGGTACGCGTCACCGGCGCCGACGGCGTAGCTCGCCGGCACCGGTGTGGCGTGGCTGCGCCGGGAGTGCCCGTCGGCGCCGCCCACCACCGCGCCCTCGGCGTCCAGGGTCACCGCCACCACGTCGGCTCCGGTGCGTTCCCGCAGCTCGGCGAGGCGGGCCTGGGCGACCAGCGCCCGGCTGAGGCCGCCGCCCGCGACCGGGCGACCACCGGCGGCTCCCGGCGCACCGGCGGCACTGGACGACTCGTCGCCGGCCACCACGATGTCGTCGCCGGAGACCCCGATCTCGTCACCGGTCACCGTGATGCCGTCACCGCCGGCCGGGCCGGTCTCCCCGCCGCCCGGCGTCGTACCGTCCGGTGCGGCGGAGCCGTCGCCGTCCCGGCCGCCGTCGTCCGCGCCGCCGGCGGCGAACGTCGGAGCCGGCCGCCCGGCACCACATCCGGTACCGGTCACCTCGGCCGCGCCGCCGTCCGCGTCCTTGCCGGTGTCCGGCCCGGCCCGGCCGCCGACGGCCACCGTGCTGCCGTCCTCGGCGACGCTGACCCGGGTGCCGGCGACCGCCGCCGTCGGGCTGGCCGGACCGGTGGCCACCGCCTCGTCGAGCAGCCGGGTCGCCTCGGCGAAGCTCGGGGTCACCACGGTCGGGGCGAGCCCACGCCAGTAGGCCAGGTCGTGCGCGTCCAGGGCGACGGTGGCGAACGAGTCGCGGTGCCGGACCAGCCAGCTCCGGACCGCCTCCGGCAGCGCGCCCAGGCCGTAGTCGCAGACCACCAGGGTCGGCGGTTGGCCGTCCCGGTCCGCCCGCAGCTCCTCGGTCGCCCTGGCCAGGGCGTTCAACATCCGGTGTACGCCCTGCTCGGGCAGGGTCTCGTCGGCGTCGCCCTCGTCCTCGCGGAGCAGGATCTGGTCGGCGGCGAGCAGCCTGCGCTTCACCGGGGTCGGCCGGCCGGGCTGGCTGATGGTCCGGTCCCAGACCCCGGCCCGGTCCAGGCAGTCGTGCAGTTCGTCACCGGCGACGTCCGCACCGACCGGGGCGACGAGTGCGGCCCGGCCGCCCAGCGCGGTGAGGTTCACGGCGGTGTTCGCGGCGCCTCCGGCGGCGGTCAGCCGGCGACGCAGGGTCAGCACCGGCGCCGGCGCCTCCCGGCAGAGCCGGTCCGACTCGGCGAACCGCCACTCGTCGAGCATGGCGTCGCCGACCACCAGTACGCCCCTGCCGAGCCAGCTCTCCACCACCGAGGCCAACCGGCGCTGTTCCGCTGCGTCTGTCGCCATGTGGCGCGGGTCCCCGGTGCCCGACCGGGCAAACCTGCTTCCGCCGTACCCGTCCCGAGGGTGGTGGTGGCAGGTGCGGCGGGTTTGGCCCCCGGCGTACCGGGAACGTCATTTCCATGCCGACGTGACCGATCAGGTCGTCGCGGCACATCCCCCTGTTCCCAGCTCTCGGAAAGGAGAATCGACATGACCGCGACGTTGCAGGGCAAGCGCATCGCGTTCCTGGCCACCGACGGGGTCGAGGAAGTCGAGTACACCAAGCCCCGGGAGGCGGTCGAGGCGGCCGGCGGACAGGTCGAGCTGGTCTCCCTGGAAAGCGGCCAGATCCAGGCTTTCCAGCACCTGGACAAGTCCGGCCGGTACGACGTCGACACGACCGTGGCCGACGCGGACCCGACGGCCTACGACGGGTTGGTGCTGCCCGGCGGGGTGGCCAACCCGGACGCGCTGCGGGCCGACCCGGACGCGGTCCGGTTCGTCCGGGCGTTCTTCGACGCCGGGAAGCCGGTCGGGGCGATCTGCCACGCGCCATGGACGATGATCGACGCCGACGTGGTGAAGGGGCGTACCCTCACCTCCTGGCCGAGCCTGCGCACCGACCTGTCGAACGCCGGCGCGAACTGGGTCGACGAGGAGTGCCACGTCGACAACGGCCTGGTGACCAGCCGCAAGCCGGACGACCTGCCGGCGTTCTGCGCCAAGCTCGTGGAGGAACTCGCCGAGGGCCGGCACTGACCCTCCGGCGCCGGGGAACCAGCCGTACGGTTGCCCGCCGGGCCCCGTCGACCGCTCGTGCGGATCGGCGGGGCCCGGCCGCGCGGACAGCCGGGGACGGGCGGTAGGCATTTTCCGGGCCAACGGGGGGAGAAGGCACTATGAGCACCGCCGACGGGGCGCGCCCGTCCCTGACCCACCGGCAGATCCTGCTCCTGATGAGCGGCCTGATGACCGGCATGCTGCTGGCCGCCCTGGACCAGACGATCGTCGGTACGGCGCTGCCGACGATCGTCGGTGAGCTGGGCGGGATCAACCACTACTCCTGGGTGGTCACCGCGTACCTGCTGGCCTCCACCGCCTCCACCCCGCTGTACGGCAAGATGGCCGACCTGTACGGCCGGCGCCCGGTCTTCCTCTTCGCCATCGGGGCGTTCCTGGTCGGCTCGCTGGCCGCCGGCTTCGCGCAGGACATGACCCAGCTCATCGTCACCCGGGGCGTGCAGGGGCTCGGCGCGGGCGGCCTGATGACGCTTGCCTTCACCATCATCTCCGACGTGGTGTCCCCTCGGGACCGGGGCCGCTACCAGGGCCTCTTCGGCGCCGTGTTCGGGGTCTCCTCGGTGGCCGGGCCGCTGGTCGGCGGCTACTTCGCCGAGCACGACTGGCGGTGGATCTTCTTCCTGAACGTGCCGCTGGCGGTGGTGGCCATCATCGTCTGCTACCACGTCATGCGGCTGATCCCGTTCCAGCGCCGGCAGCACACCGTCGACTGGCGCGGCGCCGGGCTGCTGGTGGCCGGGGTGAGCGCGCTGCTGCTCGCGCTGAGCTGGGGCGGCAACGAGTACGCCTGGGGCTCCGGGATCATCGTCGGGCTCTTCGTCGCCGGTGGGGTGCTCGGGGTGCTCTTCCTGGTCCAGGAGGCCCGGGTCGCCGAGCCGATCCTGCCGCTCAAGCTCTTCCGCCGGTCCACCTTCGCGCTGGCCAACGCCGCCGGCTTCATCCTCGGCCTGGTGATGTTCGGGTCGATCATCTTCATCCCGCTCTACCTCCAGATCGTCAAGGGCGCCTCGCCGACCGACAGCGGCCTGCTGATGCTGCCGATGATGGCCGGCGTGATCGTCACCTCGGTGCTCTCCGGGCGGGCGATCAGCCGGATCGGGCGGTACAAGTGGTTCCCGGTGGCCGGTGCGGTCGTACTGGTCGCCGGGATGCTGCTCTTCACCCGGTTGCAGGTCGACACCCCGCTCTGGAACGCCTTCGTCTACATGGTGATCATCGGCGTCGGGCTGGGGCTCTGCATGCAGTCGCTGATCCTCGCCGTGCAGAACGCGGTGGAGGTGCGCGACCTCGGCGCCGGTACGTCGGCGGCCACCTTCTTCCGGTCGCTGGGCGGCTCGTTCGGGGTGGCGATCCTCGGCGCGGTGCTCTCCACCGGGCTCTCCGGTGCGCTGGCCGACCGGCTGCCCGGCGCCGTCGCCCAGCTTCCGCCCGCCCAGCAGGCGCAGTTCGCCGGTGCCACCACGGGCTTCTCGGTGAACGAGCCGTCCCGGATCCTGGCCCTGCCGGCGCCGATCCGGGCCGCCGTGCAGGAGTCGTTCGTCGACGCGCTGCACACCGTCTTCCTGGTGGCCGGGTTGATCGCCCTGCTGGCCGTGGCGGTCACCCTGGCGATGCCGAACAGCGAACTGCGCGGCGGCCCGCCGGCCGGCTCCGACGAGGGGCTGGCCCGGGAACGCCGGGGCGACGCGGCCACCGAGATGGAGGCGAACGCCCAGACGATGATCTGAGCCGGGGCTATTTCAGGACGATCTGGCTGGTCCGCTCGAAGACGGCCAGGTCGTCCAGGGTTTCCGGCACCGTGCCGGCGAGCGGCGCGGGCAGCGAGCGCGGGGGGAAGAAGCCGGCGTTCGTGGTCTCGTCGGTGCTGGTGAGCAGCTCGCCGGACCAGGCGTCGACCCGGAAGGCGACCACGAAGAGCTGGTACGTGTCGCCGTACATGTTGGTGAAGGTGCGGTCCGGGCCGGTGTACATGGCGAACGGGGTCACCGCACCGGCGGTCAGCCCGGTCTCCTCCCAGACCTCGCGGACGGCACACTCGGCGATCGACTCGCCGAGTTCCATCGCGCCGGCCGGCATCGCCCAGTAGCCGTTGTCGGAGCGTTCGATCAGCAGCACCTGGCCGGCCGCGTCGCGCAGCACGGCGCGGGCACCGACGAACATCAGCGTACGGTCGCCGGCCAGGGCGCGAAGCTGACCGAGGTACGACTCGGCCCATGGGATGCTGCTCATCGACTCGTCCCCATGCCTTTCATCGGCTCGTCCTCCGGGTGCTCATCGGCTCGTCCTCCGGGTGGTCAGGATGTGAGCTGCGACACTAGGTTGTGATCTATGCGTAGCACGATGATGGACGCGCCCCTGCTCATTTCCCGGATCCTCGAACACGGCAGCACGGTGCACGGCCGCGCCGAGGTGGCCACCTGGCTGGGCGAAAGCTCCCGCCGGACGACGTACGCCGAGGTCGGTGCGGCGGCGGCCCGGCTCGCGCACGCGCTCCGGGACGACCTCGGGGTCACCGGTGACCAGCGGGTCGCCACCTTCATGTGGAACAACGCCGAGCACCTGGTCGCCTACTTCGCGGTGCCGAGCATGGGCGCCGTGCTGCACACCCTCAACATCCGCCTCTTTCCCGGCCAGGTGGCCTACATCGCCAACCACGCCGAGGACCGGGTGGTGCTCGTCGACTCGACCCTTATCCCGCTGCTGGCCATGGCGTTACCCGAGATGTCCACTGTAGAGCACGTCGTGGTGGTCGGCGACGGTGACCCGGAGCGGCTGCTGGCGGCCGGCGGCGGGCGGGTCGCCGTACACCGGTGGGACGACCTGCTGCGCGACAGGCCGGACCGGTACGACTGGCCGGAGCTGGACGAGCGGGACGCCGCGGCGCTCTGCTACACGTCGGGGACCACCGGCAACCCGAAGGGCGTCGCCTACTCGCACCGGTCGATCTGGCTGCACTCGGTGCAGATCTGCCTGCCGGAGTCGTTCGGGCTCGGCCCGACCACCCGGGAACTCGCCATCGTGCCGATGTTCCACGCGATGTCCTGGGGCATCCCGTACGCCGCCTTCATGTGCGGTGCCTCGCTGGTGATGCCGGACCGGTTCCTCCAGGGTGCGCCGATCGCCGAGATGATCGCGGCCGAGCGGCCCACCCTGGCCGGCGCGGTGCCGACGATCTGGACCGACCTGCTGAACTACCTGGACAACAACGAGGTGGACACCTCCTCGCTGACCGAGGTGATCGTCGGCGGCTCGGCCTGCCCACCCGCGCTGATGCACGCCTTCGCCGAGCGGCACCGGATCGACGTGATCCACGCCTGGGGGATGACCGAGATGTCCCCGCTCGGCTCGGTGGCCCGCCCGCCGGCCGGGGCGACCGGCGAGGCGGCCTGGCGCTACCGCTACACCCAGGGCCGGGTGCCGGCCGGGGTCGCCGCCCGGATCGTCGGCCCGGACGGCAGGCAGCTGCCCGCCGACGGCAGCTCCGTCGGCGAGCTGGAGGTGCGCGGGCCGTGGGTGACCGCCCGGTACGTCGGCGACGACGCACCCGACGAGGAGAAGTTCCGGGACGGCTGGCTGCGTACCGGTGACGTCGGCACGCTCTCGGCGGACGGCTTCATCACCCTCACCGACCGGGCCAAGGACGTGATCAAGTCCGGTGGCGAGTGGATCTCCTCGGTCGAGTTGGAGAACGCGCTGATGGCCCACCCGGCGGTGCTGGAGGCGTGCGTGGTCGGCGTACCGGACCCGCGCTGGGAGGAGCGTCCACTCGCGACGGTGGTACGCCAGGAGAACGCCACGGTCGGTGCCGAGGAACTGCGGGACTTCCTCGCCGACCGGGTCGCCGGATGGCAGCTGCCCGAGCGGTGGTCGTTCGTCGACGGGGTGCCGAAGACCTCGGTCGGCAAGTTCGACAAGAAGCGGGTACGCGCCGACTACGCCGCCGGCACCCTGGAGGTGATCGAACTGCCCTGACCGTACGTCCGGCTGTCGGCCGTCACCCGTGAGCCGTCGGCGCTCGGCCGACCAGCGCACCTGCCGTCACCTGCCGGTCCGTTCTTCCCGGGTGACCCGTTGCCAACCCGAAGTCGCGCCGGAAGGATGTTGGCCACGCGGAAGGGGTTGGCGATGCGAGCGGTGGCGGTGACGGCACTGGGCGGTCCCGGTGTGCTGCGGGTGGTCGAGCGACCGGACCCGGTCGCCGGCCCCGGCGAGATCCTCGTCCGGGTACGCGCGGCGGCGGTGCACCCCGCCGACCTGGCCGCCCGGACCGGGCACATTCCCGGTGGACCGGTCGAGCCGCCGTTCCTGCTCGGCTGGGACTTCGCCGGTGACGTGCTGGCGGTCGGCGACGGGGTGCCCGGACACCGGCCCGGCAGCCGGGTCGCCGGGATGGTGCCGTGGTATCTCACCCGGGGCGCCGTCGGGGCGTACGCCGAGTTCGTGGTGGCCAAGCCGGACTGGCTGGTCGGCGTACCGGACGAACTGGACGCGACCGAGGCGGCGACCGTACCGCTGAACGCGCTGACCGCCCGGCAGGCGCTGGCGATGATGTCGCTGGCTCCCGGCTCGACGGTGCTGGTCACCGGCGCCAGCGGCGGGGTGGGCGGCTTCGCCGCCCAGTTGGCGGCCCGGGCCGGACACCGGGTCATCGCAGTCGCCAGCTCCGACGACGAGGAGTGGGTACGCGGCCTCGGGGTGGCCGAGGTGCTGCCCCGCTCCGCCGACCTGTCCGACCTCGAACCGGTTCCGGCGGTCCTCGACGCGGTGCCGGTCGGGGCGCCGGCCGCGGCCCCGCTCGCCGACGGCGGCATCCTGGTGACGACCCGGCCGGTCCCACCGCTCGACCCGCCGCGCGGGATCCGGCAGCAGACGGTGCTGATCCGGCTCGACCAGCCGAGGCTGGCGGAGTTGATGACCGAGGTCGCCAAGGGGCGGCTGCGGACCAGGGTCGCCGCCTCGCTGCCGCTGGCGGAGGCGGCCCACGCGCACCGGTTGGTGGCGGCGGGCCGGCTGCGCGGAAAGATCGTCCTCGTCCCGTAGCCTCGTCCACCGCCTCCAGGGGCGGAGCCGTGGCACCACCACCAGCACCGACCGGCCACCGCAGGCGGCCATCGATCCCGGATGTCACCGGACTCCCCGGCCAGGGGTCGTAGGAGTGACACGGTCGGTAGGCAGGGGATGGTGTGGACGGACAGCAGGCAATTCGAGAGGTGTACGCGGCTTCGGCGGCCCGGCTGGTGGCCCAGCTCTTCGGGGTGACCGCCGACTACGCCGAGGCGCAGGACGCCGTGCAGGAGGCGTTCGTCCGGGCGCTGGCCCGGCCGGGCCGGTTCCGCCAGGTCGAGAACCCGGAGGCGTGGCTGCGCACCGTCGCGCTGAACGTGGCCCGGCGCCGGTTCCGGCGCCGGCTGTGGCTCGACCGGCTGATCCGCTCCGGCCGGCTGGGCAGGGCCGACCGGGCCAGCCCGGAACTGTCGCCGGACCACGTGGCACTGGTCGCGGCCCTGCAACGGCTGCCCCGGGCCATCCGGGAGACCGTGGTGCTGCACCACCTCGGCGACCTGCCGGTGGCCGAGGTAGCCGCGACGCTCGGCTGCTCGGTGGATGCCGTCAAGGCCCGACTGGTACGCGGCCGGCAGGCCCTCGCCGGGCACGTGATCGAGTCGTCCGGTCCGGGAAGCACCGCCACCGTCGGTGGCAGGACGCAGCGTCGCTGAACCGTCCGGTTCTCATCCATCGTGACCGATACCCGCTCCAACCGGAGGTTCTCCATGTCCGAATTCGATTTTTCCGGCCTCGGCCAGACGGCTCAGGCCGCGTTCCGGCCGCACTTCGCCGACGTGGAACGCCGAGCGCGGCAGCGGCAGCGGCGTACCCGGGCAGCCGGTGCCGCCACGCTGGCAGCCGTGGTCGCCGTCGGCGCCGGGGCCGTCTGGCGTGTCCTGCCGCCCGGTGACGGCGGTGGTGACCGGTCGCACCCTCGGCCCGCCGCTCAGACCCGACCGCACGCCAGACCTGGTGCCGACGCCGGGACCGAGCGCCTCGGCCGTCGGCGGTGTGCCGAATCCGTCGACGCTGACCGGCCGGATACTCGCCGGCGACCTGCGCCACCTCTACCTGCGGTACAGCGACTGCCAGGGTGACAACAACTGCGCGATCCGGCTCGCGGCCAGCGTGGACGGGGGGCGCGAGTTGGAGGTCGTACCAGTTGCCGGTGCCGGACAACAGCGGGGTCCACCTGCGGGTGGTGGCGCCCCGGACGCTTGTCGCCGAGGTGCAGACAAATCCGCGAACCGCCGAGGGGTGGATCGACATCCAGCGGCGCGAGGAGTTCTGGCTGGCCAGCACCGACGGCGGGGTCAACTGGCGGAGGACCGGGATCACCGAGGTCGCCGCGGTGCCGGAGACGTTCCGGCCGGTGGAGCGGAGGTCCGGCATCGACGGGTTGACCGTGCTCGCGGCGGACCCGACGACCGGGGACGTCGTCAAGCTCGCCCGACTAGTGCCGCTGCACGGCGCCCGGGTGATCGAGGGCCTACCAGCCGGGGCCGGACTGTGGGCCACCGGCTGGACGGACAAACGAGTCGGCTCGGTGCAGGAGCCGAACGGCACCGTCTCGGAGGGGGCGGTCATCTTCAGCGGCAGCGCGATAAGCACCAGCCGGGACGGCGGGCGGACCTGGCGGCGGTCGGTCCTCCCCGAGGACGTCGCTGCCGGCGGCAACTTCGGTGCGGCTGACCTGGCGATCGGCGACGGGGTGGCGTACGCGGTCGGTCAGGTCGACGGCGACCTGCGGGTGTACCGCAGTGCGGACCAGGGGCGGAGCTGGCAGCGTACGGCCGCGCGGGCCGAGGTCGGCGACCGGAGGATCGAGGCAGCGCTCCGGCCGGACGGCACACTGCTGATCCAGGCTGGCATCCTGGCCGGCGAGAACCCGCTGATGTTCGAGGGCCTCGACCGGGGTGAGCGGCTCCGGGAGATCCCGGTCGGGCCCGGCGCGTCGGCGGTCGCCGTCCCCGGCGGGTACGCACAGTCCGGCAACCAGGACTCCTCCGTCGGATGGCTCTCCGCCGACGGCAGGCAGTGGTGGCACGTCAACCCGCCCACGGTCCGCCGCTGACTGGCCCGTCGTGGCGGCACCCGGCCCGTCGTGGCGGCACCCGGCGGACCGGCGCCGCCGCGCGGGGCGGGGTCAGGAGTCGCTTGTCACCACCAGCACCTTGCCGACCGCCGAGTTCTGCACGGCCTCGTGCGCCCGGGCCACCTCGTCCAGCGGGTAGTAGTGCAGCGGCAGCCCCGCCTCGGCGCCGACCCGGAGCACCCCGGCGGACGCGGCGGCGGCGACGTCGGTCACCGCGTGCGCCTTGGCGACCGTCGGCAGCGTGTAGACGAGGACGAACTGCCAGCGGGCGTTCGGCACCATCAGCGGGCGGACCGGCAGAGTGAGCGCGGCGCCGCCGTCGTCGGCGTACACCGCGACCGCGCCGTTGGCGCCGATCACCTGGCAGTCGACCTCGGCGTTGCGGGCGGCGGCGACCTCGACGATCGCGTCCACCCCGCCCGGCGCGACCTTCCGGACCTCGGCCACCACGTCCTGCTCACGATAGTTGATCACGTGGGAGGCGCCGGCCGCGACCGCCAGCTGCGCCTTCTCCGGGCTGCTGACCGTGGCGATGATCGTGGCATCCGCCCAGCGGGCGAGCTGGATGGCGGCGTTGCCGACCGCACCCGCCCCACCCTGGACCAGTACGGTGCGCCCGGTCAGCGCCCCGACGTCGAGTCGGTCCGGCATCGTCTCGCCGGCCGTCAGACAGCGGTGCGCGGTCATGAACGGGATGCCGAGGGCGGCGCCGAGGTCGAACGAGGCGGAACCGAGCCGCACCACCTGGCGTACCGGTACCACCGTGTACTCCGCCGCGGTGCCCCAGGGCCGCTGCCAGGCCGCCTCCCAGATCCACACCCGCTCGCCGAGCAGCTTGGCGTCGACGCCGGTACCGACCGACTCGACGATCCCGGCACCGTCCTGGTTCGGGATCTGCCAGCCGTGCGGGGGCGGTGCGCCGGAGCCGTCGCCCTGCCGTGACTTCCAGTCGGTGGGGTTCACCCCGGAGACGGCGACCCGGACCAGCACCTCGCCCGGACCCGGCTCCGGCACCGGCCGGTCCAGCACCTCGATCACGGACGCATCGCCGGTGCGCTGGTAGACGGCCGCCTTCATCGTCGACTCCTCCGGTGCTGCCACGTCCGACCACCTCTCGTCTCGATCCGCCGGCCCGGGGTACGCGCCACGGCCGATCACCATCTTGCTGCCCGAACGGGTGGATCGCCGGGTTTCCCCGCCGCCGGGCCGGTGGCTGGCGTCACATTCGGCGCACGGCATGAACGCCTGCTCAGGGTTCGTTCAGGTTTGTGGGATAGGACTGTTGGGCAAGGGTCCGTCGGGCCGACCGGAGACGTGGAGACGCCGATGAGAACCTCAGCCGAGCCTTCGATGGCGGCTGCGGTCCCGGCGTCGGCCGAACCGGTGAGCCACGACACACCCGCCCCGCCCGGTGGCCCGCCGGGTGGCCGGGACCGCTGGCTGGACCTGTGGCGGGCGGCGGCGCTGGTCCGGGTGGTGACGTACCACGTACTCGGCTGGATCTGGCTCACCGTGCTGTTCCCGGCGATGGGGCTGATGTTCGCCCTCGCCGGTTCGCTGATGGCCGGTTCGTTGGACCGTACCGGCGGGAAGGCGGTCGGCCGCCGGCTGCGCCGGTTGCTTCCCCCGCTGTGGGGGTTCGGGGCGGTGGCGGTCACGCTGCTGCTGGTCACCGGTTGGCGTACCGCACCGGGGGCGGCGCTCGGCTGGGGCGAGCTGGCCTGGTGGATCTTCCCGGCCCGTACCCCGCCGGTCGGGGACCAGCCCTGGGCCTGGGCCTGGAACGTGGTGCTCTGGTACATCGTCACCTACCTGTGGCTGGTGCTGCTCTCGCCGGTCCTGCTCGCCGCGTTCCGCCGCTGGCCCTGGTACAGCCTGGCGGTGGCGGTCGCGCTGCCGATCGCCTTCCGGTTCGACGTGGTCAACATCGGCGGGTACTTCAACGAGCAGGCGCTGAACGTCAGCACCTACCTGGCCTGCTGGATGCTCGGGTTCGCGCACCACGACGGTCTGCTGCGCCGCATCCCGGCCCGGCGGTACGCGCTCGGCGTCGGGCTGCTCGCGGTCACCGGCGCCGGCTGGGTGCTCGCGGTCGGCTGGTCGACCGGCAACTACGACCTGAACCGGATCGCGGGCGGCAACACGCTGTGGTCGATGGCGTTCGTCGCGGCGGTGCTCCGGTTCCGGCCCCGACTCGACTGGCTGGCCCGGCTCCGCCTGCTGGACCGCCTGGTGGCGCTGCTGAACGCCCGCGCGGTCACCATCTATCTGTGGCACCTGCCGCTGGCGGTGGTGGCCGGGGCGCTGATCGCCCCGCTGGCCGTCTCCGGCTGGGTGCAGACCGTCACCGTCCGGCTGGCCGCCGTCTGGCTGCTGGTGGCGGTGGCGGTGGCGCTGTTCGGCTGGATCGAGGACCTGGCCGCCCGCCGCCGCCCGGCGCTGCTGCCTGCCGGGGTCGGCCGGTCCCGGCGCCGGCCCGCCACTGCCGCGCCGTCCGGCCGGGGTGCCGCTGCCGGCGTACCCGCTGCCGTGGCCGGCCCCGCACCGGCCGGGCCTCCGCCGCCCGCCGCGACCCGGACGGCGCTGCCCGCCGTGGCGCCGCCCGCCGTAACCCGGACGGCGCCGGCTGTCGCGGCCCGGACGGCGCCGGCCGGGTCGGTGCGGCGCTGGCACCGGGCGATGGCCGCGACCGTCGCGGTGCTCGCCGTCGGCCTGGGCGTGATGGCGCTCAACCTGTGGCCCGGGGTGACGACCCGCAGCCAGGCCCAGCCCGCCCCGCCCGAGGTCACCTACCACCTCTCCGACCTGCCGATGCTGGTGGACGGCGACTCCGAGCGGCCGTCGCCGGCCCCGGCCACCGGGTCGGCGCCGGGTTCCGTCACCGTGCAGGGCCAGGTCTATCCGCGCGCGGTGCTGACCGCCGCGCCGGGCCGGGTCCGGGTGCAGCCGCCGGCCGGCTGTGAGCGGCTCCAGGCCGTGATCGACGTCGGTGCCGACGACGTCGAGGTCGCCTTCGCGGTGCGCGCGGACGACGTGACCGTCTTCGAGTCGGGCGTACGCAGCCGGGCGGACACCGCCGAGCAGATCGACGTGGTGATCGCCCAGGCCAGCGTCGTGGACCTGGTGACCAGCAGTTCCTCGGGCGGCGCGGTCGGCGTCTGGGCCGATCCCCGGTTCGTCTGCGCGTCGTAGCGGCCGGCGCTCGCCCGCCCCGTCGGCGATCGGTGGCCGTCCGCCCCCGTCGGTGGCCGTCCGGCCGCGCGCTCGGCTGGCCCGGGGAGCGGATCGGCGGTCAGCGGGAGCGGAGTACGACGTCCTTGCTGAGGTCGCCCCAGCCGGTCTCCCTGGCCCGGGCGACGGTGTCGCGCAACTGCGACTCGTCCACCGGCTGCTCGCGGCCGGCCTGTTGCAGGGCGACCGCGAAGGTGGCACAGAGATATTTCAGCAGGTCGTCGTCGGCGTGCAGCACCTCGCAGATGCCGGCGACCCGGCGCCGGTGGAAGAGCCCGGCCATCCCCTCCAGCGCGGCCTGCTCGTGCCCCTCGACGTCGATCTTGAACAGCAGCGCGTCGTCGGCGCCGAGCCGGATCCGCTCGTCCAACCGGAAGCACTCCACCTCGACGCCCCGGTCGTTGGGCACCCGCAGCGAGGCGACGCCGGTGTGCTCGTGCAGGTAGAGCCTTGCGGTGCCGGCCCGGTCGCTGGCGGCGCCGGCGTGCAGCACCGTACCCGGGTAGTCGCCGGTGGCCGCCGCGACGGTCTTGCGCAGCCAGGGCAGTACGGCCGGGTTCGGCTCGACGAGGTGCAGCTCGCGCAGCCCGTAGTAGCAGGTCGAGAACGCCACCTCGCCGTAGTTGGCGCCGACGTCGACCGCCACCGTGGGCCGGACCTCGGCGACCAGGCGCCGCCAGGCCGCCACCGCCTTCCGGTCGAGGTTGCCCTTGTAGACGGCGAGTTCGGTGCCCCTGATGTCGGTGTGGTCGGCGTGCAGTACCACGCCGATCTCGTTGCGGAACGCCCCTGCCCGGGTGCGCAGGGCGATCCGGTGTGCGGCCCGGCGCACGTGCTGGGCGCCGGACTGGTGGAAGGCACGGCGCAGTGTCGATCGAAAAGATGACATACCTTGACCGTTCTCGCGGATCGGGTCGGGGGCTGTTCCCCGGGCATGTTAAGCAGACAATCACCTAGAGCAACAGTGCAGATACTCAGTGAAGTGAGACGCGGAATCCTCTCGCGTTATCCCTGCTGGTGACTGGTGCGCCGGACAGTCCCGGCGCATCCGGGCGTACCCCGGCACAAACTCCGTTGTCCGGCACCGTTCCGCCGGCCCGGTGACCCGTCCCGGCATGCCCCGTCCGGCCGCGCGCACGGCGGGGGTTGGCCGCACGCACCTCCGAAGGGTCGGAAAGCCGACACGGCGCTGGCGCGGTTCCGAGACGGTTCGGGCGCGGCCCCGGCGCGGCTCCGGCGGGAGAACCGGAAGCGGCTCGGGAAGCTGGCCGGGGTAGTCCACCGACGAAGCTTTAGAGCTGGGCGCACGAATAGGACACCAGTCCGGCCCGAGTTCGGGGTGCGGAGGTTCGCCGGTGGCGCGGACCGGTCCGGCTGCGCCTCCGGCTGCCCCGGAGGGGGTCGGTCGCGCCGACCCGGGTTGGGTGCACAAACGGGGCAGCTCGACAGTCTCGCGAACAGGTATACCGCCGCCGGGAGACGGCGCTGCCGCTGGCGGGAACTCGTGCCGACACCGGGCCGGTGAGCGATCAGCGGTCAGCGGTCAGCTCGGCGAGCACGCGGTGCAGCCGTAGGGCGGTCTCCTGATCGAACTCGGGGCGGCCCAGGTCGACCGGCGTCTTCCGGCGGAAGGCCGAGAGCGGCCGGGCCGGTGGGTCGGTCAGCAGGTCGAGCAGCCCGGGGGTGATCTGTTCCACCCGGGTGGCGAAGAGCCGGGCCGCCAGCCGGACCAGCGACCTGGCCGGCTGCGGGAACGGGTCGGCCAGTCCGGTGTCGACGAAGAGCGGGTTGTAGAGCACGTACCGGATCCCGCTGTCGCCGTACCGGGCCGCGAAGGAGACCCCGAGCAGGTCGTTGACGCGGGCGCCCTGCATGGTGGCCCGCAAACCGCTGTACCGTCGCCGCAGCTGCGGGTCGTCCCAGTGGATCCGGCCGGCCCGGATCCCGCCGGTGCCGCAGAGGTTCAGGACCACCGGTCGTACCGCCCTGGCCAGCGACTCGCGCAGCAGTTCCGGCAGCAGGAACCGGCTGAGGGTGTAGAGCGCGAAGGTCCGTTCGAAGCCCTCCGCGGTCTCGACGCGCCGGGTGTTGAAACGCCCGGCGCCCAGGACGAGGGCGTCGAGCACCTCGTGCCGGTCGCGCAGTCGCTCGGCGAGCGCGGCCGTGCCGGCCATCGAGGCGAGATCGGTCCGGTGGAAGTCGAGCCGGTCGGCGTGGCCGGCCCGGACCGCCTCGGCGCGCAGTGCCGCACCGCCGGCAGCGGTGCTGCCGACCACCACCACCCGGTCGCCGCCGGTCAGCAGCCTGCTGATCCTCGGTCGGCTGACGAAGGCGGGAAAGAGGGCACATCCATGTTCCCTGAGGAGCGGTCGGTGGCGGTGGCGGCCGGCATCCGGGTGCCGGTGACCGAGGCGGACCGGACGGCTGGTCCGGGACGGGCTGGTCAGCCGTACCGGGCCGGTGGCGGTCGCCGGCCGGGTGGAGTACGCCCTCACCGGGTTGGGGCGCTCGCTGCTGCCGCTGGTGGTCGCGCTCGGCGAGTGGGCGATGGCCAACCAGCCCGCCATCGACCGGGCCCGGGCCCGGCACGACGACCGGGCCGGCTCGGGTGCCGCCGGGGCAGGATAAGCCCGGCGTCGGGTCGTTCAGCAGGTGGAGTGGAAGAGGCCGCCCACCGGCTCCCTGGCGGCCAGCGTGTTGTACAGCTCGACGGCCTCCTCGGTCCGGGCCACGTGCACCTCGACCGCCCGGTCCTGGAGGAACCGCAGCGTCGCCGGATCGACCCTGAGCCGCCCGTCGAAACCCTCGGAGAGCACCACCAGGGTGGCGCCGTTGTCGAGCAGTTCCTCGACGTCGGCGGGCTGGATCCCGGGCTCGTGCCGGGTGCCGGTCTCGGTCCAGTCCCACGGCCGGCCGCCGCCGGGATAGAGCTTGAAGTCCTTCCCCTCGCCGAGCCCGTCGACCGTCATCCGGCCCCAGGAGATCTCCTGGATCCGTGGCGACCGGGCCGCCGGCACCGTCTCCTCGGTGAGTTCCGTGACGTGTGCCAGGACCACCGTGGCGAGCTGCTCGGCGTCCGGGTCGAGCGGGTACGACCCGTGCGGGACCGCCACCACCCGCATGCCGGCGGCGGCGGCCGAACGTACCCCGTTGCTGGAGTCCTCGACCGCGACGCAGCGGCCCGGCGGCACGTCGAGACGGCGCGCGACGGTCAGGTAGGCGTCCGGGGCCGGCTTGCCCCGGGGCACCTCCTCGGTGGAGAGGGTCACCCGGAACTGGTCGGTGAGCCCCATCGCGTCCAGCGCCACGTCGATCAGCCGGCGCGGGGACGAGCTGGCCAGCCCGAGCGGCCAGCGTTGGGCGAGCCGGCGGACCACGTCCGGCGCACCGTCGATCACCGGCAGGTGGTTGCGGTATTCCGCTGCCATCGCGTCGACGACGTCGGTGGCGATCTTCTCGGGGCCGCCGGGTACGCCGAGTTCGCCGAGGTAGCCGCTCCACTCGGCGGTGTTCATCCCCATCAGCCGGCGCTGGGTGTCGGGCTGCCACCGGCCGCCGACGGCGTCGACGTAGCGCCGCCGGACCCGCTCCCAGACCGGTTCCGAATCCACGAGTACGCCGTCCAGGTCGAAGACCACCGCATCCACCACGGCTCCATCCTGCCGCCGCCGCTCGCCGCCGCCCGGGCCGCCCCGAACCTTCGGTGGCCGGCGACGGTATCCCGGTGACCTACGGCCGCTCGGAGAAATCGGTGGAGACTCGTCGCAGGATCGGGCGTGTCGTCCGGTCGGCGAGTAGCAGGGCCATCGCACCGACCCCCAGGAGGCCCGCGAAGATGCCGAGGCTGTAGGGGTTCAGCAGGCTGGCTGCTCCGAGGGACGATCCGCTGGCGAGTCCCGCGACCGCGGCTGTCCCGCCGAGCATTGCGGTCGGCAGCACCACCTCGCGACGTTGCGCCGCGAGCAGGACCGGTTGGGGAGTACCGGCCAGGTTGAGGGCGATCAGGGTCTCCCGTTGGTCGAAGATCCGCGCGATCGCACCGACGACCATGGAGGTGAGTGCGACAAGTGCGGCGATCAGCAGTACGAGGAGGCCGATCACGGTTCCGTCCCGTACCAGCCACACGGTCGGCAGGTCCTCGGCCATCCTCATCTCCGGCCCCCAGAGGCCAGCCTCGATCATGGCGGTGCGGGCCAGGTCCCGCTCCGTGGACTGCGGCCCGACGAGGGCGAGTGTGGCCCATCCGTCGTCGAGCCAGGATGGTGGCGCGGTCGCCTCGACCTTCGCCCGGACGGCCGCGGTCCGCAGCACCGCCTCGGCTCCCCGAACGGTGGCGTCGAGGGAGTCGGCAGGTATGACGATCTCGAGCCGGTCCTTTCCGGCCGCGTACTGGCCGGCGTTGCCGAGCCCGACCGGGAGGCCGGCGGCGGCGAAGCCGGCCACGAAGGAGGCCAACGCCATACCCGCGACCGTCCGCCATGCGCTCTGCGGGCTGTCCGAGAGGCGCCGTCCGGCAAGGAAGGTCGCCGGCCCCCGGGCTCGTCCGGCGAGCAGCCTGCCGAGCGCGGCGACGATCCACGGGCCGGTCGAGACCAGGCCCCAGCCGAGGACCACCACTGCGGTGAACCCGACGCTCACGAAGGGGTTGCTGCTGCGGATCCAGAAGAGTGCCACCGCGGCCCCGATGAAGACAACGCTCCACCAGCGGGTCCGTGCCGGACGAGGGCGGGCCTCGCGGTAGGTGGCCAACGGGTCGCGCACCGCCGGTAGGAGGCCGATCAGTGCACCGAGGGTCAGCACGACAACCACCGCGACGACCGTGGCGACGGTGAGCGGAACTCCCGGGGTGACGTCCGGCGGAAACCAGCCGCCGCCCTTGATCGGTACCCGGGCGGCCGTCGGCCCGAAGATCCGATGGAGCAGAGCGCCGCAGACGGCTCCGACACCGGTGAACGTGGCCAGTTCGAAGCTGGTCAGTCGGGCCACCTGCGAGGTGGTGGCGCCGAGCAGCCGAAGGGTGGCCAACCGCCGGTGGCGGCGTCCCGCCATCAGGCGGGAGGCGAGCCCGCCGAGGCCGCTGAGCGGAAGGGCGGTCAGGACGACGGCGAGCAGAGCCATGTCCCGATACGTGGTCTGGTAGAGGTCCGGCGTGGTCGACCAGCCGTCGATCCTGGTCGGGGTCATCGAGGCGGCATGGTTCCACTGATGGGGTGCCCGGTCGTCCGTCATCGAGGGATCGTCCGGGCTCCGACCGACCACCGCGACGAGTTCGTCGGGACCCTCGAGGACGGCGGGACCGAGTTCGGCGGTGACCGGGCCGGGGAACCTGTCGGCGAGCTGGTCCGCCGGCCGCTTCGCCATCAACTCGGCGAGGGCGGGTGAGGCCCACACCTCGCCGGGGGCGGGAAACCTGCCCATGCCCGGCACGGCAGGCGGCTCCCGGGTCAGCGCGGCGAGTTCGATGACCGCCAACGGTTGCTCTCCGACGTAGTCGGTGAATCCGCCCTGGACCGCAGTTGGCTCGCTGGTGGCCGCGTCGGGGGTGCGCCATGCCGTCCGATCCGCTCGATCGTCCAGCCCCTGCTGAAGCCCCAGCAGGATCAGTAGGACGAACGTGATGACGCCGCCGGCCACGACGGGCAGGCCGACCTCGAGGCGGGCGGACCGCCCGCTGCCGCGCAACAGCCGCAGCCACAGCCCGTCCATCATCCCGCACTCCTCGAAGGGGAGGACGTCCGACCGTCGACCACCCGAACGATCCGGTCACATCGGCCGGCAACCCGCTCGTCGTGGGTGACCAGGACCAACGCCGCCTGTCTGGCCCGCAGCGTCGAGACCAGCAGTGACATGACGTGGTCGCCGGTCTCGGTGTCGAGCGCGCCGGTCGGCTCGTCGGCGAACACCACCGCCGGTTCGAGGATCAGGGCACGGGCTATCGCCACCCGCTGGGCCTGGCCGCCCGAAAGCTCGCCGGGGCGTCGTCGCTCGAGACCGTCGAGGCCCAGCGCCGGGAACATCCGCCGGGCCCGCGAAACCGCCTCCCGGCGGCGGGTACCTGCGAGCATCAGCGGAAGCGCCACGTTCTCGTCGGCGGACAACTCCGGAAGCAGGCCGGGAAACTGGAAGACGAACCCGAAGTCGGACCGGCGCAGCTCGGCCCGTCGGGAGTCCGAGAGTTCGTTGACACGAATCCCGTCGAAGAACACGTCTCCGCTGTCGGGTGTCAGAACGCCTGACAGACAGTAGAGAAGCGTCGACTTCCCCGATCCGCTCGGTCCCATGACGGCAACCGACTCCCCGTGATGGACCGTCAGTGAGGTCTGGTGCAGGACGGCGTTGTCGCCGTACCTCTTCGTGAGTCCCGCGCCGGACAGCACCGGCCGAGGGCGCGGTGCGCGGCGGTGGGTGTGCGACACCGGCCTCATTCCTGGCCGGCCTGGATGCGGGTGTTCTGGAATGCCGCGATCAACCATCCGTCGGCACCCTTCGTCGCCACGAAGGTCTGCACCGACTCGTCACCGGTGGGAACGATCTTTCCCTCGGTGTGGAAGATCGCCACCGCGGGCGACAGGAACCGGAAGTCGACGATACGTGCTTCCACCCGGGTGTTCCTCAGTACGGTGTCGAAGGCCGGCTGGAGAAGACCGACGATTCCATCCCGGCCGACGACGTGGGTACCGCGGAAGTCGACGAGGTCGGCATCCGGGGTGTGGAACGAGGCGTACGCCGCCGCGTCGCCGCGCGCCCACGCGTCGTTGATCTGGTCGAGGAGACGCCGGACGGCGGCCTCGTCAGTGGCTGTGGGCGCATCCTGGGCGGACGTGCCCGGGGGGCGTGGACGCCGAGAACCTCGCCTTCTCGTCGCTCGTGCCCGGCCCGCAGGCGGTCAGCGCGACGATGGCGGCCAGCAGGACCGCAGAGAACGAAGCGAGGGTGGAACGTCTGGTTTCCATGGGGCACCTTCCGCTGACGGGTCGGGATCTCGGGTGCCGAGACCGGGTGTCTGCGGAAGCAAGTCAAGCATTAGCTGCTTCAAGCAACTAGTGCTTCAAGCAGGAATAGGGGCCAACTCGGGGTGATCCCTGAGTCGGCTCAGTGGCCGATCAGTCGTCACCGCTGGTCCGGCGGCGTCGGCTGCCGTGCGCCCGCCCGTCGGTGCGCAGTCTCGCGGTCTCGGCCTTGCTGTCCTCGCGCCCCTGCCGGAGGAACTCGAGCAGGAACTCCAACTCGGCCTCGGAGTACCGGTCGATGTTCCGCTGCCAGCGGGCACCGATGGGTGCGTAGAACTCCGCGATGTCAGCAACGCGCTCCGGAACAAGTTGCAGGAGAACCCGCCGTCGATCGACCGGGTCCGGTTGTCGCCGTACGTAACCGCCGCGTTCCAGCCTGTCCACCAGGCGCGTCACCGCCCCGGTGGTCATGCCCAGCAACTCCGCCAGCCGGCTCGCCCCCGCCGGCCCGGTCTCCAGCAGCGCCCCCAGCGCGTGCAGGTCGGTGACCGGCATGTCGAGCTGGTGGGCGATCGCAACCTGGAGTCGCACCGCGGCGGAGATGTACCACGGCATCTCCTCCACCAGGGCCCCGATCAGCTCCTCGCGGCTACTCATCGTCCGCCCATCCTTCCTGGCCCTGTGCCGGCCGCCTACCCAGACCGTAACGACCGGGCCCGGGAGCCGCGTTCGGGGCGACGCCGGGGCGCACCGGGTCGTGGCAGGCGCCTGCGGCGGCGACAACCCGGGCGAACCGGACCAGTGGCATCCGAGCAGGTCGTGGATCATCGAGGTGTTCTCACCGGTGGAGTCGGGTATCGGACCTATGTTCCTGACTGGTCACTCAGATCCGAGATGATGTCCATGCATTGACGTCGATCATCATCTGAGGAAGGCGGGCCATGGGACGGTGGGTGGCGACACGGACCCTGCTGGTGGCGACGCTGGGCGTGACCGGAGTGCTTCCGCCCGCCCCGGTGGTCGCCGCCGCGCCGTCGGGCTCCGGGACGGCCGGGGCGGCGGTGCGGGCCGTCATCCCGGAGACCTGCCCGGACGGCGACGACGACTGCGTGGCCGACACGATCGCCCGGCTGCGGGAACGGTTCGGCGCCCTCGGGCGGTCCTGCGACCACCATGCCACCTTCACGCTGGCCTACCTGCGCACCACCGAGGGCTTCAGATGGGGGCGGGACCAGGACGGGTACTTCGCCGACAACGCCTGGGTCAACCGGGAGGGCGCACTCTTCGCCGAGTACTACTACCGGGCGTACGACGACTGGGCCGCCGGGCGGCGCTCCGCCGTACCGGGCGCCTGGCTGGCCGCCCTCGACGCGGCCCGGTCCCGCCGGCTCAGCGGTGCCGGTGACCTGCTGCTCGGGATGAACGCACACATCAACCGCGACCTGCCGTACGTGCTGGAACGGGTCGGACTGACCGCGCCGGACGGCAGCAGCCGGAAACCCGACCACGACAAGGTCAACGAGATCCTGGCCGCGGTGATGGACCCGCTGCTCGCCGAACTGGTCGCCCGGCTCGACCGCGCCGGCTTCGACACCGGCATCCCGACCAGCGCCGCCCTCGGCCTGCTGGTCGGCTGGCGGGAGCAGGCCTGGCGCAACGCCGTACGGCTGACGAACGCCCGTACGCCCTTCGCCCGCAGCCTCGTAGAACTCGACATCGAGGCCGGTGCGGTGGCGATCGCGACCGGCATCGCCACACTGACCAGCTACGTCCCGCCGTTCACCGGCCCTGCCCCCCGGGCGGCGTACTGCGCCGCGCACAACGCCGACCCGCCGCCGGTGGCATACCCGTTCGGCATCCCCCCGCCGTACTGACGTGTAAGGAAGGGCCCCCGCTACAACAGAAAACGATAACGGGGGGCCCTTCCTTACACGTCAGGCGGATTTGCGCGGTGCCTTCTTAGGGGCGGCCTTCTTCGTCCCGGCCTTCTTCGCCGTACCCGACTTCGCGGCGCCCGACCCGGCGGCGCTCCCGCCGCCCTCGGCCGCCTTCTTCGCCCCGGTGGACTTCTCCGCCGTCTTCTTCGCCGCAGCCTTCTTCGGGGCGGTCTTCTTCGCTGCCGCCTTCTTCGCGGCGGCGGCCTTGGCGGACTTCGCCGACGAGATCGGGGTGGGCTGGCCGGCGCCGGCTCCGGCCGGCTCCTCGCCCCGGGCCGCCCGGGCCCGGTCCACCGAGGCGCGCAGCGCGGCCATCAGGTCCACCGCTGCCGCCGGAGCCTCCTCGACCTCCTCCGGCTGCACCACCTCCCGGCCCTCGACCTTGGCGTCGATGACCTCCTGGAGGGCGGTCCGGTAGTCGTCGGTGAAGACGTCCGGCTCGAACTCGCCGGCCATCGAGTCGATCAGCGAACTCGCCATCGCCAGCTCGGGCGGCCGGACCTTGATGTCCTCGTCGAGGAAGCCGAAGTCGGGCCGGCGGATCTCGTCCGGCCAGAGCATCGTGTTGAGCAGCAGTACGCCCTCCCGGACCCGCAGCGTGGCGAGCTGTTCGCGCTGCCGCAGCGCCACCTTGACGATCGCCACCCGTTCCGAGTCGGTGAGCGCGTCCCGGAGCAGCACGTACGGCTTCGCGGCCGCACCGTCCGGCTCCAGGAAGTACGCCTTGTTGTAGAGGATCGGGTCCACCTGCTCGGCCGGGACGAACTCCAGTACGTCGATCGCGTGCGAGGTGCTCAGCGGCAGCTCGGCGAAGTCGGAGTCGGTCAGGATGACCATCTCGCCCCCGCCGATGTCGTATCCCTTGGCGATGTCGTCGTAGCTGACCTCCTCGCCGTCGATCGAGCAGACCCGCTTGTAGCGGATCCGGCCACCGTCGGTGCGGTGCACCTGGTGGAACCGGATGTCCTTCTCCTCGGTCGCCGAGTAGACCCGTACGCCGATCGAGACCAGCCCGAACGAGACGGCCCCGCGCCAGATAGCCCGCATGATGTCGTACCTTCCCCTCTCCGGGCGGTTATTCACCCCGTCGAGTGAAAGTGCCCCCGAGCAGCCGGTACTCCGCGTTGCTGCCGGTGCGGACGACCGGTTCGATCCAGGATCGCACCGGATCGAACCGGGCGCGAGTGTTTCGGTGCGGACCTAGAGTGGGGACCGTGCCCGGCACCCCGGTCAAGCCGATGCTCGCGGTCACCGGGGAGCTGCCCGCAGGCCCCGGCTGGGTGCATGAGTTCAAGTGGGACGGGGTCCGCGCCATCTCCGACTTCGCCGGTGGCGAGCTGCGGCTCTACGCCCGATCCGGGGTGCAGATCACCGCCGCCTATCCGGAACTCGCCGGCCTGCGCGACCAGCTCGGCCGGCTCGGACTCGCCGGGGCGGTGCTGGACGGCGAGGTGGTGGTGCTGACCGAATCGGGGCAGCCGTCGTTCACCGCGCTCGCCGAGCGGATGCACGTCCGGGAGCCGGGCCGGGCCGCCCGGCTGGCGGCGAGCCTGCCCGTGACGTACATGATCTTCGACCTGCTGGGCCGGGACGGGACGGACCTGACCGGCTGGCCGTACTCCCGGCGCCGGGCGGCGCTGGAGGACCTTGGGCTGGGCGGGCCGCGCTGGGCGGTGCCGCCGGTCTTCCCGGACGGCCCGGCGACCTACCAGGCGGCCGGCGAGCACGGGCTGGAGGGCGTGGTCTCGAAACGGGTCGACGGGGTGTACCGGGCCGGGGCGCGCTCGCCGGACTGGGTGAAGGTGAAACTGGAGGTCACCGACGACTTCGTGGTCGGCGGCTGGCGCCCCGGCGTACGCCGGATCGGCGGGCTGCTGGTCGGGGTGCCGGCACCGGACGGCGGGCTGGTCTATCGCGGCCGGGTCGGCGGCGGGATCGGCGCGGCGATCGAGCGGGAACTGCTGGCGGTGCTGGAGCCGCTGCGCAGCGGCGTATCGCCGTTCGTGACTCCGGTGCCCCGGGAGGATGCCCGGGGCGCGATCTGGGTAACCCCGAACATCGTGGTGGAGGTGAAGTACGGCCAGCGCACCCCGGACGGGCGACTGCGGTTCCCCCGGGTCCGCCGGCTGCGCGCCGACAAGACCGTGGCGGACGTGCTGGACGTCTTGGACGTCCCGGACGTGGGGAACGTCGATGGCAGGTGAGCAGCGGGCGCGTGAGCAGCGGGTCCGGGTCGAGGTCGAGGGCCGGGCCCTCGAACTGTCCAACCTGGACAAGGTGCTCTATCCGGCCTCCGGGTTCACCAAGGGCGAGGTGATCGACTACTACACCCGGGTCTCCGAGGCACTGCTGCCGCACCTGCGGGACCGGCCGCTGACCCGGATCCGCTACCCGAACGGCGTCGACGGCAACTTCTTCTTCGAGAAGAACGCCCCGGCCAGCACCCCGGACTGGGTACGCCTGGAACGGCTGCCCGTGCCCGGCTCCACCAAGGGCCGGGAGATGCTCGACTACGTGGTCTGCGACGACCTGCCGACCCTGGTCTGGCTGGCCAACCTCGCCGCGCTGGAACTGCACACCCCGCAGTGGCAGGTCGGCGCCGACCCCGACCTGATGGTGATGGACCTGGACCCGGGCGCGCCGGCCGGGCTCGCCGAGTGCTGCGGCGTCGCCCTGCTGATCCGGGACCGGCTGGCCGTCGACGGCGTCGACAGCTATCCGAAGACCTCCGGGCGCAAGGGCATGCAACTGCTCTGCCCGATCTCCGGCCGGCAGTCCGCCGACACCGTCTCCGGGTACGCCCGGCGGGTCGCCGACGAGCTGGCCCGGGAGGCGCCGAAGTCGATCACCGCCCAGATGGCGAAGCGGCTCCGCCCCGGCAAGGTCTTCATCGACTGGAGCCAGAACAACGCGGCGAAGACCACCGTGGCGCCGTACTCGCTGCGGGCCCAGCCGGTGCCGTCGGTCTCCACCCCGCTGACCTGGGCCGAGGTCGAGGCCGCCGCCGGGGGCGAGGCGGGCGCCGTCCGCCAGTTCCCCGCCGCCGAGGCACTGGCCCGGATCGAGGAGTACGGCGACCTGCTGGTCGGGCTCTTCGACGGCGGCCCGGAACTGCCGTAGCCCGCTGACCCGTACCCGGGTGGGGTTCGGTTCGGGTTCCGGGTGAAGCCGGTTTGAAGCCGCCCGGTGGCACCCTCGGGATCGTCGTCGTGTCCGACGACCGTGTGCAGACGTGACCCGGGGGGAAAGGGTGCCGTACTTCAAGGCGGAGCCGGCCGTCATCCGCGAGTTCGGCGCCGAGATCGCCGGGCTGATCGACGACGCCGAGGCCGCGCAGCGCTACACCGACCGGTGGCTGGAGATAAGCGGCGCCAAGGGGCCGCTCTACCAGACGGTCTTCGATGCCGTCAGCCGGGTCAGGGGGACGCTGACGATCTCCTACGCCCAGCTCGCGAACGTATTCACCCTGTCCGCCGAAGAGGTCGACCGGGCCGCCGACTACTACCAGAACACGGACGTCGCCTCGGCCGAGAAGTTCGACCGGACGTACTGAGCGGGCGAGGAGGAGCACGACCGGCATGGCCGCACCCATCGACGACCTGGTCGAGCCGAAGGCGCAGGACCCGATCCCCGACACCCTGGAGAACGTACTCGGGCTGCCGCAGTACATCAGCCCGTCGTACTGGCTGGGCCGGGCCGCCGAGTTCGTCTGCGGCACCAACCCGTGGCAGTGGCTCGCCGAGGAGCTGACCGGCGACTGGCAGGCGCTACAGACCGCCGGCCAGGCGGTGCAGCATCTGGGCGCCTTCAACGACGCCTGTGCCAGCACCGTCAACTCCGCCGTCGCCACCGTCGGCTACGGCTGGGAGGGGAACGCCGCCGACGCCGCCGACGAGTACTTCAGCGGGATCTCGAAGGTGCTCCGGGGGCAGATCAGCGTCCTCGTCTCGCTCGGCCACCAGTTGGAGACGACCGCGTTCAGCGTCTACGAGACGGCCGGCGCCCTGAAGGGGCTGCTGGAGGGGTTGACCGACCTGCTGATCGCGATCGGGATCGAGATGGCCGCGACCGCCGCCTCGGCGGTGACCGTCATCGGGCCGTTCCTCGGCGGTGCCAGCATCGCCTTCACCGCCGGTCAGGCGGCGGCGAAGTGGCAGCAGATCCTCAGTGTGCAGAACCACCTCTGGAACATCGCCCAGGCGTACACCGGGGTGGTCGCCGGGCTGCTCGGCGAGGTGGAGAACGCCAAGCTGCCGTACCTGCCGTCCCGGGAGTACGACCACCCGGCGGTACGGCCGCCGAAGGAACCGCCCGTCTCGCACCACCGGGAATGAGCCGGAGGACCAGATGACCCGACCGAACAAGCAGGACGAGCAGGACGAGCCGATGCTGGACGTGGCCGGGGGCGACCCGGCGCTCTCCCGACACCTGCGCGAGTCGCTGAAGGTGCTCAGCGAGCGTACCGACGACCCGGAGTTCCGCCGGCTCGTCGCCGACGTACTCGCCGGCCGGCGCGGGCTGCGCGAGGCGGCCGGCACACCGGTCTTCGCCTCGGCGGTCGACGCGCGGGTGGACCAGTTCATCGAGCGCTGGGCGGAGATCCCCGAGGAGGAACGGGCCGAGCTGGCCGCACAGGGCGAGCGGGAGTTCGCCGCGCTGCGCGAGCGGCTGGCCTGGGAACGCCGGGACCGGGAACGCTGGCTCCGCGACCACCCCGACGGGTACTGACGGCACGCGGGGACGACACCGTCGAACCGCTGCCTCGCGGGTACGTGCTCTGGCCGCGATCGAGAGCCACAGCCGATGTGAGTGCGCGTTTTAGATGTGGCTACTCCGGCGTGTGGAAGGTGCGTCGGGGTTGGCGGGTGGCGGGTCCGCCGCGGGCGAGGTAGCCGAGCATGCCGTTGATCGCGGCCCAGCGGATCATGTGTTCGGAGACCTCCGGGTGGGTTTCGTAGTCCCGTGCCAGGCGGCGGTGGAGCATCAACCAGCCGAACGTGCGCTCTACCGGCCAACGGCGGGGGATCAGCACGAATCCCTTCTGCCCTTTGGGTTTGCGGACGATCTCCAAGGTCAGCTTCAGGAACCGCTGGCACCAGTCGACGAGTACACCCGCGAAGCCGCCATCGGCGAGGACGTATCGGACTCCGAGGGCGTGGTAGAGGCTCAGCAAGGTGCCCTTCGCGCCGTCTCGGTCCTGCACGCTCGCCGCGACCACGCACACCACGAGCAGCAGCCCCAACGTGTCGGTGACGACGAACCGTTTCCTCCCACTGATCTTCTTGCCCGCATCGTAGCCCTGGGTGGTCGTCGGGACGGTGTCGGCGGTCCTGACGCTCTGGGAGTCGATGATCCCCGCACTCGGTTGCGGGTTGCGGCCCTGGCTGATCCGGACCTGTTCGCGCAGCTCGTCCAGGATTCTCTCGGTGGCGCCGGTCTTGTTCCACTGCCGGAACCGGCCGTACACGGTCTGCCACGGCGGGAAGTCCGCTGGCAGGTACCGCCAGGCGCAGCCCGTCCGCACCACGTACAAGATCGCGTCAACGATGGCCCTGCGGGAGTGCTTCTCCGGGCGGCCCATCCACTTCGGCGGCGGTAGCACCTGCTCGATGAGCGCCCACTGTAGGTCCGTCAGGTCGGAGGGGTACCGGCGCGATCGATCCATACCGGCACATCGACCACTGCCTCACCTACCGACGCACACGCCGTGCGACCACATCTAAAACGCGCTCTTACAATCACTGCGGCAACACTCGCGTGGTTCTCCGGGCGACGGATTTCTGGGGCACGGACTACTATCCGTGTGTGGGGCCAGGGGAAACCCACCTGGGTCACCTTTCGACGTGGGTCATCCGGTACGCCGTATACATCGGATACACCTGCTGAAACCCTCTTCGGAATGTCCGGCAGATACCGGTGTGGACCGCGCGGAGCAACGGGCAGCCACGCCGGTATCTGGGCCGGGGCCGATCGCAGGAACAGCCGTTCCGTAAGTACTCCGACTCCGGACGCCCCTCCCGCACGGCAGCCTGCTTGATGACCCTCAGGTCAACCTTGCTGCCTCGCTCCCAGTCAAGGTCGACGGGTTCGGCGTCGTCGCACTCTCGTGCTGAGTCGCCCGCCGCCGCATAGATCACCTGTCGAGTATCGGCCGGTCGGCGGGTCGCCGCCAACCAGTGCCGGGGCCTGCCGGGCGTTGCAGACGCTGACAACGCAACCCTTCACTGTTCGGACGGATACGAACCCTTGAGGTGAAAATCTCGAGGTCGTACCCGATCCTGCCGCCTACACTCGGCCGGTGATGAAGGGGCGCTTCGTTGACGATGGGCGGCGGCTGGCCCGCTTTTCCGGTGAGTTCGTCGTTCAATGCCCGCAGTGCCGCGCGGCGGCGAGGGTCTCGCGGGAATGGGACGGCGCCGGGCGGACCTGGCGGCCGGCGGCAGTCGCCTGCGTGACCTGTGGGTTCTCGCGCCGACAACACAGGCCCGCCGGCTGTGAATGTGGCCACTGTCGACGCCACCTCCCCGACAGCTGGGCTGGTCCGGCAGTCATCAGCATGCGGCAGCGGTGCGGTCACTGCGGGCGCCGGATGTACGTGGATCGCCAGGTGAAAACGGCGCCGAAGCATCGATTCGTCACCCTGCACTGCGACGGCTGCGGTGCCACGACCAACGCGATCTACGAGTTGCGTCCGGTCATGGTGCCCGCAGCTCTGGTGGACAACTGCTTCGGTCTGCCGTTGTGGCTGCAGACCCCTTGCGCCGGTCACACATTGTGGGCCTTCAACACGCATCACCTCGATTACCTCAAGGAGTTCCTGCGGGCCGGGCTTCGAGAACGGCACGGCACGGCGAACGCCTCGGTGGTGTCCCGACTGCCCGGCTGGCTGAAACAGGCCAAGCACCGGGGCGAGGCACTGCGTGCTGTCGAGCGCCTTGAACGACTGCTCCTGCCCTGAAATGTGGCGGCCGACTGCATCCAGTCCAGATTGCCCTGGTTCAGATTGCCGATGATTGAGGGCGCTGAGTCGGAGGTTGAATCGGGGACAAATCGGCATAAAAGTGTCGAGAGGTCTGCTTGTCGCCAGAGCCACGGTACCTTGAGGTTGGCAGCCGGCCACGATTCAGGAGGTGTGTATGACTGTCGAGATGGTCGCGCCGGCCTGGATGCATGAGCAGGTCACGGCCGAGCAATACGCGACGTGGACAGAAGAGCAGTGTGTGGGCATCGAGATCGTGGATGGGATGGTCCTCGTGAGTCCGAGCGCCTCCAAGCGGCATAACCGCCTGGCCAGGCTTCTGGCGAACGCCTTGGACGCCGCTGCGGGGCCTGATTGGAACGCCGACACCGACTTCGATGTCCGGCTCCAGGACGTGCCGCTGAACAACCGTCGTCCTGACGTCACGGTCTACCGGGCGGACACCATCGACGTCACTCCGACCCGGCCCGAGCACGTGCTCCTCGTGGTCGAGGTGGTCTCTCCTGGCTCGGAGACGACCGATCGGATCGTCAAGGCTGATCAGTACGCGAGGGTTGGCATCCAGTTCTATTGGCGTGTCGAACAGGCCCTGACCGGGGCGCCTCTCGTCTACACGTACGTTCTCGACCCGGCGACCGGACGCTACCGCGATGGCGAAATCTTCACCGGCGTCGTGAAGTTGACCGTGCCCTTCTCTGTCGAGGTCGATCTCAACCAGATTTGACTTCTAGTCCCAACGCCGTTCAGTTAGGGCGGTGGCTGGTTGGTCAAGGGTCGTTGGTGATGACGTCGATGCTGGTGGTCGCTTTGTAGGTGCGGCGGTCGACGTTCGGTCCGCGGGCTTGGTATTTGGAGTTCGAGCGTTTGATCATGCGGGTCTTCGTGCGGACGCGGCGGTCGGGCAGCTTCCCGAGCGCCTCGACGTGCGTCTGACCGCCCCGGCTGACCAGGGCGACGAGCCCGGGAATCCTCCTGGACTCGACGTGCCGGGCCAGCACGTCGCGCAGTCTGCGCAGCCCTGACTCGGAGAAGCCCCTGTTGCCTGTGTCCATCGTGTATCTCCCTGCGTCCAGTGTTCCGATCTGCGAGACCTGACCCGCGTGGCCCTGATGGCCCCGGTGAGCTGGGCTCGCAACGTCGGTCTTGCGGCAGCGGCCTGCCGTGACGTATGTGCCTGCACGGCGATGTTAACGAAACCATAGTAGCGTTAAGCGTGTTCAAGGTGGCACCGCAGCACCGCTAACGCAACCGTCGTTTTCTTAACGCCTCGATGGGGGTGGGCAAAAGAGAACGTGGTTGCGTTAAGCTAGCTGGACAGGACGCCGATCACCCGAGAGAGGAGCCGCTCTTGTCCGACGACCGCCCGGCCCCTGGAACAGTGCGACCCCGCGGGCGCACCGAACGTGTCCGCGCCGCCGTCTTGGCCGCCACCCGCGCCGAACTGGAGGCCCACGGGTACCCCGCCCTGAGCATGGAACGCGTCGCGGAGATCGCCGGAGTCGCCAAGAGCACCGTGTACCGTCGATGGCGCGACCCGGTTGGCCTACTCGCCGAACTCCTCCACGACCTGTCCATGGCCGAGGTGCCCCTGCCGGACACCGGTTCGATAGAGCTGGACCTGCACGGTTTGGCGTTGGGTATCTACCGCTTCTACACCCACCCGGCCTGGCGTCCGATAATGCTCGGCCTGATCGCCGCGGGCGTACACGACCCGCGAGCCGCGCAGGCGCTGCACGATTTCTTCCAGGCCCGCAACGACCTGGCAGCCGAGCTCGTGCGACACGCCATTAAGCGCGGGGATCTACCCACCGACACCGACCCGGTAGAGGTGATCCGAACTCTCGGCGCACCCTTCTATTACCGGATGCTCGTCACCCATGAACCGATCGACGAAACCGTCGCCGAACAGGCCGCAGCGGCCGCCGTCGCCGCAGCGAAGGCCGGAACGTGTTCGACGCGATGACCGCGCGCTGGCGGACCTAAACTCGCAGCACCGGCACCGGACCTGCGTGGAGGTCGCCGACAACCTTCCCGGTCGGGTGCTGGTCCGGGACAGCAAGGACCGGCAGGGGCCGGCGCTCACCTTCGAACCGGAGGCCTGGCGGGCCTTCGTCCGGCTGACCCGTGAGGGCGCCTGACGCTGCTCAGTCCACGCTGGGCAGTGGCGGCCCGAGTACGTCGTCGGCGTCCACGATCGTGTACGCGTACCCCTGCTCGGCCAGGAAGCGCTGCCGGTGTGCGGCGTACTCGGTGTCGATGGTGTCCCGGGAGACGACGGTGTAGAAGTGCGCCTGCCGGCGGTCCGCCTTGGGTCGGAGCACCCGGCCGAGCCGCTGCGCCTCCTCCTGGCGCGACCCGAAGGTGCCGGAGACCTGGATCGCCACCGCCGCCTCCGGCAGGTCGATGGAGAAGTTGCCGACCTTGGAGATGACCAGGGTGGAGACCTCGCCGGCCCGGAACGCGTCGAAGAGGCGTTCCCGTTCCTTGTTGGTGGTGGAGCCCTGCACGATCGGCGCGTCGAGCGTCTCGCCCAGCTCGTGCAGCTGGTCGATGTAGCCGCCGATCACCAGCACCTGGTCGTCGGCGTGCCGGTCGACGAGCGCCTTCACCACCGGCAGCTTGGTCCGGGCGGTCGCCGCCACCCGGTAGCGCTCCTCCGGCTCCGCGACCGCGTACGTCATCCGCTCGGCGTCGGTGAGCGTGACACGCACCTCGGTGCAGTCGGCCGGGGCGATCCAGCCCTGCGCCTCGATGTCCTTCCACGGCGCGTCGTACCGCTTCGGGCCGATGAGCGAGAAGACGTCGCCCTCCCGGCCGTCCTCCCGGACCAGCGTGGCGGTCAGGCCGAGCCGGCGGCGGGCCTGGAGGTCGGCGGTGAACCGGAAGATCGGCGCCGGCAGCAGGTGCACCTCGTCGTAGATCACCAGGCCCCAGTCCCGGGCGCCGAACAGGTCAAGGTGGGTGAAGGCGCCGCCGCGCCGCGCGGTCAGCACCTGGTACGTCGCGATGGTGACCGGGCGGATCTCCTTGCGCTCGCCGGAGTACTCCCCGATCTCCTCCTCGGTCAGCGAGGTGCGGGCGATCAGCTCCCGCTTCCACTGCCGGCCGGCGACGGTGTTGGTGACCAGGATCAGCGTGGTCGCCTTCGCCTCGGCCATCGCGGCGGCCCCGACCAGGGTCTTGCCGGCCCCGCAGGGCAGCACCACCACGCCCGACCCGCCGGCCCAGAAGGTCTGCACCGCCTCCCGCTGGTAGGACCGCAGCTCCCAGGCCGGCTTCCCGTCGGCACCGGCGGTGGCCAGCTCGATCGGGTGCGCCTCGCCGTCCACGTAGCCGGCCAGGTCCTCGGCCGGCCAGCCCAGTTTGAGCAGCGCCTGCTTGAGCCGACCCCGCTCGGACGGGTGCACGACCATCGTGTCGTCGTCGACCTTCGCGCCGAGCATCCCGGCCAGCTTCTTGCTCTTGGCGACCTCGATCAGCACCATCCGGTCCACCGCGCGCAGCACCAGGCCGTGTGTCGGATGCGCGACGAGTTGCAGCCGGCCGTACCGGTCCATGGTCTCGGCGACGTCGACGAGCAGCGCGTGCGGCACCGGATAGCGGGAGAACCGCAGCAGCGCGTCGACCACGCCCTCGGCGTCGTGCCCGGCCGCCCGCGCGTTCCACAGGCCGAGCGGGGTCAGCCGGTAGGTGTGCACGTGTTCCGGCGAGCGCTCCAGCTCGGCGAAGGGCGCGATCGCCATCCGGCAGGCGACCGCGTCCGGGTGGTCGACCTCCAGCAGCAGGGTCTTGTCCGACTGCACGATGAGTGGTCCGCCGCTCACGCTCACGCCCTTCCGTTCCGGGTCGGGCGTCCCACGCGCCGACCCTCAAGTCTTGCACGACGCGGATCAACCCGGAAAAATTCTTCACCTGGTGCAACCAGAGCGGTACTCCCGTGCGTCTAGCTGTCGACGGCTTCTGGGGAGGGCAGATGGTACTGGCGCGTCATGGCACCGGTCTGATCACTCTAGCGGCGGTCGTCCTGTTCGGCGCCGGTGCGTGCGCGTTTGATCCGCAGTCGGACCAGTCGGGAGCAGCTGGAGGGCTCCCGCCGGTCGAGGTGGCGGAGGACGCAACGGGGGCGAGCGCGCCGCCCGCGCCGGACCGGGAAGCATCGGCCACCCCGAGTCCGCGTACCACCCCGCCCAAGCGGGCACCCGGCACCGGCACGCCGACGGAGAAGCCGAAGAAGCCGGCCAAGAGCGGTTCGCCGAAGGCGCCGACCGGCTGCCCACAGGGGGAGCGGCAGCGCGAGGTCGAGGGCTACCTCGCCCGGCTCGGCGGGTTCGGCCGGGTCACCGTCGACGGCCGGCAGTCCGCCGCCGACTGCGCCGCGATCAAGAAGTTCCAGCGCCGCTACGACATCCGCCCCGCCGAGGGCCGGGCCGGGCCGACCACCGCCGACGTCGCCCGCCGGCTGGCCCGCACCGACACCGGGAAGTGCAGGACCGGCAGCGGTACGACGTTCTGCGTCGACCTGACCCTGCAGACCGTCTGGGCGATGCGCGGCGACACGGTGGTGATGGCGCCCACCGTCACCCGCACCGGCATGTCCGGGTACGCCACCCCGGCCGGCACCTACAAGGTCAACTTCCGGAACACCAGGGAGTGGTCGGACCCGTACGAGGTGTGGTTGCCGTACTGGCAGCGTTTCGTCGGCGGGATCGGCTTCCACGAGACCACCACCTACCTGCACAACAAGGGGATCGGGTCACACGGCTGCGTCAACCTGCTGCCGGCCGACGCCCGGCGGATGTGGCAGCTCGGCAAGGTCGGCACCCGGGTGCACGTGCTGGGGCGGCGTCCGGGGACCTGACGTGACATTCGGGCGGTGAGCCTGTCATATCAGCCGGCCAGGTGCGAGTCTGGACTATCGGACGCAGACGCGGCGCGGCGGGAGGTTCGCAGATGTCGGTCGACGGCGAGGTGAGGTCCGAGACAGGCCCCCCGTCCGATCCCGCCCCCGCACCGGCACCCGTCTCCCGGGCCACCGTGCTGGCGTACGCCGCCGTGGCGGTGCTGCTGGCCAGCTGGGTGCTCTTCGGCTGGCTGGTGCAGCAGCAGGGCTTCGTCAACTCCCTCGGCGAGGGGCTCGGCGCCGCCTTCACCCTGCTGCTCATCGTCTCGGTCGTCGGCTCGGTCCGCCAGCACCGCCGCGACTGAGGTGTAAGGAAGGGCCCCCGCTTATCGCTTTCTGTTGTAGAAGGGCCCCCTCCTAACAGCTCACTCGTCGAGGACCGCCGCCGTGATCCGGTGCAGGGCGAAGGTGTGCAGCATCTCGGTGCGCTCGTCCTCGGCCCGCAGGTAGCCGGCGCCGATCGACACCGGCCGGACCAGCCGGGACGCGGTGGCACCGTGCGCGTCGACGTAGCCGACCCAGACCAGCGCCTTGTCCCGGACCGCCTGCTGGAGCACGGCAAGCGCCTGGGTGTGCGCGTGCGCGGCCGGCAGCCCCGGTCCGGCGGCACCCGGCCGAGCGGCACCCCGGACCGTACTCGGCGCCCGGCGGGCCGCCCTCGCCGCGGCGTCGCCCCGACGGACCTGCTCCACGATGCCGAGCAGCCGGGGCGTGGAGAGCCTCGGCTTGGCCAGCGGGTCGCTGCCGCGGTTGGCCACCGAACCCCGGGCGGGTGCCCAGCGTATCTTCGGCCGGGTCAGCACCGTCGCCCCGGTGGCGTCCTCGGAGACCGGCGCGTACCCGGCCTCACGCAGCGCCGCGAGCAGCCGCCCCACCAGGTGCGGGGTGGTGAGGACGGTCGGCGCGAGCCGGCGCAGCGACATCGGGGCGAGCCGCCGGTCGGCGAGTACCTCGGTCAACAGTGCCTCGTCGTCACTGCGCAGGTACGCCCCGGCCGAGCCGACCCGGAGCCCGCCGTGCTTGCGGGCCACGTCGTCGATCAGATAGGTGAGGCCCTGCGGGACCGGGGTCCGGGACCGGCGTTTGAAAAGTGTGTGCAGGTCCTCGGCCGCATAGCCGGCGTCCAGCGCCCGGCGCACGCTCGCCCCGGTCACCCGGTGCACGCTCGCCCCGCCGGCCGACTCGGGCTCGGCCACGGTGGCCAGCTCGGCGGCGACGGTCGGCTCCGGCGGGCCGGGCACCACAACTGTCAGGTCGGCCTGCACCAGGAAGTGGTCGACCGGCGCCGGCAGCAGCGCGTCCAGTGCCCGGACCGCGGCGGAACCACCACCGGCTGCCCCGGCCGCGTCCGGCCGCACGCCGAGCGGGTCGTCGCCGGACTCGCCGAGCCGGACGTCCCCGGCACTCCACCGGGCCAGCAGCAGCCGGCCGTACGTGGTGAGCGCGCCGAGCCCGGTCACCCCGAGCAGGGCCGCCTCGGCGAGTACCTCCCGCTGCCCGGCCTCCCGACCCAGGCTGCGCCGGGGTGAGCGCCAGGCGAGCAGGTCGACCACCTCGTCGACGCTCGGCGCGGTACCCGGTTCCAGGTCGGCAAGCGTGTCGAGGACGGCCCGGCGCACCGCCGGCGCACCCGCCCGCTCGGCCTCGGCCGAGAGCACCGTGACCGGCCGGTCCCGCTCGTCGCGCTGGCCGACCAGCCCCACCTGGCGGGTCATCCCGAGCCAGGCCCGGGCCAGGTGCTCCCAGCGGTGGGCCAGCGAGCCGTCCCGCCAGCCCTCGTAACCGGCGGCCGGCAACATCTGCTGGTCCGCCCCGTTGCGACTGGTGGCGGCGCCGGGCAGGTCCAGTTCGCCGAGCAGGCCGGCCCCGTACGCCACCTCCAGCAGCAGCGCGGCGGTCGACTCGTCCAGCCCGGTTGCCCGGGCCAGCCGGCGCAGGTCGCGCACCCCGAGCCCGCCGGAGCGGAGTATCGGGGCGGGTTCGGCGGCGAGTTGTTCGAGCAGCGCCTCGGTGTGCCGTACCGCCTCCATCGCCTGCCCGGCCCCGGCCGAGTCGGCGGCCTTCGGCTCCCGGGCCGCGCCCGCGACGGCCGGCGGGGTGGGCCGGAGCGGCCCGAGTGGGCCGGAGTCGCGGCGCAGCAGCAGGCCGATCTCCCGGGGCAGTTCGACGGCGGTCGGCGCCCCGGCCGGGCTGCCCGGCTCGGTGACCGGCACCAGCAGGTGGTTGTCGACCAGCCAGGAGACGGGGGCGGCGGCGCCGGTGCCGGCCGGGGCGGCGGCCGGCAGCGTACCGATCGGCGGGCCGGCGGCGAGCCGGTCCAGGATCGCCCGGGCCGGTGGCGGCGCGGCCAGCAGCGTCCGGCGCAGCCGGGCCGGGTCGGCGACCAGGGCCGCCGTCGCCGGGTCCAGTTCCGCGGCCGGCCGGCCGAGTCCCGCCGGGTACGGCGAGCAGACCTCGTCCACGCCCGGCACGACAAGCAGCGCCTCCTCCGGCCCGTGGAGCAGGAAGAGCGCCCGGAGCCGGTCGACGGCCGACCGGACCGGGGTGCGGTCCGCCCGGCGGTCGGTCCCGACGGCCAGGGTGAGGATCTTCTCGGTCGACGTCTCGCCATGATCTGCGTCACGGCTGAGCCGGGCCGCGTCCAGGATCCGCAGGGTGAACTCGTCGAGCCCGTCCAGGGCGCGGGCCACCGACACCCGGGACTGGGCGCGGACCGCCAGGGCGGACAGATCGGTCGGTACCGGCACGGCGAGATCCGGACGCAGCCGGAACAGGGCGGCCAGCGCCTCGTCGGGCAGCGCCCGCAGGTGATCGGCGAGTGTGGTCATCGTCTTTCCACGCTATCCGGCCGGGCGCCGGTCGCGCCTGTCGGTCGTGTGCCTTTGCCCGAGCGGAACGCGGGCGGTCGCCACCCAGCATGCGATCATGGCCGCGTGACTGCCGCTGCGGTCGGGTTCGACCTCGACATGACCCTGATCGACACCAGGCCCGGCATCGCCGCCGCCTTCCGGGCACTCACCGCCGAGACCGGGGTGTACGTCGACACGGACCTCGTGGTGAGTCGGCTCGGCCCGCCGCTCGCCACCGAGCTGCGGAACTGGTTTCCGGCCGACCAGCTGGACGAGGCCGTCCGGCTCTACCGGTCGCTCTACCCGGAGTACGCGATCACGGAGTCCCGGCCGCTGCCCGGCGCGGTCGAGGCGATCGCCGAGCTGCGCGCGGCCGGTCTGCGGTCGATGGTGGTCACCGCCAAGCACGGTCCGCTGGCCAGGCTGCACCTGGAACACCTCGGCATCCGGGTGGACGAGCTGGTCGGCGATCTTTTCGCGGCCGAGAAGGCGACGGCGCTGACCACGCACGGCGCGGAACTCTACGTCGGCGACCACGTCGCGGACATGCTGGCGGCGCGGGCCGCCGGCATCCCCGCACTCGGTGTGACCACCGGCTCGCACGACGGTGACGACCTGCGAGCGGCCGGTGCCGACCTGGTGGTCGCGGACCTTACCGGATTCCCACAGGCGCTCCGGCGGTTGATGCGGCTAGCCTTGTGAGGACAGCAATCTCATCAGGGAGTCGAGGTTTCAGGTGCCGACGGGTCGAGTGAAGTGGTATGACGCGGCCAAGGGCTACGGGTTCGTCACCAGTGACGAGGGTGGCGACGTGTTCCTGCCGAAGGGCGCGCTGCCGGCTGGTGTCACCGACCTGAAGGGCGGCCAGCGGGTCGAGTTCGGCGTCGTGGACAGCCGCCGGGGCGCGCAGGCGCTCGGGGTGAAACTGCTGGACGCGCCACCGTCCATGGCGGAGCTTCGCCGCCGGCCGGCGGAGGAGCTGCACGGCCTGGTCGAAGACATGATCAAGGTGCTGGAGGCGAAGGTCCAGCCGGACCTGCGCCGGGGCCGGTTCCCGGACCGGAAGACTGCGCAGACGGTGGCTCAGCTCGTCCACGCGGTCGCCCGCGAACTGGAGATCTGAGGGGTCAGCCCGGCAGCCGCGGCCCGGCCGAGCAGGGCGTCGACCGCGGCCTGCCCCTCGGCGCCCAGCTCGGCGGTGAACTCGTTGACGTAGAGCGCGATGTGCCGGTCGACCACGTCGCGCTCCATCTCCTGGGCGTGCGCGAGCACGTACTCGTCAGTGCCGGCCGGGTCGGCCCAGGCCCGGCGTACCGAGTCGCGGATCCAGCGGGCCGCCTCGGCGGGGTCGACGGCACCCCGGCGAGCCAGGATGGCGCCGAGCGGGATCGGCAGGCCCGTCTCGACCTCCCACCACTGTCCCAGGTCGACCAGGGCGGTCAGCCCGTACCGGGGGTACGTGAACCGGGCCTCGTGGATGACCAGCCCGGCGTCGTAGCGGCCGGCCGCCACCCCCGGCATGATCTCCTGGAACGGGACGACCTCGATCCGCGCCGGAGGTCGCCGCGCCGACCAGAGCCGGAACAGCAGGTACGCCGTCGTCCGGTCGCCCGGCACCGCCACGGTCGCCCCGGTCAGGTCGGCGAGACCGCCCCCGCCGCTGCCCGGTGTGCCGCCGCTGCCCGGTGTGCCGGCCGCCTGGTCGCCCCGGGTCAGCACCAGCGGACCGCAGCCCCGGCCCAGCGCCCCGCCGCAGGGCAGCAGGTGGTAGTCGTCGAGCAGCCACGGCAGCGCCGCGTAACTCACCTTGACCAGGTCGTAGGCCCCGCGTTCGGCGGCGGTGTTTGTCACGTCCACGTCGGCGTAGGTCACGTCGACCGCAGGTGCGCCGGGGACCAGCCCGTGCACCAGGGCGTGGAACACGAAGGTGTCGTTGGGGCAGGGCGAGATCGCCAGGGAGAGCGCCACGCTCCAACGCTAACCCCGGCGCCTCCCGCCGCCACCCTGCCGTCCCCGCCCGGTTGGCCAGGTCACGTCCGCCGCAATTGGCCGCACCCACGCGTGCGGCCTGCCGATCGGGCCCGCCCCACGCCTGCCGATGGGAGCCCGCACGTCGAGCTGTCGATCGGCAGCATCCGCATGTCGAGGCTGCCGAGCGGGACTGACCGCAGGTCTAGGCTGCCCGAGCGGTACTACCTTCCACGGAGACTGTCGAGCTGGGTGCACAAACGGGGCAGCCAACTCCTGGCGGCCTGGCGGCCCGCCGGCGGCCGGCGCGGCGGAGGCTCAGCGGGCGCACAGGCGGGGCAGCTCGACAGTCTCCGAAACAGGAGTTGCCCGGCCGCGCTCCCAGGTTCGGTGAGTGGTTGTGGCGGAAGTTATCCACAGGGTGCGCTGTTGTCCACAGCCCGCTGAAGCGGCCTTGGCGGGTGCGGCGGGGCCTTGGATCATCGATCCCCATGACACGGCAGAGCGAGCCGCCGCGCCTCGACGAGCCGCTGGATTCTGATCGGCCGCTGGATCTCGGCGGGCTGCTCCGGAGGCTTCGGCGGCGGGCCGATCTCAGCCAGCGTGAGCTGGCCCTCCGGGCGGGGGTGCCGAAGAGCACGGTCTCGCGGATCGAGGCGGGCCGGCCCGGCAACCCGAGGTTCCGCACGGTCGAGCGCCTGGTGCTGGCGGCCGGCGGCACGTTCGGGCTCGGCGGCACGTTCGGGCTGGATGACCTGCCCGCGCATCCGCACGAGCACCGCCGCGACGAGGGCGGCCGGCGCTACCCCGCGCACCTGGACGTGCGGGACGTCCACGGGCCGAAGGACTGGCCGGGAGCGTGGTGGGCGCACTGGTACAACCTGCCGCCGGAGCAGTGGCCGCTCAGGGTGCCGGAGGCGACCTTCGACCTGTGCCGGGAGCGGCGGGACCGGCGACGCTGGCGCGAGGAGATACGCCGCCGGGTGCGGGTGCGCGCCGTCACCGGGGCTCTCCCGCCGGACGCTTGGCAGTGGGTGGCCGAACTGCCCGACGGTGAGCTGATCGGCGAGCTGCGGGCGCACCTGCGTGGCCGGCACCCGGTCGAACTCGGTTGCCCGGGCGAACCGGACCAGGAGGTGGTGCTGGACGGAGTGGTCGTCGTCGCCCCGTGCCGAGGGCTCGGTATCGGGCGCCTGCTCTTCGCCGAGCTGGTGGCCGAGATGGACCGGGTCGGGATCCGGGTCGCTCGGGCGGTGACCGAGTTCGACGGCGTGGAGTTCCTGGTCCGCTGCGGGTTCCTGCCCGAAGCGAGCCGCCCGGTCCGGCTGAGCCTGCACCGCCCCGGCTGACCTCCCGGTCAGAGCTTCGGGCCGACCGTGCCGAAGGCGGTGGTCAGCGCCGCGAAGGCGTCGCCGATCCGCCACGCCGACCGGTCCCGGGGGCCGATCGGGTTCGAGATCGTACGCAGTTCGGCGAAGGGGAGACCGGCGGCGACGGCGGCGCTCGCCACCCCGTACCCCTCCATCGCCTCGGCCACCGCGTCCGGGTGCCGGGCCAGTAGGGCCGCCGTGGTCGCGGCGGTGCCGGTCACGGTGCCGAGGGTGAGGACCGCGCCGGTGACCGCCTGTGGCAGCCCGGCCCGCAGCACGTCCAGCAGGCCCGGGTCGACGGGCAGCGTGCTGGTGCCGAAGCCCAGCTCGTCGAGGGGAAGGAAGCCCTCCGGCGACTCGGCGCCGAGGTCGGCCGCGACGCTGCGGGTCGCGACGACGATCCCGCCGACCGGGGCGCGGCCCGGGAAGCCGCCGGCGATGCCGGCACTGACCACCGCGCGGTACGGCCGTCCGGCCGCCTCGGCCAGCGCGATCAGCCGGGCGGTCCCGGCGGCGGCCGCCGCCGGCCCGACCCCGACCGGTTCGACGGTGACCGCTTCGGCGACCAGTCCCGCACGTACCGCTTCGGCTTCGGCGGCGACCGCCGTGGCCACGAGTACTCCGTCGCCCACTACGTCCCCCGGTTCTCCCGGCGCGAGCCCTCCTCGCCGGTCCCCGGGCTGGGTACCGCGGACGACGGTCGGTAGATGTGGTAGCCGGGCGGCGCGAGCTGCGGATCCTCGTCGCGGTCGTCCGGTCTGCCGTCGGGCGGCTCGTCGCCGGTCCGCCGGGCCATGGCGGGGGCGGGGGAGGTGGGTGCCGGATCGCCACCGGGCCGTCGGTCGGCCGGACGCTCCCGCTCGGCCCGTCGGTCGGCCGGCGGCTCGCGGTCGGGGCGCCGCTCGACAGAGTGCTTGTCGGTCGGACGGTCCGGTGCGGTGCCGCTGGCGGGCAGAAGATCGGCCTCGGCCATCGCCCGCCCGGAGAGCCGCTCGCGGCGCAGCCGGGTGGCGGCGACGAACGCCCAGACGGTGCCGGCGGCGGCGAGCCCGGTGAGCAGGCCCACTCCGATCCGGCCGTCCAGCGGCACCAGACCGAGGCCGCCGCCGGCCACGAAGGCGAGCATCAGCACCGTCTCGGAGTGCGCGAACCCGGTCGCCCGGAGCCGCTCCGGCACCCGTTCCTGGATGGAGGCGTCGACGGCCAGCTTCGCGATGCCGCTGATCACGGCGGTGACCAGGCAGAGCAGGGCGACAAGCAGCAGCGAGAACCGGAGCGTGGCGAGGATCCCGACCACGGTCACCAGGACCAGCCCGCCGGCCTGGAGCGCGACCGGTCGGTGGATGCGCAGCCGGGTACCCACGGCGGTGGCCAGGAACGTCCCGACGCCGAGCGCGCCGCCGACCGCGCCGAGCGCGACCTCGGCGCCGTGCTGCCGGCCGAAGAGTTCGGTGTCGAGGTCACCGCCCTTGATCGCGAAGGCGAGGAAGAGCAGCAGAAAGCCGTAGATGCCGCGCAGGGTGGCGCTGCCGACCAGGGCGCTGATCACCAGTCGGCCGCCCGGCCCGCTGCGGCTGAGCGCCCGCTCCCGCCCGTTCCGGCCGGGACGGAGTGCATGGAAGGCCCTCGGCACCGTCTCCGGCGGGTCGGAGTCGGCCCGGGGTGGCAGCCGCAGCGCGATCACCATGCCGACCAGGAAGATCAGCGAGGCGACCCGGAGCGGCCACTGTGGACCGAACCAGAACGCGGCCAGCCCGATCGGCAGCACCAGACCGCCGGCGATCGAGCCGTAGACGCTGGCCCGGGCGCCGGCCTGGGAGAGTCCGATCCCCTCTGGCAGCAGCCGGGGCACGGCCGCCGACCGGGCCACCCCGTACGCCCGGGACAGCGCCAGTACGCCGAAGGCGGCCGGGTAGAGGCCGAAACCGTGGATGTAGTCCGAGATCAACCAGGCCAGGAAGGCCCGCCCGAGCATGGTGGCGGCCAGGGCGTAGCGGCGCCCGTGCCGGAAATGGTCGAGCAGCGGTCCCACCACCGGGGCGAGCAGCGCGAACGGCACCATGGTGACCAGCAGGTAGAGCGCCACCTTGCTGCGCGCCTCGCCGAGCGGGGCGTTGAAGAAGATCGTCCCGGCCAGGCCGATCGTGATCAGCGTGTCCCCGGCGCACGAGGCGGCGTGCAGGTCGAAGAGCCGGACCATCCCGGTCTCGCCGCCGGCGCCCCGGGCGCGTACCCGGGCGACCCGGCGGGTCGTCCAGCGGGCACTGCCGAGCGAACCCCGGAAGAGCAGCCGGACGGCCCGGATCGCCGTACCGACGACGTGCCCGGGGACCGACCGCCCAGAACGGGTGAACAGCGGCATGAGCACCATCCTTGCCCATCCGGCCGGCGACCGTCGCCACCTGTGCGGAGATATCTCTGTGGGAAGGCGCGGGGAGTGCCGCCGACCCGTCGTCAAGGATAGGCAACAATGGGTGGGTGACCAGGAGCAGCACGGCCCGAGCCGCCCGCCTCGACCAGGTCTGCGCCAGCGCCGTCGACGTGGCGCGGGAGGGCATCACCGAGGTCGACCCCGCCGACATCGGCGACCACCAGGGAGTCATCGCCGAGGGCGACCGGCTCGTGACGCACCTCTTCGAGTGCCGGCTGCCCGGCTACCAGGGCTGGCGGTGGGCGGTCACGGTGACCAGGGTGCCGCGCAGCCGGCACGTCACCATCTGCGAGACGTTCCTGCTGCCCGGCCCGGACGCGCTGCTGGCGCCGAGCTGGCTGCCCTGGCAGGAGCGGCTCCAGCCGGGCGACCTCGGGGTCGGCGACCTGCTGCCCACCCCGGCCGACGACGAGCGGCTCGCCCCCGGCTACCTGCTCTCCGACGACCCGGCGGTCGAGGAGACGGCCTGGGAGCTGGGCCTCGGCCGGCCCCGGGTGATGTCCCGGGAGGGCCGGATCGACACCGCCCAGCGGTGGTACGACGGCGACCACGGCCCGAGCGCGCCGATCTCGGTGGGTGCCCCCCGGGCCGCCCGCTGCGGCACCTGCGGCTTCTACCTGCCGCTGGCCGGCGCGCTGCGGCAGTCCTTCGGGGTCTGCGGAAACTTCTTCGCCCCGGACGACGGGCGGGCGGTCAGCGCCGACCACGGCTGCGGGGCACACTCCGAGACGATGATCGAGTCGGTCGAGACGCCTGTCGAGGAGCTGCCGACGATCTACGACGACAGCGAGGTCGAGGCGATGGCGGTCAGCCGGGCGCCCGGCTCGGTCGAGGCCGCCGAGCCGCCGGAGCCGTACGGGCACGGCTGAGCGGGCACGCCCCGGCGGCGGATCGGGTCGGGCGGGTCAGCGGGCGGCGCGGCGGCGACGGCGGTTGGCGTCGTGCCGGAGCATCACGGCCAGCCCGGGGAAGCCGACCAGGGAACCGGCCAGACAGGTCCAGAGCCAGTGCTCGCGGCCGGTGTCGGCGAGCCACTCCCGGAAGAAGACCAGCAGTACCAGACCGACGACCGCCCAGATCACGATCCCGGCGACGGCGAACGGGACCATCGGCGGGTCGAGCGGCTCGATCAGCTGCTTCTCCTCCGACACCGCTCAAGGGTACGGGCGGGCCGGTCGGGGTTGGTAACCGGGAAGGTCTTTGCCGGTAACGGGTGATCTGGGACGATGCCCCGATCGACGATCACCCGAGTACGCTCGTACACCCCCTGCGAGGACGCGATGGACAACGTCCCGACGAAGCCGGCCGGACGACCCGGCGCCGGTAACGCGTTCGACCGGTACTTCGAGATCACCGCCCGCGGCTCGACGGTGAGCCGGGAGGTGCGCGGTGGTCTCGCCACCTTCTTCACGATGGCCTACATCGTGGTGCTCAACCCGCTGATCCTGGGCAACGCGGTCGACGGCGACGATGCCCGGCTGGCCATTCCGGCGCTGGCCGCGGCGACCGCGCTGGTCGCCGGGGTGATGACCGTCCTGATGGGTGTGGTGGGCCGGTTCCCGCTGGCGGTGGCCGCCGGCCTCGGCGTCAACGCCCTGGTGGCGTACGAGATCGCGCCGCAGATGACCTGGGCCGACGCGATGGGCCTGGTGGTGATCGAAGGTGTGATCATCGCCGTGCTGGTGTTGACCGGGCTGCGTACCGCCGTGTTCCGGTCGGTGCCGACGCAGCTCAAGACCGCCATCGGGGTGGGCATCGGGTTGTTCCTGACCATCATCGGGCTGGTCGACGCGGGCTTCGTCCGGCGGCCGGAGTCGGGCACCGTGCCGGTCGGCCTGGGCATCGGCGGCAAGCTGGTCACCTGGCCGGCGCTGGTCTTCGTGCTCGGGCTGCTCTTCACGTTGGTGCTGGTGGTACGCCGGGTCAAGGGTGCGATCCTGATCGGCATCCTCGCCTCGACCGTGCTGGCGATCGTGGTGGAGGCGATCGCCGGAGCCGGCCCGTCGGTGGTGGACGGCAAGCCGAACCCGGCCGGCTGGTCGCTGAACGTGCCGGCGCTGCCGGAGCGGGTGGTGGACACTCCGGACCTGTCCCTGCTGGGCCAGTTCGACCTGCTCGGCTCCTGGCAGCGGGCCGGGGTACTGGTGGCGCTGATGTTCGTCTTCACGCTGCTGATCACCGACTTCTTGAAGAGTAAGTGTCTTGCGCCTAGTCTGCAAGGGTGACAACGGCAGACTTTTACGGGAGAAAGTCCAACCGCGACGACGGGCAGTCCGTCGCCGGTCAGGAAGCGGAGTTCCGCGACGACTGCGAAGACCAGGGGTTCGATGTCGGGCGGATCTTCGCCGACCCGGACCGGTCCGCGTCCCGGTACGCCCGACGGCCACGACCCGACTTCAACGAACTGCTCACCCACATCCGCTCCGGCAACTGCCAGATGCTCTCCATGTGGGAGTCCAGCCGAGGCAGCCGAGACGAAGTCGAGTGGTTCACCTTCCTGCGCGACTGCCGCAAGCAGGGCGTACCGATTCGGATCATCTCCCACGACCGGACCTACAACCTGAACGTCCGCCGGGACTGGCGCACCCTCGCCGACGAAGGGGTCGACGCGGCCGACGAGTCAGCGAAGATCAGCGAGCGCACCCGCCGAGGGAAGCGGATCGCAGCCAAGCAGGGCAAACCGGTCGGCCGCCTGGCGTACGGCTTCGCACGCGTCTACGACGAACGCGGCAAGTTCCTCGACCAGGTGGCAGACCCGGCAGAGGCGCCGGTTGTCCGGGAGGTGATCCAACGGATCGCCAAGGGTGAGCCGTACCGGCAGATCGCCATGAGCCTGAACGACCGGCAGATCGCCCCACCACAACGCCCCTGCGACCCAGGCTGCGACCGGGACCACAAGCACATGAAGCTTGGGCAGTGGACCGACCGGCAGGTGAGGCAGCTCGCAACCCACCACAGTTACGCCGGCCTTCGCGTCCACCAAGGCAAGGTCATCGGCAAGGGTGTCTGGAAGCCGCTCGTTGACCTCCAGGTGTGGCAGCGTGCCTACGACCGGGTGACCAAGTCGCGGGGCCTGCACAACGATTCGAGAAGCAGGCATTGGCTGACGGGCGCGGTTCGGTGCAGCGAGTGCAACCACACCCTGCGCTCGGTCACCCGCAACAACAACGGCGGGTACGCCTACCAGTGCCGCAACGCCGAGTGCTTCAAGGTGTCCGGGTCCGCGCGTGGGCTTGAGGAGGTTATCGAGGGGATGATCCTCGCCTGGCTCGACCGGCCAAGTTCGAGGCGGATCTTCCAGCAGGATGGCGACAACACCGCGCTACGGGCAGCCGAGGCCGAAGAACAACGCCTACGCGACCACCTGAACACCTTCTACAGCCGGGCCGCCAACCCGGCCGCCGGCCTGTCCGCCGCCGGGCTGGCCGCGATCGAGGCCGAGTTGCTGCCACAGATCGACGCCGCCGCCGCCAAGGTGAAGCGGCTGTCGACCCCGCCTACCCTGGTGGCGCTCGCCGACGTCGACATCGTTTCGGAGTGGGCCAACCTCGGTCCGCTCGTGCGTCGGGACGTCGTGCGGGCCATCGCCGATGTTGTGTTGGTCCCCGGCGGCCGGGGGGCGGGGCCGAGGTTCGATCGGTGGAGACTCGCCGGTTCCCGGTACCACGGTGACGAGAAGACTTGGGGCGATCACTGGAAAGAGCAGCAGTGACCTAGTCGCCGCCGCCTTCCTCGTCCCGCCGCTGCATCTCGCGGATGATCTGCTCAAGCTCCACTAGGAGCTGAACATCGAACCGGGCTCGGCGGCGGCGGACGTACATCGCCAAGCCATCCTGATCCTCCTGAGACAACCCAGAACGGGCAATGGTCAGTATCTCTCCCGGAGACGCGGACCCGAGGATCCTCTCCTCCATGTCGTACCGCTCCCGGGGGGAACTCAGGACGTCGGCCCACAAATGACCGAAGCTCCGAACCCATGCCACCTGATCATGGAGAAGTTGCAGCCTCCTACGCACAACCTCCCTGTCGACCGCAGACGTGGGGATCGGAGAGTCGCTGTCGTACGGTGCGAACACGTCTTCCCCGGTCGGTGGGTCCGGCATCTCGGGAGCATCCAGCGTCCCGACCGCCTTGCCCATGTGGCCGGCGCGATGTTCCGGATCGACATCGGAGCCGATCGGTTTGACGGTGAGTCCGAGTTCCAGAAGGTCGTCGAACAGCAAGGCAACGTCACGAGGCTTACCGGCCCTGCGGATGAAGCGGGTGACCTTCTCGAACGCGACCGGCAAGTGTGGGGGTTGTTCGCCGATGGCCAAGATCAGTGCCATGAAGTCGGCGATGTTCCGACGTCGCTCCAGTGCCTCCGGGGTGATCTCGTCGTCGACCAGCGCCTTGCCGATCCGAGAGAGCGTCTCGGCACCGAGCACCTGAACGGGGACGGGGGACAGGGGCAGGGGGAAGCTGGGACGCCATCCGACGGCCGCCTCCAGCGCCTTCAAGGACCCGGCGCTCATAGCCTTCCCCGCCTCGGCGTTCCGCACGGTGCCCCGAGATACGTTCGCCAGCTCGGCTAGTTCCTCTTGGGAGAACTCCAACTCCTCGCGGCGTAGCCGTAGCCGATCACTGAACGGCAAATCTGCCATGTCCCTACGCGGCCCAATCTGCTCGGACCGATCCCGTCGGTGCTCCCCAGCACGCACAGCGATAACCCCCTCTACGTGGAACTTGGCAGACCGTACAGGGTATGACCTGCGCAAGCGTGGCCCAAGCATGACACCTGCCTGCCGCAAGGATGACCCAACGGACGGCGCACTGATTATCGCGCCGCATCTAAAGTTGACCACGATTTTGCAAACTTAGCCAGATCATGGCAGACTCAACGATCGTGAGAGAGGCACGAGCAGGAGCCCGAGGCCCACGACTGAACCGGCACGCGTTGCGTGCGCTGCGCCTCGAAACCGGGCTGACACAAGTCGCTTTGGCCAGGCGTTCCGGTGTCGACGACACCTACATCTCCCGGCTCGAAGCTGGCCGCCGCGTATGGCCGGCCATCCGTATCACGCAGGCGCTCGCGGCGGCACTCAACGTGCCGACTGATGCCCTGCTCGCTGCTGACCGTGGGGTGGTCAACGATGACCACCGCTGAGATCCCAGAGTGGGCGCGAGCGGCGGCTAAGAATGCCCCGGCAGCCACGCCGAGTCAGGTTGACGCCCTGCGCGCACTGTTCGGAGTGGCACAACCAGCGCGCGAACTCCACCGAGTGGACGTCCGCCAACCGCGACCGCCACGAGACGTCGCCGCCTAGCCGGGCGGCAGAAAAAGCTGGCCGGCTCGGTGTCCTACCACCGGCCGGCCGGAGAACCCGAAAGGGGTCCATCTATGTCCGGGTCCATTAAATCACAGGTCATCCGTTACGTCAGCGGAACTCCCGTCGACCGCGACGCCCACAACGAACTCGTTGCCCACCGCCTCGACCTTCACGCCACACAGCCGCTCGACCCCAACGACATCCGCCTCGTCCTGCACACCTGGCCGGACGACAACCGGACCTGTCACCGCTGCGGCGGCCCGTACGAGAGCGAAGACGGCCCGTACGACGGTGAGTACGACGACGGCGGCCCGACCCACGTCCACCTCGTCCTCGGCGAGACGTCACCGTCGATCGCCACGGCGCTCTGCCGGATCTGCGTCCAGATCGCCGACCACGAGTACGGCGCCGCCCTCGTCGCCCTCCGGGACGCCCTCGAAGAGATCCACTCCGCCTTCGAGTTGACGCCCGACAACCGGCTCCGGCAGATCAGCGCCTTGGCCATCAACGCCCTCGGGCTTCAGATCGAGGCACACCGAGCCGCCGAGCAGGAGCGGTACATCCGGCTTCACTCGGTTCCGACCGGAGCCGACCTGTGACCGGCGGGATGACCCCGATCGGGTTCCTCACCGCCCAGGGCGTCACCGACGAGATGGGCGAACTCGTCACCGTCTTCACCCAGCGGTACCAGCTGGCCCACCACGACAAGCACCACACCGACAGCGGCATCGTCGTCTACGACCAGGGCCTAGCCGCCCGGGTCTTCGACGAGATGGTGACCGAGGTGTGCCGCTGGTGCGACGCCAGCGAGCCCGGCTTCGACGAAGACGGCGCGTGCACAGTCTGCGAGACGTTGAAGGCACGCCGGTTCGTGCTCTCCAGCCGTCTGCCGATCACCCTCGGCTACGGCGACAAGGTCACCTGCGGGGACTGCGGGCGGGTCCGGACCGTCCAGGGCCACCACGTCGAAGTGAGCGTGCCACCGCTGAAGGTGCTCCGGCTGTGCCGGCCGTGCGCGATCAAGAACCCGATCTACGTGGCGTGGCAGCGAGCCGCCGACGTGTGCGACGAGATCGACGAGCTGATGCAGCAGGCGTTCGACCAGCGGCAGCGGGACCTGATCGCAGCCCACCTCGGAACCGTCGCGTCGTGGTTCTCCCGCTGGCGCTGGCCGCAGGACGACTCCGACGACGGCAACCCGTCGACCGACTGATCCTGATGCACCACCACCTGAACACCAGCCCCGAGACCGGGACCGGCCGGGACACGTCGCCATCAAGTGGCGGCCGGGGCGCGCTGGGGAGCGAACCACTTGAACGGCACCACCCACACCGAAAGGCCAGCATCATGGACGACCAAGGCGCACAGGATGGCCTCTTCGCTCTCCTCGACCAGGTTGCCGCCGACGCCGCTCGGGCCGAGCCGGAAGACGACAGCCTCAGCCCGAGCGAGAAGTTCTGGCGGTACCACGAGGCGAACCCCGCGATCTACTCGCTGCTGGTGGCGTTCGCCAGGGAGTGGCGGGACCGAACCGGCAGGCCGAAGCTCGGCATCAACTCGCTGATCGAGCGGGTCAGGTGGGAGGTCGCGGTCCGGACCAACGATCCCGACTTCAAAATCAACAACAACTACGGGCCTTGGTTCAGTCGGTTGATCATGCGGCAGGAACCGGACCTCGACGACTTGTTCCACACCCGCCGTTCCGTCGCAGACGACGACTCGTGGATGGAGCAGGCGGCGTGAGCGCCATCGAGCAGGTCGAGTACCTGTACTGCATCGTGCCGAGAGGCGACGACCCGGACGACCGCGACCGCGTCATGCCCCTGCGCGTCGTGAAGAAGACCCCCAAGCGGATCTACTTCCGGCGGTGGCTCACCCACGACATCGGCTACGTCGACCGTCAGGCCATGGAGGCGTCCGGCGCCGACGGCTGTTCGGCCCGTAAGCGGACTTCGTGGTGGGACCCGGACGCTCACCTCTACCTCGAACCGCCCCAACTCGACGCGCGGGGCCGCCGGGTCGACACGACCGCCCTCAAGGCCGAACTGTCCCGACTCAAAGCCGAGATGGCAGCCGCTCACCCCGACGTCGGCGGCACGCACGAGGCGTTCCTAGCCGCCCACAAGCGGTGGAACAACGCGCGTAACCAGTTCGCCCGGCTGGTCGACGTGCCGGAGGCAGGCGCGTGACCGCCACGCTTCCGGACGTCGCCACCCTCACGGCCGAGGATGTACGGACCGCAGCCCGAGCCTGGCACGCCGCCGGTTGCGCCGTCCTGCCCGTCAAGGCAGACGGCAGCAAGCGACCCGACCTCGCCGGATGGACCCGATACCAAGCCGAACAACCGTCCGCCCAGCAGATGGCCGCCTGGTTCAACGATGCCGACCGGACCGGGCTCGGCGTGGTCTGCGGCGCCATCTCCGGTGGGCTGGAGATGTTCGAGTTGGAAGGCCGCGCCGTCGCCGACGGTGCCCGCGAACGTCTCGTTCCCGCCTTCGACGCGGCCGGGGTGCTGGACGTATGGCGCCGCTTGAGCAAGGGATACGCCGAGTGGACCCCCAGCGGTGGACTGCACCTGCTCTACCGGCTCGCCGACCGCGAGGTGCCCGGCAACACGAAGGTCGCCCGCCGACCGAAGCGGGAGGACGAGTACACCGACGAGGACCGGGCGCTGCTCGCGAAGCATCCCAACAAGGTCATCCCGACTGTGTTGGCCGAGACACGCGGCGAGGGCGGGTTCGTGGTCGTCGCACCAAGCCACGGCACCACCCACGACAGCGGCAAACCGTGGCAGTTCAGCGGCAGCAGCACCCCCGGTGCCGTCCCGACGATCACATGGGCCGAGCGGGACGCCCTCTTCGCCGCCGTACACGCGGTGCTCGACCAGATGCCGGAACCGGAGCCACCGACCCGACCGGCGGCACGCCAAGCGGCGCAGTCAGGCGATCGGCCCGGTGACGTGTGGGCCGCCCGGACCGGGTGGGCGGACATCCTCGAACCGCACGGATGGAAGCACGTCTGGCGCAAGGGCGACATGGACTACTGGCGGCGGCCGGGCGACGACAAGAAGGTCGGCTGGTCCGCCCGTACCGGCGGCCGGCACGACGCCCTCTGGGTGTGGTCGACGAGCACCGAGTTCCCGACGGAGGAGAGCATCACCAAGTTCCGCGCGTACGCGATCCTCGACCACCAGGGGAACGACCACCAAGCCGCATCGGCGCTACGGGCCGCTGGGCATGGTGGTGACCGGTGGCCAGTCAATGAACCGCACCGACAGGGCAGGGCCCGGACCGAGTCGCCGCAGAAGCGGGCGGCGACGGCTGGTCCCGCCTGGCCGGTGCTTCACGAGGACGCCCGTTACGGTCTAGCCGCCGACCTCGTGAACCTCTACGACCCGCACACTGAAGCCGATCCGGCCGCCGTCATGTTGACCTTCCTAGCCACGGCCGGTTGTCGCTTCGGGTCGGGCTACTACATCACCGGCGGAAACACCCGGCACGCACCCAAGGTGTGGCCCATCCTCTGCGGCGACACCGCAACCGGCGCCAAGGGCACCGCCGTAGCAGTCGTCCGATCCTTCTGGCGAACCCATGACAAACAGTTCGTGGAGATGAACACCGCCACCGGCCTGTCGACCGGTGAAGGCTTGATCCGTATCGTCCGAGACGCGAACGGCGACGACCCGTCAGCGCCCGGGTTCGACGAGGGTGTGCACGACAAGCGGTTGTGGGTCGACGCCCCCGAGTTCGCCAGCGTCTTGGAGCGCGCCCGACGGGAGGGGAACTCCCTCTCCGGGACCCTCCGGGAGGCGTACGACGACCTGCCGTTGCAGACGATGACCAGCGGCTCGCCGCTACGGGCTACTGGCTCTCACGTTGTCATCGTTCCGCAGATCACGCCGACCGAACTGGTCGGGAAGCTCACCGCTACCGACGTGGCGAACGGGCTCGCGAACCGGTTCATGACTGTCTGCTCCCGGATGAGTAAGACCCTGCCGGAAGGGTCGGCGCCCGATCCGGACGACGTACGCGACTTCAGCCGTCGGCTGGACGAGGTCACCGGGGCCCTGTTCCGCGCCTATCACGACCGTGGTGAACTCCGCCGTACGGCGGCAGCGCGGAAGCTGTGGGCATCGGAGTACCACAAGCGGATGAACCAGCGACGCGACGAGGCCGAGTCGCCGGTCAAGTCGCTGCTCGCTCGCTGGCACGCCAACAGTGCCCGACTGTCGGTCATCTACGCCCTCCTGGACGGCACGCTCGATGTCGACGAGCGGCACGTACGGGCCGCCCTCGCATGTTGGGACTACGTCGAGGCCAGCACCCGCTACGTGTTCGGGTCGGCCGCCGGAGACCGGGACCTGGGTCGGCTCATGGAGTTCATCGACGAGTCGGAGACCGGGCGTACCCGCAAGGCCATCTCGGTTGAGCTGTTCCAGCGCCACAAGACCAAGAAGGAGCTGGACGAACTGCTCGACAAGCTGCTCAACCTCGGTGGCTACGCCTGCTCACGGCAGGTCGGTCCGAACGGTGGGGCGCCGGCAGCGACGTACTACCGGGTGCGGTCCGGGGGTTAGTTCGCGAGTTGGTTCGCAGTTAGTTCGCCGAGGTGGCCAGTGGCAGCAGATGGGGGATGAGCAGGACAGATGTAGATCGACTAAGGCATTGGTTCGCTTAGTTCGCTTAGTTCGCAGGGAAAGGTGTGTGAGGGGTGATCACTATGACGTACGGAGATTATATTGATGATGTTGTATATCTACTGCTTATAGGGCCTGTCCCCGGTTCTCAGAGCCTTGTGCCCACCCCCCGTCACCCTCTCTTCCCTGCGAACTATGCGAACTTGCGAACTAACCCCTCGCTGGAGCCGCAACAGCGCAGGTCACCCCGTATATCCACGCCAAAACCCACCCTGCGAACCATCCGCGAACTAACCCGCGAACTAACCCCCGAGGCGGTGTCATGACATCCCGCCCCGATCGCACCCAGTGCGACCAGCCACAGAGGGACACCCTGTCCCCGTGCGGACCGGATGTGGACGCCCCACAACTCCAACCCGGTACGCACACCGAGTCGGCAGACGACTGGCCGGACCGGCTCCGACGCGCCGTCGCCGCGACGATCGCCGCCCGGGAAGCCCGACGCGACCAACGCACCCAGCTCGCCGAACGACGCGACCACGGTCTCACCCAGCGGCACGCGACGAAACTCCGTCGCCACAACCCGGACGACCAGGGACCCACTACAGGCGACACGTCCGGGTCTCAGGGTGAGACCGTCACCGCGACGGGCTCAACACCAGCCGGCGAAACCGTCTCACCCGAGACACCCACGGCGGTCGACCACCACGCCGCCGCACTCGCACGCCTACGCCGAGCCGCACAACACGGCTGGCAACCCACCCCCAAGGAGAACCGATGCCCGTCCGACTCATGACCGAACACGGCCCCGAACTCGACACCACCGGACCCGGCCACCAGATCGGCCGCCGATCCACCTGCCGCTACTTGACCCGACGTACCTTCAGCCGCCGCACCACCGGCGCCCTCGACAGGTGCACCGCCCAAGTCGCCGAAGAAGGCGCCGAAATCGAGCTGTGCCTCGAACACCTCGCCGCCGCACTCCAACTCCTCACCCGACGCGGCATCACCCCCCAGACGCTCACCTACACCGTCACCGTCGGCCCCGAAGAAATCGACCGGATGAACCTCGCCACCCAAGCCACCGACGCCCTCGCAGACGCCTACCGCCGGTACACCCAGGAGAACCCGTCATGACCTGGCCTGACGCCATCGTCTACCTCGCCATCCTCACCCTCGCCGGCTGGTATGCCTGGCTCGACAAAAGGCCACCACGATGAGCGGAGAACTACGGGTACTCACCTTCGGCGCCACCACCCGCGACATCGACCACTGGCCCGCCGACCAACTCGCCGCCGCCGAAGCATCCGGCGCCGACAGCTACCACGACTGGATCTTCAACCAGCTCGAAGAAGCCATGCACAAAGCCGGACAAGAGTTCATCGACCAGCACCCCGACATCTTCGCCTGCGAACTCGGCTGATGTCCCACGGATGGAAGGGCGGCAGCACCAGGCGCTACCGGCGCTTCCGTGCCGCCGTCCTCCTACACAACCAGCAGGTGAACGGCGGCCGGTGCCAACTCGCCCTACCCGGCACCTGGTACACCCGCCGAGGGGAACCCCGCCACTGCCTCGGCCAAGCCGACTGCCTCCACCACCCACGCGGCAAAGCAGCCGGCGACACCTGGGACAACGCCATGGCCGCCTGCACCCCATGCAACCTCAAGGTCGGAGACCCACTCGCCGCACCCGACCCACCACCACGACCAAGGACACAATGGTGACCATGGACATGAAGACACCCTACATATCCGCAGGTCAGAGGCTTGCAAGCGAGACTGAGTTTTCCCTGGTCAGATGGGGTGGGGACATCCACGTCCCTCTGTCCTCTCTCTCCCCGGGGTCGCTTAGCGACGCTAAGTGACTAGTAAGTAAGGAAGGGACGCAGCGTGACGACACAGGGGCCTATGGCACGCGCGCTCGCCGCTGCGTTGCGGGAGGCGAAGCCGGAGAAGCAGGACGGCGGGGCGGTGGCGCTCGCGAAGCGGTATGCGGCGCTGATCGATGACGCGGTGCCGTTGGCGAAGTATGAGGCGCCGTTGCGGGCGTTGCGGCTGGCCGTCACCGAGTCGAGTGATCCGAAGGCGCCGGATCACATGGCGAAGATCGAGCAGGCGTTGGCGGCACACAGCGTCGCATCGGACCTTGGCCCGAAGCTGCTGGCCGCGCTGACCGCGTTGGGGATGACCGCCGCCGGCCGTACGGTGAAGGGAGGTGCCTCGGGTGGGAACCCTGTCGCTGCCCAGCTCGACGAGTTCACGAAGCGACGCGCTCGACGTCGACAAGGTGCTGGGTAGCACCACGCCGCGTCTGTGGACCCCGCCGCTGGTGACCGGTCCACCCGGTCCGTGCGGGTGCGGGTGCCCGCTCACCCCAGAGACGTCGATCGGGTTTGACCAGGTGGACTTCGCGCGGGATGTGTTGGCGCATCCGTACGACCCGTGGCAGCGGTGGACGGTCATCCACGCCGGGGAGCTGCTGCCCGACGGCCGGGAGCGGTTCAAGTACCGGCTGATCATCGTGGCCAGGCAGAACGGCAAGTCCGAGATCGTCGTCGTGCTGGTGCCGTACTGGATGTTCGTCGAGCGGGTCCCGCAGATCCTCGCTACCAGCACGAAGTTGCCGATGGCAAAGAAGCTGTGGAAGAAGTCCCTGAAGCTGATAGAGCAGTCCGGGCTTGACCAGATGTTGGGTCGGCGCTGGTATCGGGAGGCGAATGGCGAGATCGAGATGTTCGCCCCGGCCCGGACGGCGGCCGGTGAGCCGTGGGGGTCAAGCTACGCGATCGACGCCAGCAACGAGGAGGGCGGCCGGTCCCTGTCGGTGAACCGGCTCGCTCTCGACGAGCTGCGCCAGCACACCGACTACTCGGCGTGGGGTGCCTCGGTCCGCACGATGGGGTCGATCGACGACGCGCAGGCGTGGCTGTTGTCGAACGCCGGATCGGACCGCAGTGCGGTGCTCAACGACCTTCGCGACGCCCTGGTTGACGAGTTGCCCGACGGCACCGAGTACGTGCCGCACGATCCGGACACCGACACGTTCCTCGCCGAGTACTCCGCCGCGCCAGACGCGGACCCGCTGGACGTGTTCGCGTTGGGGCAGGCCAACCCGAATATGAACCGGCGCGGACAGAAGGCCCGGGATCTGCTCGCCGACGCCCGTCGCGCGGTGAAAACCGGCGGTAAGGCGCTGACCGAGTTCCAGACCGAGGTCATGTGCATCAGGGTCAAGATCCTTAACCCGGCGATCAACGCGGGGTTGTGGTCGGCGTGCCTCGACGTCGGCACTCTCGACGATGCCCGGTCCCGGATCGCGCTGTGTCTGGACCTCGCTCCCGATGGCTTGCACGCCACGTTGGCCGCTGCCGCTGTTCTGCTCGACGATCGGGTGCGGGTCGAGGTCGTGGCGGCGTGGGACGGGCCGACGTGTGTGGACGACCTTCGCCGCGAGCTGCCGAACGTTATCGCCCGTGTGCGGCCGCAGGTCCTCGGCTGGCTGCCGAACGGCCCGTCGGCGGCGTTCACGGCCGACATGGCGGAACGCAACGATGCTGGCGGCCGGCGGTGGCCGCCGCGTGGCGTGAAGGTGGAGGCGATCAAGGCTGAGGTGCCGGCGGTGTGCATGGGCTTCGAGGAGCAGATCCGGTCGCAGCGGATCGCACAGTCGGATGATCCGCTGCTGAACGGGCAGGTGGCGGGCGCGGAGCGGTTGAAGCGGGGCGGGGTGTGGGTGTTCGCCCGTGGTGGCGAGTCACACGTCGATGCCCTGTACGCGACGGCTGGTGCCGCCCACCTGGCGCGGACGTTGCCGCCGCCGGTCGGTGGTCTACGGATCGTGACAGCTTCCGACGAAGACGAGGACTGACCGAAAGTCTTGCTCAAAAAAGGTCATCCGGCCGGATCATCTGTTTGGCAGATAGTTGCCGTGCTGCAATGATCTACACATGGGCTTCTGGCGGGCGGTCGGGCAGTTCTTCGGGCTGCCCTACGCGTTCTCCGCCGAGGAGTCGGAGCCACGCCCAATCGACCGGCTGATCATGGAGATGGCCGGCATGGGCGCGATCCCGGCGGTCAGCCGTTCGGAGGCGCTGTCGGTGCCTGCGGTTCAGAAGGGCCGCAACCTGGTCTGCGCGGTGGCGACGCTGCCGCTACAGCAGTACGCCCCGGACCGGCGGGTGGTCCGAAGTCCGCTCCTTGACCAGCTTGATCCGGACGTGCCGAACGTTGTCACCCTGACGCAGACGATCGAGGATTTGCTGTTCGACAGCATCTCGTGGTGGTTGGTGCTGGAGACCGGGTGGAACGATTACCCGACGAAGGTTCGGCACCTCGACGTCGGCACGGTGTCGGTGGATCCGCCCAAGGGTCGCTCACCGGCCCCGCTGCCGTCCGGCTACGACCCCCGAACGCCGGGTGTGTGGGTTGACGGGACGTGGACACCAGCCAGCAAGATCATTCGGTTTGACTCGCCGAACCCGCCGGTACGCAAGGCGGGTGGTCGGGCGATCCGAAAGGCGATCCTGCTCGACCAGGCCGCCGCCATGTACGCCGACGACCCGCGCCCGCTGGACTACTTCACCCCCGCCGAGGGCGCTGATCCGGCCGACGACACGAAGGTCGAGAAGTTCCTGACCAAGTGGCGTGCGGCACGGAAGAAGCGCAGCACCGCCTACATCCCGTGGGCGTTGAAGTACCACTCCGTTGACACTCCGTCGCCCGCTGAGCTGCAACTGGTCGAGTTGCAGAAGCAGGCCGCGTTGGAGATCGCGAACGCGTTGGGGGTCGACCCGGAGGAACTGGGGATCAGCACCACCAGCCGCACGTACGCGAACGACGTCGACCGCCGCCGGAACAAGATCAACGATGTGTTGGGCCCGTTCATGCGGGCGATCACCGACCGGTTGTCGATGGACGACGTCACTCGGCCCGGCTACACGGTGCGGTTCGACCTGACCGACTACCTGAAGCCGGACCCGGCTGGCCAGGTCGCGTACTGGAGGGGCCTCTACGACATGGATGCGATCGACAGCGCCGAGGTTCGTACGCTGGCAGGGTTGTCCGGTCCGCCGCCGAAGCCGAAGGTCACACCTGCTCCGGCCACCGACGCCGCTACCGCCCGCAGCGGGGCCGACGCGTCGGTCGACACGATGGTTTCCTTCGCCGACGACCAGGGCGCGGCGATGACGTTCGCCGGCATGGACTTCGCCGACGGGGTTGAGCCGCCGAAGGTCGACGTCGACAAGCGCACGATCACTGGCCTGGCCGTCCCGTACAACAAGATCGCCAAGAAGTACGGGATGAAGTTCCGGTTCCGGCCCGGGTCGCTTCGGTACGTCGACGTGTCGCGGGTGAAGCACCTCAAGGACCACCACACTCCGGTCGGCGTGACGCTGTCGGTGCAGGACACCAAGCGTGGCCCGATCGTGAAGCTGTCGGTGCTCAGTGGCCCCGAGGGGTCAGCGGCCCGGCTGGAACGAGACCAGCTTCTCTACGACGCCCAAGAGGGTCTGTACGACGGCCTCTCAATCGGCGTCGACTTCTCGCTCAACCCAGACGACGGCGACGTCGAGTGGAACGAGAAAGACCAGGTGTACGACGTGCTGCGCGCGACCTGGCGCGAGACGTCGTCGACCCCGCTGCCCGCATTCGATGACGCGAGGGTCACGAAAGTGGCTGCCTCCCGAGGAAACGGAGACCGATCCATGCCATGCACCACCTGCGGGCAGGTCCACGCGGAGGGCGTGGCGTGCACCGCTCCCACCAACCAGCCGCCGGCCAACCAGCAGCCGGAGGGTCTGGCCCTGAACCAGGACCAGATCACCGCGCTCCTGTCCCGGCCCGGCGCGATTCAGGCGCTCGTCGCCGCCCAACAGCCGCCCCGCCCGGACCAGCCGGCACCTCCGTCGGGTGCGCTGACCCTGTCGGCGGAGCAGGTCGACGGTCTGATCAAGGCTGGTCAGCTCGGAGCCCTGCTCGGCGTGCCGAACCTGACTCCGCCGGCCCAGCCGGCGCCGGAGCAGCGGGCGGTCGTCGACCCGACCCGCCGGACCACCGTCACCGTCAGCGAGCCGGCGCCGTATTCGTTCGACCGGCAGGGCAACCTCACCAAGGGTGCCTTCGACTTCTCCACCGACCTGATCGCCGGCAGCAAGGGCGACAAGACGGCGTGGCAGCGGGCCGAGCAGTTCATGCGGGACCAGTTCGAGCAGCAGGAAGCGGCAGCGCAGTTCGACGTCGACAAGGCCGACGCCGCCGCCCTGAACCCGGCCCGCCCCCGGCCGGACCTGTTCGTCGACCAGCGGTCGTACCGCTACCCGATGTGGGAAGCGATCAGCAAGGGCACGATCGCCGACGCGACCCCGTTCGTCATCCCCAAGTTCAACTCGGCGTCCGGCCTGGTCGCCGACCACGCCGAGGACACCGAGCCGACCCCCGGCACGTACACCGCCACCTCGCAGACGATCACCCCGACCCCCGTGTCCGGCAAGGTGGAGATCACCCGTGTGGCCTGGGACCAGGGCGGTAACCCGCAACTGTCCGGCCTGATCTGGCGACAGATGCAGAAGGCGTGGTACGAGGCGCTGGAGGCCGCCGCCGTGGCGGTGCTCGACGCGGCGTCGCCGACCGCCATCGCGCTGACCGCCGGTGGCGGCACGACCGGGCAGACCCTCGACAGTGAGATCACGGCCGCGTTCGCCTCGCTCCAGTTCATCCGGGGCGGGTTCTCCATGGACACCGGATTCGCGCAGATCGACCTGTACAAGGCGCTCGTCGCCGCCAAGGACAGCCAGAACCGGCGCCTCTACCCGGCAATCGGCCCGATGAACGCGTCCGGCACCACGTCGAGCCGGTACTCGGCGATCGACGTCAACGGCGTGGTGATGCTTCCGGCGTGGGCGCTGGCCGCGACCGGCAGCGTCGTCGCGTCGAGCTACCTGTTCGATCGGGAGTCGGTGCACGGCTGGGCGACCACGCCGCAGCAGTTGGAGTTCCAGTACCGGGTCGCGTACGTCGACCTCGCCATCTGGGGCTACAAGGCCACCGCGATCACGGACATCGCGGGCGTCCGGGAGATCACCTACGACCCGGTGGCCTGAGCCACCAGAGAGGGAGCGGCGACATGCCATCCACGACCACTCAGCCGACGGGCGACCAGAATCCGCCGGAGCAGCCGCCGACCGGGTCTGCACCGGACAGCACGGAGCAGACCGAACTGGACCGGTTGCGGGCCGAGAACGCGCGACTGCGGGAGCAACTGGCCGAAGTCGGCCAGCCGGTCACGTCTGCCGTTTCCAGCGAGCCGAGGTTCACCTTTTCGGAGGGGCAGCGAGACGAGCTGGAGCGGACCGGCCGCACGGTGAGCCCGTTCACCGGCAAGCGGTACGTTGGCACCGGGGTCGACGACGCCCGTGAGGCGACGGCGGAAGAGTTCAACAAGGCCAAGCCGCCGGAGCGGGCGAAGGCGGACACCAAGACGAAGCCGTCCGGCCGGTCGCGGAAGTCCTGACATGACGACGTGGCCACCGACGCTTACCGACCTCAAGCAGGACATGGGGCCGGAGTTCGAGGACGACGGCGGGCAGGATGACGACCGTCTCCAACTCGTTCTCGACGCGTCGGTGGCTTTCGTCGAACGAGTCCGGTCCGATGTCAACTTCGACGGTGACCTCGGGTCCGACCTTGAAGACGTCTCGCCGGATCTGGTCCTCGGCACACTACGGCTGGCCAGCCGGTGGCACACCCGCCGCCGCTCACCGGACGCGCTGATCCAGATGGCGGAGATGGGCGCGTCCCGGGTACCGACCTTCGATCCGGACATCGAGCGGTTATTGCAGATCGGCCGCCACCAGCAGTGGGTGTGCGGATGAGTGACGAGATCAAGAACGCGGCCAATGACCTGTACGACGCACTGAAGGCGCTGGAGGGAACAACCGGGTTGCGGGTGTACCGGGACATCGCCGGTCCGGGCGCGGCCATTCAACCTCCGGCGGTCGTTCTCAGCGCACCCCGCTTCGCCTGGCAGACCGGTTGTGTGGGAGCGCCGACCGACGCGCGGTGGTTGGTGTACGTGATCGCGGCGGCCGGGGAGCGGGCTCTCGAAGTGTTGTGGGGGTACCTGCCGGCGGTCGCTGAGGCGATCGACAGCGTGCCGTCCGCTGCCGTCATCCAGGCCGACCCGGGCGCCTACCAGGCGTCGTCGGCTGAACTGCCCTGTTACGAGATCCAAGTCGACGTCGGCCTGTAGGAGACACCGATGCCACCGCACAACCGCAGGCTTAAGCAAATCGAGTTTGCCCTGGACTCGGTCAGCTTCGAGTGCCAGGTGCAGAACTGGACGATGCAGAACAACTCCGAAGACGGCGAGAAGCAGTACACCCAGTGCCCCGACGGGGAGTTCCGCGAGGAGACCGACCCCGACTACGCGTTGGAGCTGACGTTCTTCTCCGACTGGCGGGAGAACGGCATCTCCGACTGGCTCACCCAGCACGACGGGGAGCTGGTCGACTTCACCCTCGACCATCACCCGAACATCCCGGCCGAGCACGTCCAGTGGACTGGACAGCTCTACGTCCGGGCGCCGTCGGTCGGCGGCGAGTCCCGGGCCACCGAGCAGACCGAAGTCACCCTCCAGGTCGCCGGCAAGCCCGTCTATGCCCGGGTCGGTGCGTGATGGCACGCGTATCGCAGACCACGCAGCGGATCGTCCTGACTGGCCTGGAGCCGGACTTGACCGAGCCGACCGCTGACGGGGACATCGTCGACTGCGGCCAGGTCGCGCTGTACGTCGTCAACGGCTCCGGCGGGTCGATCAACGTCACCGTCCTGGCCACGGCCGGGCAAGACGGCCTCGATCTGGAGGACCTGATCGTGGCGGTGCCGGCCGGCGACACCCGCCTCATCGGCCCGCTGCCCCGGCGCACCTTCGGCCAGGCCAGCGACTCAGCCGACGCCGGCCGGGCGTACGTCAACTACTCCGCGCAGACCGACGTCGACCGCGCGGTCGTCAGCTTCTAGGAGGCCGTGGTGTTCACGTTCCAGGTCACGCCCGACAACGGCGAACCGTACAAGGTCACCGCCGGCAGCCGGGACATCCTGCACTGGGAGAAGACGACCAAGGGCAAGTCCGTCGGCGCCCTGTCGGAGCCGGAGAACTTCCTGATGACGGACATGTTCAAACTCGCGTGGATCGCCGCCCGGCGGGCGTCGCTGTTCGCCGGGCGGCTGGACGAGTTCGAGGCCGCCCACGAAGTCGAACTGGTCGACGACGAGGACGAGGCAGGCGACCGCCTGGACCCTACCCCGCAGGCAGCCTCCACTACGACGTAATCGCCCTGGCCATCCGGACCGGCATTCCGCCGATGGCGTGGATCGAGATGGGTCAGCGGGGGATCGACACGGCGTTCCACCTGCTCGACCAGGCGGACCGTCGAACCCGGAGCCGGGAGGACCCCGACGGCCGGCAGATGAGTGGATAGGAGGGGGTCATGGCCAAGTCTTCACTGGTGGTGACCCTCCGGCTCGACGGCGCCCGGGACGTGATCCGCGCGTTCCGGGATCTGCCGAAGGACGCGAACAACGAACTGCGCAACGCGTCGTTGGCGCTGGCCGAAACCCTTGCCCCGAAGGTCGCAGCCGCCGGCCGGTCCGAAGGCCGTCAGGCTGCGTTGCTGGCCGGCACCGTGAAGGCGCAGCGGGACCGGGTGCCGGTCATCGTCGCAGGTGGTACGCGCCGGCTCGGCCGGAACCGTAAGCCGGCGTTCAAGCTGCTGTTCGGCTCCGAGTTCGGTGCCAACTTCTACCGCCAGTTCAAGCCGCACCTTGGCTCCGGGTCGTACTGGATTTTCCGCACGGTCGACGACGAGCAACCCCGGATCAGTCGTGAGTGGAACAAGGCTGCTGACCGGGTCATCCGTAGGTGGGCCGACTGATGGCCACCGGACAGAAGACGGTCAAGGTCAAGTTCGATGGCTCCACCAAGGGCCTGTCGGCGGCGGCGAGGGTTGCCCAGCGGGTCATGCGGTCGTGGAGTAAGCAGACCGACAAGGTTCGGAAGAAGGCCGAGGCGTGGTCGAATTCCGACAGCGCAGCGAAGAAGTGGGCGGGCCGGGCGGCATCGGCGCTCGCCGGTCTGATGGGGGTTGCCAGCAAGGTCGGCTCCGGGATCATGTCCGGGATTTCCGGCGCTGTCTCGGCAGCCGGCCCGGTGGTCAAGGGCGCCCTGGTCGCGGTGCTCGCCACGGCGGCGGCAGCGGCGGCACCGGTCATCGCCGCCGCGATCTCCTCCGGGGTGATGCTCGGCCTCGGTGGCGGTGTCATCGCGGGCGGGATCGCCTTGGTTGCCAAGTCACCGAAGGTGAAGACGGCCGCCGAGAACCTGAAGAACCGGTTCTTGGACATCGACACGGCGGACCTGGAAGAGAACTACAAAGCCGCTCAGGAGCGGATGTCGCAGGCCACCGGCCGGGAGGCGAAGAAGCGGGCCGCCGCCGAACTGCGGGAGGCGAAGAAGGCCCTCGACGAGGCGACCGCCTACAACAAGAAGAACTTCAGCCTGCGCGACGCCGCCGCCCCGTTCATTGAGCCGGTCACGCGGGCGCTGGAAACCTTCCAGAAGGCGGCCGGTCGGGTGATGCCGGTCTTCGCCGACATGTTCGAGAAGATGGCGCCGCACATCGACAAGCTCGCTCCGGCGCTCGCGTCGATGGCGGAGAAGGCGCTTCCGGGGATCGCTGCCGCTGTCGAGCGGGCAGGTCCGCTGTTCGACAAGCTGGCCGAGGTGTTGCCGCAGTTCGGGGTGTACATCTCCCAGTTCTTCGACAACATCTCCGCGAACGCGCCGCAGTCGGCTCAGTTCCTCGGCGACATGGTCAACATTTTGGGGATTGGCCTGGCCACGCTCGGCATGTGGATCGGCTGGCTGACCAAGTTCTACTCGTGGGCGCGGACGGTCTGGATCGGCTTCGGTGGACTGGTGCGGTCGGCGATCCTCACCGTGCTTGACGCCCTCGACTGGGTGGTCACCGGGGCGGCGAAGGCGTTCGGCTGGATACCCGGCCTCGGCCCGAAGCTGACCAAGGCCGCGAACGAGTTCGAGGTGTTCCGCAACAAGGTCAACAAGGCGTTGAACGGGATTCATGACAAGACCGTCGGCGTCAACGTCGCCGTCCGGGTCACCGGCTACAAGGGCAAGAACACGTCGGCTGTCGCGCACGCCCTGCGGAAGCAGGGATACGCCACCGGCGGTTGGGCGCGCGGAATGTACCTCGCCGGTGAGAATGGCCCCGAGCTGATCGCGGCTGGTAGCGGCGGCAACAACCCCGACCGGGTGTACTCCAACCGGGAGACGAAGTCGATGATGCAGCCTGAGGTCCGCGTCTACGTCGGCACGGAGGAACTGGACGCCCGGACGGCCCGGGTCGCAGGCCGGATGCAACGCCGGCAGACGTGGCGTGCTCGGGTGGGACGGCGCTGATGGCTGTCGCGATCACCGCCGACGAGCAGGCGTCGTACCCGCCCCGCGTCCTGGTCTCCGTCACCGGCCTGACGCTCGGGGACACGATCATCGTGTACCGGTCTGTTGACGGTGAACGGACCGAGATCCGCGACGGCTACGAACTGTCCGTCAGCGACACCAGCTTTCTCCGGATCGACGCGGAACTCCCGTACGGCGTACCCGTGGCCTATGTCGCCGTCGTCAACGGCGTTAGTACCTACACCACCAGCGCCACCACCTACGACCTGCCCGGCGGGAAGGTTGCCGTGTCCGATGCGATCACCGGCCTGTCCGCAGAGGTGCTGATCTACAGCTACGGTGAGCCGGCCCGCGACGCGGGGGCGAGCGTTCTGCGGGCCGGTGGCCGTAACGTTGTCGTGTCCCGGGGCTTCGCCGGCTTCTCCACCACGCTGGACCTGATCACCGAGTCGCCGGAGCAGCGGGACAACCTGGTCGCGCTGCTCCAAGCCGCGACCGAAGGCACGATCCAGATCCGGCAGCCGGGCGGTTACGAGCAGATCGACGCCTACCTGAATGTCACCGGCTACGGCATGCGCTGGTTGCTGCCCAGCAACAGCCGTTCACCCCGCCGGGGTTGGACCCTCGATGTCGTCGAGGTGGAGCCGTGGGCGCCGACCCTGGAAGCCCGTGGCTACACGCTCCAAGACGTCGCGGATGCGTACGACGGGCTCACCCTCGACGACGTCAGTGATGACTTCGCCACCCTGCTGGACATTGCTCAGGCGGACTTCTCATGATCGAACTGTCGGAGGCTGCCCAGGATGTGCTGACCCGGTCGTACCGGATGCACCTGGCCGTCGAATCGTGGCTCGGCGACGAACTGCTGTCCGATGCGGTGCCGGTCGACAGCGGCGGCGAGGAGACCGACCGCACGTCGAACGTGCCAGAGCGGGTGACATTGACGGTGCCGCGCCGCTACCGGGGCGAGTCGTGGACACCCATCGCCGCCGACCATCCGCTTGCCGCGAACGGCCAACGGCTGCGAGTGCAGCTCGGGATCGAACTGGCAGGCGGGACGGTGGAGTGGTTCCAACGGGGCTGGTTCCTGATCGAGGAGTCGGCGGTCGACGGGGACTCGGTGTCCGTCGAGGCGGTCGGCCTGCTTGCCCTGATCGACGAGGCGCGACTGGTCACCCCGTACCAGCCTTCCGGGACGTTCGTGTCGACGCTGCGGGGCCTGGTCGAACCCGCCCTGACGGTCGTGGTCGACCCCGCGCTGACCGACCGGAGCGTGCCGTCCGGCCTCAACTTCGACGACGACAGGCTCGGGGCTGTCATGGAACTCCTCGACGCCTGGCCAGCGGACGCGATGGTGACCCCGGACGGCTACCTGTCGGTTGTTCCGGCCGTCCAGTCGCAGGATTCGGTGCTGCTGATCACCGACCTGGCTGGCGGCACGATCATCGAGGCGACCGGCGGATCGTCCCGTGACGGCGCGGCGAGCGTGGTTGTGGCCCGGGGTACCGCCTCCGACGGTGGTCAGGTCCAGGGCGTCGCGTACGCGCAGAGCGGGCCGACCCGCATCTCCGGCCCGTTCAACCCGCTCCCGGTGCCGTTCTACTACGAGAGCCCGTTGCTGACCACGGCCGGTCAGTGCAGCTCGGCCGCCGCGACGATCCTTGCCCGCCGGATGCGGGAGACCGCCGTCGAGTTGAACGTCGAGATGGTGCCGCACCCCGGCTTGCAGGCCGGTGACACGGTCCGTGTCTCCACCGTCGACCACCCCGACCTGCTGTGCTCCGTCGAAGCCCTGTCACTGCCGTACACCGCCGACGGGCCGCAGCAGCTCACCGTTCGGAGCCTGACGTGAACGGGGCACTGCTGGCCACCGCGACCGCGAACAAGTCCGGGTCGACGGTGACCGCCCTCGTCAACGGCATCTCGACCACTGTGCAGGTTGCCCGGGATCTGACCGTCGCGTCCGGTGACGTTGTCGTCGTGCAGCGGGTCGGGGCGCAGTGGTTCGCGTTTGCCCGCGCCTACTCTGCCGCCCCGGCCGCCACCGACCCCGAAGGCTCGCCGCAGCCGAAGCCGTCGGTCACGACCGGCACGCTCGTCGTGTCGCCGGTGGAAACCCGCTCGTATCGCAGCAGCTACGGATGGCGTACCGACAACACCGACGTCTACCAGGGCGAATACGGCGGTTGGGGCAACCACATCGGTGCCGTCTTCTACGGCAGCAAGCCGCGCAGCCTAGACGGGGCCACGGTCACCGACGCCCGTATCCGGGTGCGCCGGATCTCGGCCGGCACCTACGCCGCCCAGTCCACCAGCATGCGGCTGATGACGGAGGCGACCCGCCCGTCCGGGTCGCCGACCCTGACGTCCAGTTCCGCCGGCCCGTCTTTGGCGGTCGGTGCCACCGCGTCCGCGTTCGACATTCCGACGTCGTGGGCGCAGGCGTTCGTCAACGGCACCGCCGGTGGGATCGCGTTCTACGACTCCGACGGGTCGCCGTACGTCCGGTTCGCCGGCCGGGGTTCCTGGTCGCCCGCGTTCACCCTCACGATCACCTGGAGGCGATAGTCGATGCCCACCACCGGACGCGGCTACACCTACCCGGCCAGCACCGGACATACCCGGATCTGGGAGCACCTGGAAACGCTGGCCGAGGACATCAACGACGACGTCGACGACATCGCCAACCCGGCCTGGACGACGTACACCCCGACCTGGACCGGGTCACTGACCAACCCCGTCTTGGGTAACGGCACCCTGGAAGGGAAGTGGCGACAGGTCGACCCGCTGATGGTCGCCGTCCGTATCAAGTTGGTCCCCGGCTCGACGACCACCTTCGGCAGCGGCAACTACAAGTTCGCCCTCCCGGTCGCCGCCGTCTCCGGCGGCCCGCACCCGCTGCTCCAGGCGTCCGCGCTGATGGGCAGCAGCCTCTACCGGTTCGTCGGCTGGGTCAGCACGGTGTCGGGCTCGGCAACCGAGGTGACGGTGTACCGCGACAACTTGACCTCTGAGCCGCTGTCCGGCTGGACGCCGACCGCCCCGGTCACCTTCGCCAACGGGCACAGCTTCGGCATGTACGGCTTCTACTTCAGCGCGTGAGGAGGTGGACTGATGGTGGACGCGAACGGCTGGTACGAGCGGACCGATGACGCGGTCAGCCGGTTCCGCCAGCTCGACGACGGCGCGCAGGGCGTGATGGCGTACAGCCTGATGGCGGGCGCCTGTGGGCCGATGTACGGCTGGGACCACGACTGGACGGCCGGCTACCTCGACAAGGTTCTCGCCTTGCAGAACCCCGACGGCGGCTGGGGACTCAACCGCCCCGCCGACTCGTTCGGGGACGGGTCGGTCAACCCGGCCAGCACCAGCTACGCGGTCACCGTAGCGGGGCACGTCGGCCCGACCCTGCTGGCCGGCTGGCAGGCCGGAGTGGTACCCCGGGCCCTGGTGCAGCAGTGCGTCAACTTCCTCGTCGGCATGCCTCGGGTGTCGGTCACCCACGGCCAGTGTGTCGCCTACTCGACCACCCTCGCGGACCGGACCGGGTCCAACAAGAACGTCCACAACGTCAACGCGGGCGCCGGAAGCTTCCTCGCACAGGCAGCCGAGGCCGGAATCTCGCAGTCGGGGATGCACCGACTCATCGCCGACATCACCTGCCACGAAGTCGATTGCTACCGGCCGGCGACGAAGTGGTGGCCGTACGCGGGTAGCACTGGCGGTGGGCAGGACGTCGACCACAACTCGTACTCCGCCGAGTCCATGTACCGGCTGGCGTACTGGATCGGCCGGGAGGCGGTCTACAACCACATGGCAAACCCGCAGAGCGACAACGCCATGGCGCCGCTCGCCCGGCTGCGACTGGTCAGCCTGCCGGCAAGCGGGCCGGCGGCGATGTCGGTCACCGGCACCGGCCAAACCCTCTGGGCGGACCTGGTCGAGCAGTGGATGCCCGAACTCGACGCGTGGATCGCCAACCCGCCGGCACCGCTGGGCGGCCGGCTGGCACAGATCGCCTACTACGGCGCCCGAGCGATGACGGCGGCCCTCTGATGCGTATCCCCGGGGTGCCCTACGTGCAGGGCCGCAACGACTACTCGGACTCTGACGGCCGCAAGTACGGCGTCGCGATCCACAACACCAGCAACGACGCCACCGCCGAACAGGAGGCCAGCTACGCCACCCGGCGCACCGACGGCATCTCGGCCCACCTGTACGTCGACCGGGACTCGGTGGTCCAGTCTCTCGACACCGAGGACCGGGCCGGGCACGCCGGCAGCAGCGAGGGCAACAACCACGCCGTCGCGGTCGAGATCACGGGTGTGAACGGCTGGACCCGACAGCAGTGGCTCGACCGGGTCGCCTGGGACAAGCTCGGCGCCGCCCTGGCCCACGTCGTCCGCAAGTACGGGGTGGCGGTCCGGCGGGCGAGTGTCGCCGAGATGCGCAACAACCCGAAGGTTCGGGCGTTCTACGGCCACGACGACATGCGTCGCGCCTGGGGCGGCACCACCCACACCGACCCGGGGTCGAACTTCCCGTGGGACAAGCTGTTCAGTTCGGTCAATGCCGCGCTGGGCAACTCGACGAAGACCGGAGAGGACGACATGAGTAGACGAGACGCGCTGCTGGGCGTGCGGGACTGGATGGTCGCCGCGCAGACCGGCACCCCACCGTCGAACGACTACGGCATGGGCGAGTCGACTGCCCGCGAAGCGAAGCGCACGGTGGACGCGCTCCTGAAGCCACTCGCGGACCGGATCGACGCGCTCGCCGCCCGGCCGCAGGTTCAGCCGGCGCCGGTCGACGCCGCTGTCCTCGCCGCCGAACTCGCCGGGAACACCGCCTTCATCAACGCCCTGGCGAAGGCCGTCAACGACGACCACGCAGCACGGATGCGGGACTGACCCATGCTCGTCGTCACGGGCCGACACCGACCACACGAGGTGCTGTTCCTCGGCTTCTCGGCCGTGACCGGCGCCGCGTTCGTGGCCGGCGCGAAACCACCCGGCACCCTCGAAAGCCTCATGGACCTCTGGGTGTTGTGGACCTGGTATGGGCTGCTGCTGGCCTCCGGTGTCGTCGGCCTGATCAGCTTCCTGCTTTCCGACCTGTACCGGGCGTTGGTGTACGAGCGGGCGGCGATGGTCGGCCACGTCACCGCCCCGACCATGTACGGGGTGGCCCTGCTCGCGACCGGCCAGGCGACCGCCTTGTTCGCTGGCGCGTTCTGCCTCACCTGGGCGGCGGCTTCGGGGTGGCGTTGCTGGCAGGTGCAGCAGGACATTCGGTCGCTACGGCGGATGGAGAAGACGCCGTGAACTGGCAGATCGTCGGCATGGTTCTCGGCGCTGGCGGGATCTCCGGGTTCCTCGGGTCACTGCTGTCCGGCCTGTTCAACCGGCCGTCGATTCGAGCCGACGCGGTGGTGAAGCTGACCGAGTCCGCCGTGCGGCAGGTCGACGAGCTACAGGAGCGGACCGCCGCTGCCGAACGTCGGGCGGCCGAGGCGGAACAGGCCGCCGACCAGGCGCGGATGAAGGTCCGCATCCTGTCCGACGAGGTGGACGGGCTGATCGCCCGGATGCGGTTGTGGCGTGCCGAGATCCTGGCCGACCCGGGCGCTTCGGAGCGGTTGAAGCAGCTCGTATCTGTTGACCCCGGCCAGTCGTCGAACGGCCGGGCACCCTGACCTGAGGAGGGTCACATGATCCGCAAGTACGGTAAGGCGCTCGCCGCCGTGGCGGGCGCTGCCCTGGTGGCCGCGTACGGGGCGTTGAACGGCAACCAGCACGTCGACCCGGAAGAGGGCGTACAGATCGCGATTGCCGCCGCGACGGCGGTAGGGGTGTATCTGGTGCCGCTGGCACCCCAATACCGGTGGGCGAAGACGGCGGTGGCGGTGGTGCTCGGCGTGTTGCAGGTGTTGGCGACGTCGATCCTCGGTGGGCTCGACGGGCAGGAGTGGATCGCGCTTCTGCTCGCCGGGCTGACCGCTGCTGGTGTCGGGTTCGCCCCGGCGGTGTCCGACAACGGAATCGCCAGCGCCTCGCCCGCCGCACGATCCTGACCGGTCACTCCGGCGTGTTCAGGATGCCGCAGCAGCAGAAGATGGAGAGCACGCCGAAGAAGATCAGTACGGCGCTTAGGGTCACCGGGGATGTGAACTGGAGAGGCCCAAGGCGGAAGTTCCAGCGAACTTTGCTCACAGCCGATGACCGTACCGTCCGCGCGCAACAAGCCACCGGCTGTCTCATGCGTGACGGTAGATGTCACCTGTGAGACACTTTCACTGGTTGTCGTCGTCCTCGATCTGACGCGTTCCTGACTCCCCAGCCAGGAAGATCCCCAAGAAGCGGCCCGCCCCAAGACCCCCGGGGCGGGCCGCTCTTTTGTGTTCCCACACAACCCACGATCAACTCAGTTGGGGGAATCCTCGCCGGGCTTGGCCGGTGCCGGTTCGACACCATCCGGTGGGATGCTCCGGTACCAGTCACACGAGGCCCGGGTGTGCCGGCCCATGTATCCGGCGCCGCACCGCTCGCACGTCTTCACCGTCGGCCGCCTCGGCATCCCGCCTCCCCTTCCTGACCCGGACTTGAATTCTCGCCCCCGCCGTTCAAGTCGCGGGGACGACACTTCAAATCGGCTACTCGAGCGGCGACCCGTCACCAGGGCCGAGGCGCAGCGGCGGCGGTGCCGGCGGCGGACCATCCGGCCAGCACACCCGACACTCGCACAGCAGGGTCACCACCCCGGCACCCTCACCGATGATCACCGACCCCGGGCAGCCGTGCGGCGTGTCGCTCGCCAACGCCGGCCGGACACCGAGACGGCACGGCATACAGATCGTCGTGTCAGTCACGGCCGACCCGCCCCCGCAACGTCTGCGCCACCTGCCGCAGCTCGGCCGGCGACACCTGCTCCGGGTGGCAGGCACGGGCCAGGATCTCCGCAGCCTGCCCCGGCACCGGATCACCAATCCGGGCGAAGTAGCCGACAGCCCATGTCAGGTACCGGCAGCGGCCGTCGTCGTCGCACTGCCAACAGCGGGCGCCGTTGCGGTGCATGTGGAGGAATCGGCGGGCCGTCAGATCCTCCAACGTCGTCGACCAGCTATCGAACATCGACGTCACCGTCCGCCCCTTCCTGCTCGGGATGCGCCAGCGGGCCGTACTGCCGGTCAAGAGCATCGATCAGCAGCCGGGCCAGCGACCCCGCAGGCAGGCTGCGCTTCAACGCGTACGCCCGCCGCAGCACCGCCCGCACCTGCTCCGGGTCGGCGCTCACTGCCGATCCAATGCGTCAACCAGGGCGTCGAGCCGGGCCAGCACATCCACGCACGGGGCATGATCCGGGCGGGCGCCGCAGCGGACGGTGTGACCCCACACATGCGCCCAGCCGACCCCCTGCCGGTACTCGACCGGCTCGTGGACCTTCGCCACCACCAGTTGCACCCGCCGGTCGAAGCCGGGTGCCGTCTTGCTCAGCCAGTCCGCCGGTTCCAGGTCGACGACCAGGCCGGGCCACACCCGGCGCAGCCGGGCCACGTCCAAAGCGCGCTGCCGGGCGCGGTCCGCTTCCGCGTTCTGCTCGACCTGGCCCCGGTCGAAGACCCGGTTGGGCCGGTTGTCACCGGGCCGCCACCTGTCGAACGCGCCCATCGTCCCTCCCTGCCAGTCGGGGGAGGTGCGACGGCCGATGCCCTCTGCCGTGCCGACCGGCCGCCGCACCCGCTAGGGGTGGGTGGCACCCCGCACGGGGGACGGAGCGCCACCCGGATACGGGCCTGTCCGGGGGAGAACGATCCCGCATCCTTGCCCAACAGCCTTCACGCACTTACCGTGCGTAGGGAGCCACCCCGCGTCCACAACCGTCCACAGACAGGGCCGCACCATGGGTGACAGCTTCGGAGAGGTGCTGCAATCACTACGAGAGGCCGCAGGCGTCAGCCTGCGCGCACTCTCCGCCCGCACCCACTACAGCACGTCGCAGATCAGCTATGTAGAGACTGGGGAGCGGCGACCGTTACCCGAGTTCGCCGCAGCATGCGACCGAGCGTTGGGGACAACGCCGCTGCTCACGGTCCTCATCGCACTCGACGGAGAGGACCAGGCCATGAGACGACGCGCACTCCTGACCACCCTGACCGCAGCGACCGGAACCGTCGGGATCGCCGGGGCGACCGTCGTCGCCGAACTCATCCGACAGGGTTTGCTCGACGCGTCCGGAAACGTCGAAGACTGGGGCCAGGTCGTCGCCGACTACTCCCGGCGCCTCGTCGTCGACCCGTCCCCGTCGTACGGGGTGGCGCTCGCCGGTCAGATGGCGATAGCGCAGCAGCAGATCATCACCAGGGGTGCGACGCCGGAGCTGCTGCGGGCGGCCGGACTCCTCACCCAGTTGTACGGCCTGTGGTGCGGCAACCAGAACGACGTCACGTCGGCGCACGGCTGGTACCGAACGGCGGCGATGCTCGCCGACCGGTCCGGCGACACCCCGTCGCGGGTGTTCGTCCGAGCCCGGACCGCCTCGCGGGGCATCTTCGAGGGGTACACGCTGCGGGAGACGATCGACCGGGCCAACGGTGCGTTGGGGATCTCGAACCGGCCATCTCTCGGCGCCCTGGAAGCGCATTCGGCGCTGGTGCACGTGCACGCCCTCGCCGAGGACCTGGCCGGCGGTAGGCGGGCGTTGGGCGGGATGCTGGACGTCGCCGAGCGGCTGCCGGACAGCGGACCGGACGGGCCGACGGCGCGGACTGTGAGTTTCGCTCACTACCTGGAAGCCCGGGTCGGCACCCCGACGACGGCGGACGAGGCGTGGCAGACGGCGGAGCCGATCCTTCGGTCGGTGCCGGTGTGGTGGCGCGAAGCCCAGGTGTACTACGGCCTGTCGCTGGTCCGGCGGGGTGACGTCGCCGACGGGATCGCCTACGCACTGACAGCCGTCCGGGCGCTCCCGACGCCGGTTCGTACGGTCGGCGTCGCTGTCGCGGACCTGCTCCGGGCCGTCCCGGCGCAGTACCGGTCGGCCGAGTTGGACGAGCTGCGCGGGTACGCGGCGGCCGGTGACGGGCCGTGGGTAGCGTTGGGCTCATGACCAGGCCACGAAGGCACACCCCGGAGCAGGCGGCGGAAGCGCAGCGGATCGTGGACGAGTCCCGGCTGACGACTGAACTGGTCGGGATCGTGCGGGATCAGCCGGGCCGGTTGATCCGGAACCCGTGCGGTGACCCCGACGGCTGTCAGCATGGGCACTGCTACGGCACCCCGGCCGAGGCGGAACAGGTGCGGCGTACCGGGCTACCCGCCGACGACGGGCGGGAGTGACGCCCGGTCGGTGTCCCAGAAGTCGGCCGGCGCGGCGACGATCTCCTCACGGAACAGCGGCTCGCCCGTGTGCGCCAGGTGGTGACCCTGGCAGTAGTACAGCAGGGCGTGAAGCTTCTGCTCGTCGACACCGGGCAGCCGCCGCCGGATCTCGGCCGCGACGTCGTGGACTGACACCACCGTCATACCTCCAAGCGTAGAGGGGTGGGAGATTAGCTCCCACCCCTCTGTCGGTACTGGATCGAGGTCGCACCCGTGTGCGATGGTGGAGACATGGACAGCGACGACGCCATCGCAGCCCGGTACACCCGGCGCGCACGAGACGCCGCCGACTCCGCGATCCGGCTCGGCGCCGACCCGGACGCGGTTCGTGCCGCCGTCGAGGAGGGCATCGCCGACGCGGTACGCGCCAACGCCCGGATTGCTGCCGCCGACCAGCCGGCCGCCGACCAGCCCCGGCCGAAGTTCGTACCGAAGCCGGGCAGCGCCGTCGAAAGGTTCCTCAAGGCCGTCGGCTGACCCCAGACACGGAAGAACCCCCGCGCCCACATCGGGCCGGGGGTTCCTCTCGTTTCCGCCTACTCGCGGACCAGCTCGTACCTGTTCCCTTCCTGCCGCACCTTGCCGCCGGCCTTCGCCATCGACTTCAGCAGGTCATAAACCCGCTGGTACGACACCTCGACACCCTGCTCGCCCATCTGCGCGTGGACCTGGGCGGCGGTCATCATGTCCGGGTACCCGTCCCGCAACACCAGCTCGATCCACTCGCGGGCGTTCTCCGGCTTGCTGCGATCACCCGGTACGCCGTCCAGCTTCAGGTGAGCCTCGGACAGCAGCCGCTCCGCCTCCGCGTCCATGCCACTGTCGGGTGCCCGATCCTGGACGCCTGACGTCACCTCGGCCCGCGCACGCTGCCGCTCCAACGTCACCCCGGTACCGATCAGGAACCGCTCCGTCGCGCTGCCGATCGGCGCCACCGTCGGCCGCTCCAACGCGGGCGGCTCCGCCGGCCGGTCATCCTCCGGCACTTCTTCGCCGCGCAGTTCGGCCAGCATCGCCGCCTTCCGCTTCCACCGGTTCGCGTACACCAGCCCATCCCGAAGGTCCCGGAACACCGGGTGTCGCCGCAGTTCGGGGAAGCCGTCGGCATCCCGACCACCGAGCACATCCTGAACCCGAACCCCGGCCGCCACCCGCTTGCCCCGGTCGTCGAGGTCCGGGCGCAGGTGCGCGGTTGCGATGGCGTGCCGCTCGATGCTGGCGATGTCGACGTCCACCGTCCGGGCCAGAACCGGCCGGTAGTCGACCTTCGTCCGGTACACGTACGCCGACCCCATGTGCAGCAGCCGGGCACGGCCCGGGTTCACCCCGAGGACGTACGTGTACTCGTCCTCCTCGTCCATGCGGAGACACAACCGCAGTGAAGCGACGGTGCGCAGCCCTTTCCCGAGCAGGTCCCCGGTGCCGCGCAGCACCGACATGATGACCCGGCCGCCCTGGGCTCGGCCGATCTGCGCCAGCCGGGCGATACCCTCATCCACGATCTTGGAAATCAGTCCGGCCATCTGCCGCAGCTCACCGCCCTCGTCGGTGATTACCAGGATCAGAGGGAGTTTCGCGTCGACCGGAAGAACGGTCGTGTTCGCCGCCCGCATCCGAGCCGTGGCCTCGGGGCTCGTCTTCCGGTCCTTCACGATCGCGGTAGCGACAGCGACCAGGGCAGCAGCCTCGTACTCGTCCTCCGCCACCCAGTCAACCGTCGGCTTCGACGCCTCGCCGCGCGCCCACGGGCCGATCCACGGGGCGGCGACACCGCCGCCGTTCGGGTCAACGATCCAGATCAGGGCATCCACACAGCGGGCCATCCGCATGATGACCCGGTGTAGGAACGTCGTCTTGCCCGACCCGGTGGTGCCGCCGACCACCATCGAGTCTTCCCGCAGCGACACGTCCAGCTTCTCGCCCCGGGCGGTCGTCGCGATGTCGAACTCGTCATAGATCGACACCTTGTCGGTTGGCTCCGAGATCCGCCGGCCGTCACCGGCGAGGCAGTCCCGGAGCATCACGTCGAGGATCGCCGCGCCCTGGTGCGGCCCGTCCAACACGCGGACGACGCAGCCGGCGGGAAGACGTCGGGCGCCTGCGATCTTGTCGGTCTGCCCTGCCAGATCCTTGACCGTCATTCCCTCCGGCAGATCAAGGTGCACCTGCTCCCCGGCGGTCCGGTCCGGCCACGGCGTCACGGCGGAGACCCGGAGCTGGGACCACTCCCAGTCTTCCTCGGCCTCACCCCTCTTCTTCCTCGTCTTGGTGAGACGCTGAAGCATCGCCTCCCACTCCCGGACCGCCGACGGCCGCCGGTCGACGTCCGGCAGGTTCGGGATCGTCTCCACGATCACCCGGTTCCGGGCGACCGCGAACTCAAGCGCCGCGAACAACGCACCCACGGCGCCGAGGCTGACGGCCGCCCACTGCACCGCACCCGTCTTCGCCACGAACGCCACCCACACCGACCCGGCCAGCACCACGGCAGACCGGTGAACGGACGCCCACGGCTTGTCCGTCGCGAACGACACCACCACCGCCGCCGGCACACCGATCACCGGACCGGCAACCAGCGAAATCCACCACTCGACCGGGGCGAACCCGAGCCGGATCGCCACCACCAGCAGCACCGCCAACAGCATCCACATCGGCACCCACACCGCGCCGCTTCGACTCCGCATCACCCAACCCCCTTCACTTCCTGGCCACGAACCCGGCAGGGGTGCCCCGCAGCGTGTACACCACGGGACACCCCGGACAGGTCAGGTGTCCTGCTCGGCCGCCGAAACGTCGGCCCGCTTCTCCCGCGCCCGGCCGCCACGCTCACCGGCCAGCCGCGCCTCATCGACCTCGTGTTCCTGGCCGTACCGGGCCGCCAGCGCCTCCGACCGGGCCGCCAACGCCCGCAGCCGGTTCGCCCGATCGTCGTCCTCCTCGCGGATCTTCCGCAGCTCGGCCGCGATCACCTCGGCCTCCGACGTCAGCGCCTTGCTCGCCGGAAGGTCGTTCTCGCCCTGGTCGGCGAGCCGCTTCATCCCGGTAGCGATGGCCTCCACGATGTCGCCCTGCTGCCGGGCCGTCGTCGCCAGCTCGTCGATCGACGGGGCAACGGACCGCAGGTTCCGGCCCCACCTCTGAAGGCTGGCGTCGTCCTCGTGTCGAACTCCCATGGGTGTCTCCTTTCCTCGCTGCGGCGCCGGTGCGGCCCGCTTCTCGTTGTGCTGTTTCGGTGCGGGCTTGTCCGACACCTGTTCCGGATCGGCGGGGGTTGGGTTGGTCGCCTTCTCCGGCCTTTCCTTCTTGCTCTCGTCGCGCTTTCCGTCGCGTTTCTTGTCCTCGGTCCGCTTGTCGTTGAATCCCTTGCGGAGGTCATCCCAGAAGCCCGGCTTCTTCTTCCGGCCCGGCCCTTTCCGGTTGCCGGATGGAGAACTCCCCGACCGTGACGCGTCACCCGACGGCTTCGACCCGCCCGACTTGCCCGGCCGGTTCTTGCCACCGAACGGCCACAGCTTCGACTTCTTCGGACGCGTCCCCGATGCGTCACCCGACCCGCCCGGCTTCCGCCGTGACGCATCACCGGACCCGGCCGGCTTTCGTGACGCACCCGGCCGCTTGCCCCGCAGTGCGTCAAGCAGACCCGGCTTCTTCCCCGATCCGTCACCGCGCGGACGTGACGCACCCTTGGGGTTCAGGAGGCGACTCAGCGGGTTCCGTGACGCACCGCCCGGCTTCTTCGATGACGCGCCCTTGGGTGACGCACCAGACCGGGATGACGCACCCGGCCGACGTGACGTACCGAGGAGACGATCGAGAAGACCGCCCTTCCCGCGACGGCGCCACGCCAACAGGGCCGCGAACACGATCACGGCCGCCACCGCGTTGATGACCGCCCACCACAGCCAGCCGACGCCGGCCCACAGCGCCATCTCCAGCACGGCCAGGAGCATGATCGCGGTCATCAGGATCGGCGGGTCGAGCAGCGGGTTCGGCTTCTTCCCCCGCCGGGTTCCGGCCGCCTTCTCGGTCACGCTCTGTCGACTCTCAAGGGGTTGAGAAGTCAAGGGGGTTGATGCCGGGGGAGATGCCGTCTCCCGGTCCTTGGCGACCGTCTGAGGCGGGTTCTCCGGGGACTCAAGGGGTTGAGTCCTCAAGGGGTTGAGGTTACGCACCGTGACCTCCCACCGTGTGGCCGTTGGTCCGGTGCTTCCGCACGTACCGCTGGGCCGCCTGCTCGTCGATGCCGACCTTCTTCGCCGCCGCACGGGCGGACATGCCGTCCTCCTCGACGAGCCGGAGTACCTCGGCCATCCGCTCGTCCTTGCCCGGCTTCGGACCGCGACGCGTCTTCACCGGCTCCGGCTGACGCGTCACCTCGGACCCGTCCGGACCGTCGCCGGGTGACGCGTCACTGCCGTTGATCCGGTGCGTCACCGTCCGGCGGGCCGGATGCGTCAGTGCCGGGTACGTCAGCCGTGCGTCACTGGCCGGCAGGGCGGGCGTGTCGTGACGCGTCACCTCCGGCATCGGGTGACGCATCGCCGGTACGTCGAACGGGTCACCGAGTGATGCATCCGCGTGGACTGGCAGGGATGCGTCACGAGCCGGCTCGGCGAGCGACCACGGATCGAACGACGCATCACGTACGTCAACGTCCGTCGCGTCGATGTCTGGCATGCCAGATACGGGCTCGGCGATCGACGGTTCCGGCTTCGTCTTTTCCGCCCGAGATTTGGTGCCAAGCGCGTGCGCCCGCCACGCCACGATCGGCGGAATGCACGAGATCGCAATCACCAACCCCCACGGCACCTTCTCTTCGCCGGTGATGTGGAGCGGGAGCAAGTGAACGGCAATCTGACAGCCGATCATCAACGCCAACCCGGCGAGGACATCCCCCGTGCGGTGGCGCAGGAATGCTGCCGCCGAATACACATCAATCGAGATCGGGAATAGGACTGCCATCCATTCGCCGTAGTGCGCCATCCGAGCCAGGTCGTACTCACCTTTCGCGGTGAGCGCCACGGCGGCGACCAGTGCCGGCCAGCGCAGGTGCCGGGCGATGAAGTTCGGCTCCTCCTCGGTCACGACTTGTCTCCCGTCCCGCCGGGCAGGCTGACGTTCAGGTACACGGTCACGTAGTCAGGAGTGGCGGCACTGCTCGACCGGATCGGCCGGGAGTCGGCCCGCCACACCACGAACGTCCGCTTCACCAGCTCCTTCGCCGCCGCCACCTCCGACGGCAGGCCACTCAGTACGAGCCTCACTCCCAGTCCCCCCGATCGAGCAGACGCCGCCGCACCAGCAGGGCGTCGACCTTCAACGCCCACCGGGTCGGCCGCACGTTCGGAACGACGTCGATGAACACCGCCGCCGTCGATTCGCTGACCGGGTCGGGGATGACCCGCACGACCCGCATCCATCCGCCGTCCTCAGCCCGGACCAGGTCGGTCGGCCGGACCTGCCGGGCCTCGACAGGCTCGGCGGGGATCGTGGTCTTCATCCGGAACGGCGGGGTGACGACCAGGTACGGCGCCTCGGCCGGGATGTCGGCCTGGAGGTACGCCATCGGGGTGCCGTGGTTCCGGGACTGCCGGTGGTGGACGTCGGTGACGTCCAAGCCGTCACGGAGCAGGTGCTCCCCGACCTCGATCTCCCGCTCGGTGCCGATGATCCGAACCTTCACTTGGCACCTCCCAGCAGAGCCCGTACCGCACCCATGTGGATCTGCTCGTGCGCGGTACGCGTCGCCAGAGCCGCCGCCGTGCGGCCGTCCAGCCGCTCGCCGACCATCCGGCCGCCACGGGCCGCGACCTTCCACCCATCGGCGCTGCGCATCGCGATAGCGAAAGCGCCCGCGTTGGGCTGGTCGGCGTCGTGCAGCTCGTACGCCCGGTTCTTCACCGTCCGCCGCTTGATCAGGACGGTCATCACGACACCGCCTTACGCACGCGGACCGGCGTGCCGATCGGGTACCGGTAGTGCTCCTCGTCCTCGCTGTGCGCGGCAGTGTTGATCGACACCGCCGACGGGTGGCCCTCGTACAGCCAGCCGTCCACGTCCACGATCTCGACGACTTCCCAGTTGCCGTCCGGGGTCAGCAGCTCGTCACCGAGCCGGACCCGCTCGACGGGCATCGGCACACCGGCCGGGCCGGCGGCGGTCATCAGGTGGTCGCGGACGACCTCGATGAACACCAACGCCTGCTCCGGCGTCAGGTCCGCCATGCTGCCGAGGTTCCGGCCGACGTTCAGGGACACCTGCGTCTGCCCGGCCTCGGTCTCCTCGTCGAGTTGGCAGAGGCGCACGTCGAGCAGGCCGGTTCCGGCGGCGGTGGGCACGTCGACCGCCGGGGACATGTGCATCCGCGACCCGTCGTGCCGGTCGGGGGTGCACGGGGTCCACAGGCACCAGTCGGGTTCCGGCAGGGCCGGGGCGGCGGCTACCGCCGGGACCGAAGCCCCGACGGCAGCCTGCCCGACCGTTACCGGAGTAACGGTGATCGTCATCGCGCAGCCTCCGACTCGGCGGCGTCGGCCAGGGCGAGCAGTTCGGCTGCGAACATCCGTGCCCGGGTTGCCGTCAGGAGGCCACTCTCGGCCAGCAAGTCCCACTCGCCGACCTGTACGGCGATGTACGGCTCTCCCGGGTCGATGCCCTCGGCGTCGGCCAGGTCGTACCGCTCCACCCGGGCCGAGACACCCAACGCGGGGTCGGTGTCGGTGCCGCCGTTGACGGTCGTCACGGGGCCGGTGTGGTGCTCGATTCCGGGAATCCGGGACTGGCAGTCGTCCCCGCACCACGGCTGGCACGGCGTGGCCAGGTCGGCGGGCCGAACGGGCGTGATCGTCATCGGGCACCGCCAACGATCAGGGCAGGCACCCGCAGCAGGTTCGCCGCCAGCATCCGAGCCTCACCCGTCAGCAGGTCCGCGAACTGCCGGTCACAGTGCGACAGCTCCACCTTCGACTCCGCCGACTGCTCGTCCTGCACCAGCGACACCTCGACGAACGAGTCGAACCCGTCCAGCGACAGATCGACCTTCACCATCGACCCGGCGGCCGTGCGGTGGAACCGGTCGCCGACGAGTTCGGTCTCCCGGTGGTCACAGTCCGCCCACACCGGGCACGCCGTCTTCTGCCACGACGGCGAACCGGCCGGCGGCGGGGACAGCGGCAACGGCTGCTCGCCCCACTCGACGTGCCGGAGGATCTTCCCGGCCAGGTCGACAGCCTCACCGACCGTCAACCGCAGCGACCGATGCTCCCAGTGGCCGAGGGACGCCGACAGGATCACCATCGGCTCGGCGGCGCCGGGCATCTGCCACACCTCGACGGACAGCGTCGCCGGGCACGGTCGGGGCATGTGGGCGTCGGCCGGGATCGGCGGCATCGCCCGCAGCGGCAAACCCTCGATCAGGGTCCGGGCGCACATGCGGTCGTCGCCCTTGTCGGTCTCGTTGTGGATGCCGCAGCACCACGGCCGGTCCGGGACGGTCATCCACGACGGCCGGTCGCCGGTCTGCTCAGGGTGGGCGTCGTGCCACGCCTCCACGTCGAGATCCGGCTTCGAGAACGTGATCGCGTGCCCGGCCGCCAGGGCGGCGGCGTGGTCGACGAGCCGGTCCGCCGTGACCCCCTGGCCCCGGTCGTCGGTCTTCTCCTGGTGCAGCGACGGCTGACCGGCACGCGGCGCCGGAAGCTTCACACCGCCGGTCGGGTACGGGTCGCGGGAGGAGACGCTGAAGACGCCCATCAGCGGGTCACCCCCAGCAGTGCAACGCTGTTCGCGGACGACGACCGGGCGGGCAGGGCACGGGTCGGGGTGACGACCTCACCGTCCAGCACCGACGGCCGGGCCGCCCGCACGTTGTCGACGTACGACTGTTCCTCGCGGTGCTGGGCCATCCGGTCACGGGCGACGTAGAACGCCCGGTACGCCAGACCCCGGAACCGGGTGTTGACGTTCGTGTGCAGGCTCGCCGACGTGATCGGGGCGACGTCGAGCAGGCGGCCGATCTGCGCCATCTCGGCGAGGCCGTCCCGGTCGTTGTCGGTCAGCACGATGTGCTCGAACTTCGGCGACGACGGGATCGGCATGTCCGGGTTGGCCTCGAAGAAGTCGGCCAGGGCGCGCAGGCCGGCGACCAGCTCGGCGCGCGGGTCCGGGCTGGCGGGGACGAGGTTCGTCATCGGGCCACCCCCGACCGCTCGGCGACCAGGGCGGCGATCCGCTCGTCCTGCTCACGGGCCAGGTCAGCGAACGCCCGGTCCATGCCGGCCACGATGTCGGCGACCCTGGCCCGGTGCTCGGCGTCGGTGAGCCCGGCGGGGAGGGTGCGGATCAGGGTCATGGCGTACACGTAGGCGTGGTCGGCGCCGTTGTCGGTGATGGTCTGCCGCATCGTGGCGGCGATCCGCTCGACCTCGGTCGGCGGGGCGGTGTTGTTGCCCGTGGTGGGCGTCGTGGAAGATGACACCTGGGTTCGTTCCTCTCGTGTGTACGACGAGTGGTGCGGGTCAAGTCGTGCCGGGGGAAGGAGTGCCTGCTCCGGACCCCGGGGCGCACCTCCTAGCTACTCCGAGCTACTAGGCGCATGTTGACTTGTCTTCTTCGACACCATGGGCACGATGGTGGCGGTCGGCCAGGAGGGTGACCTGCTCGACGAGCAGAAGATGCCGCCGCGTACCCGGGAGATCCTGCTGGTGGACTCGATCGCGGCGGCGGCCGGCGGCGCGGCGAGCACGTCGAGCAACACGTCGTACATCGAGAGTGCCGCCGGGGTCGCGGAGGGTGCCCGGACCGGGGCGGCCAACCTGGTGACCGGCGGGTTGTTCCTGCTGGCGATGTTCCTGGCCCCGCTGGTCGTGGTGGTGCCGTTCGAGGCGGCCTCGGTGGCGCTGGTGATCGTCGGGTTCCTGATGATGACGGCGGTGCGGACCATCGACTGGGCCGACTACGAGATCGCCATCCCGGCGTTCCTGACCATCGTGCTGATGCCGTTCACCTACTCGATCTCGAACGGCATCGGTGCCGGTGTGATCAGCTTCGTGGTGGTCAAGCTGGCCCGGGGCAAGGCCCGGGAGGTGCACCCGCTGCTGTACGGGGTGGCCGCGCTCTTCGTGCTCTACTTCCTGCGCGGCCCGATCGAGAGCGTGCTGTTCTGACCCGTGTCTGACCCGTGCGGCAGCTGTTCTAACCTGTTCGGCAGCCGTTCCGACCGTGCGCCAGTTCGTCGGGCAGCGGTGACGGTGGTCATAGTCGGTGGTCGTTAGCCTAGCTTATTAGTTAGGCTAACGACCGTGACGGAGTGGACGGTGATGGCGAAGCGCACGCCACCGGCGCAGCTCGCGACGCTGCTGCGCGACGCGATCACCAGACTCAACCGACGGGTACGGCAGACCCGGCCGGTCGGCGATCTCACCGGGACCCAGCTCTCCGCCCTGACCAGCCTGGAGCTGGCCGGCGCGCTGAGCCCCCGCGAACTGGCCGACACCGAACGGGTCCAACCGCCGACGATGACCAAGATCGTCGCGAAGCTGGAGGAGCGCGGTCTCGTGCAGCGCACCCCCCATCCGACCGACGGCCGGCAGGTCATCCTCTCGACCACCGACACCGGCCGCGCGATGCTCGCCCAGTTCGACCGGGCCCGCAACGAGTGGCTGGCCGGCCGACTCGCCGAGCTGACCGCGGAGGAGCGCGACACGCTGGCCCGTGCCGCCGAGATCCTGCAGAAGGTGGCGCGCGCCTGACCGCCGCAGCACACCGGGTCCGCTTCGTCCACCAGGACCGTACGGCCGCGACGTAGCGGCAGGCGGTCGGGATGACGCGTACGACCCGAGGAGGCGCACCCCGAGTGCGGGCAAAGCTGAGCACCACCTTCCAGTCCCTGACGGTTCGCAACTACCGGCTCTTCGCCACCGGTCAACTGATCAAGTTGATCGGGGTGTGGATGATGTTCACCACGCAGGACTGGCTGGTCCTGGACCTCTCGGACAACTCCGCCTCCGCGCTCGGCGTGGTGATCGCGCTCCAGTTCACCCCGGTGCTCCTGCTCACCCTGCTCTCCGGCCGGCTCGCCGACCGGTACGACAAGCGCCTGCTGCTCTTCCTCGCCAACTGCGCCTGGAGCGTGCTGGCGCTCGGCATGAGCGTGCTGGTGCTGACCGGGCTCGTCCAGCTCTGGCACGTCTTCGTCTTCGCCGCCCTGCTCGGGGTGGCGAACGCGGTCGAGACCCCGGTACGCCAGTCCTTCGTCTCCGAACTCGTCGGTACTTCGCTGCTGCCGAACGCACTGGCGCTTTCCGCCGCGACGTTCAACTCGGCCCGGATCATCGGCCCGGCGGTGGCCGGGTTGGGGATCGCCCTCCTCGACGTCGGCCCGGTCTTCCTGGTCAGCGCGGTCAGCTCGATCGCCCCGGTGGTCTGCGTGGTGCTGATGCGCGCCGCCGAGCTGCACCGCGAGGAGCTGCCGCCGCTCGCCGAGCGGGGCTCCGCCCGGGTGATCGACGGCCTCAGGTACGTCGCCCGCCGCTCCGACCTGGTGCTGCCGATGGTGCTGATGTCGGTGCTGGGGCTGGCCCTGTTCAACTTCCAGCTCACCCTCTCGGCGCTGGCCAAGACCACCTTCAACACCGGGGCCGCCTCGTTCGGCCTGTTCACCACCGCGCTCGCGGTGGGTGCGCTGGTCGGCGCGCTCGCCGGCAGCGGCCGGCGGAGCCGGCCGTCGGTCTGGGTGGTGCTGGGCGCGGCCGTGGCCACGGGTGTCTGCGGCACCCTGGTCGGGCTCGCTCCCGCGTACTGGATGGTGGTGGCGCTGCTGCCGCTGACCGGGTTCTTCACGGTCTTCTTCGCCCAGGCGTCCAACCAGCGGGTGCAGCTCGGCGTCGACGCGGCCTTCCGGGGCAGGGTGATGGCACTCTGGGTGCTCGTCTTCCTCGGCTCCAACCCGGTCGGTGCGCCGATCATCGGCTGGATCGCCGAGCGCTTCGGTGCCGGGGCGAGCATCTGGATCGGCGGCCTGATCTCGCTGGCCGCCGCCGGTGCGGCGCTGGTCTGGCAACTGCACCGCACCGGTACCCGACTCCGGCTGCGCATCCTCCCGCTGCCCCGCTTCTACGTGGTACATCCGGCCGACACGTGAACCGCCTCCCGGGGCGCGCGGCGCACTCGCCGCGAGGGCCGTCGATCGCGGCGCGCCTGCCGTCGGGCGGCTGATGGTGGGGCGCGTCCGCCCGTCGGACCCGCTGACGGCGGGGCGCGTCCGCCTCTGGCCCGCTGATGGCGGGGCGCGCTCGCCCGAGGGCTGTCGATGGCGCGGCGCCCTGCGGGCGTCGGACCCCTCTGGTTAGCTGGCCCCATGCTGCGTGTGCGACTTCTGGAGTGCCTGGCCGCCGACCAGGCGCGGCTGCGCCAGGTCGCCGCCACCGACCTGGCGGCCGCCGTGCCGGCCTGTCCGGACTGGACAGTTGCCGACCTCGTCCGGCACGTCGCCGTGACCTACCTGCACAAGGTGGAGTGCATGCGGACGGGCCGGATCCCCTCGTCGTGGCCGCCGGACGTTTCCGCCGAGGAGCCGCTGCCGCTCTTCGACCGGGCCTGCCGGGCGCTGGGCACCGAGTTCGACGGCCGCGACCCGGCCGCGCTCGCCCCCACCTGGTACGACCCGGACCAGACCGTCGGATTCTGGCTCCGCCGGATGACACAGGAGACGGTCATCCACCGGGTGGACATGGAGCTGGCGACCGGGCGGTCGGTCGCGGAGATCCCGGCCGACCTCGCCACCGACGGCATCGACGAGGTGTTGCGGCTCTTCCTGGGCTATCGCTCCCGGCGCTGGCCGGAGGACTTCGCCGAGGTGCTCCCCGAGTCCGCGGTCGAGATCCTGGCCGCCGCCGGGCCGGCGAGCTGGCTGGTCCGGCTCGGCCCGGAGGGGGCGACGGTGGCCCCCGACAGGGCGGTGGCGCTCGGGGCCACCATCCCGGCCGCCCCGTCCAGATCCGCGTCCGCCGGTCCGGCGGCGACCGTCAGCGCTAGTCCGGACCGGATGCTGCTCTGGCTCTGGCGACGCCGCGCCGACGACGCGATCGGCTGGTCCGGCGACCGGGCGGCCGTCGACCGGCTGCGCCTCGCCCTCGCCCCGGCGACCCGGTGAATACCCGTTCCGTGCAAAACCGGTAGCGGGCCGGGGTGCCGCCGGTTAGCGTCGGAGAACGTGGCCATCGTGCATGCATTCGCGCTGCCGCTGGCCCTGCTTGCCACGATCTGCCTGCCGGTCGCTCTGGCCGCGCTGATCTTCGCCGACGAGCTGGTCGACCGGCTCGCCGGCTGGCTCGCCGAGCGCCGGGAGGACCGCCGCTCACGCCGGACGATAAGTCGACTGGACCAGGCGTTCGAAGTGGACCCGCGGGCCGGCGAAATCGATCTTTCCGGACTGGAGCGGGTGGATCATCCGGCGATCGAACGGATCGCCGCCGACCTGCGCCGGCTGGGCGACCAGCGGCTCAGCATCGCCGGCCGGTCCCGGGTCTGGCAGGCGGCGGTGCTGGAGGCGTACGACGACCGGCTGCGCCTGGCCAGCCGCTGCCTCGGGGTGGCCGAACATCTCGGCGCCCTGGACGGCATCGACCTGGAGATCGAACGGGTACGCGTCGAGGGCGAGTTGCAGGCCGCCGGCCTGGTCCTGCCGTCCCCGCAGGCCGGGCCGCGCCAGGGCAGCGGTTGAGCCGCCGGCCCGCGACCCGCTGCCGGCGAAAGGCGCGCTAGGTGCGTCTCTTCGTGGCCGTCTATCCACCGCCGGAGGCCGTGCACGACATCGTCGCGCAGGTCCACCGGCTCCGGATCGGCGCGGCAGCCCGGTCCGGGGTCAACGTGCGGCTGACCGCCCCGTCGACGCTGCACGTGACCGTCGCGTTCCTCGGCGAGGTGCCGGACGAGCGGCTGCCCGTGGTCGAGGAGGCGCTCTCCCGGGTGGAGACGTCCGGCGGACTGCGGGCGCCCCGGCTCCGGTTCGGCGGCGGTGGGCGGTTCGGCCGGGGACGGTTCACGGTGCTCTGGGTGGGGCTGCGCGGCGAGGTCGACGTACTGCGCCGGCTGGGCGCGACGGTCCGCCGGGAGTTGCGCCGGGCCAGGATCCCGTTCGACGTCCGGCCGCTGCGACCGCACCTCACCCTGGCCCGCCCCGGCGAGCGGATCGATCCGGGAAGTCTGGACGAGGACCTGAGCACCCTCGACGGCTATCTGGGACCGTCCTGGCCGGCGACCGAACTGGTGCTGGTGCGCAGCCAGCTCGGCCCCCGGCCGACGTACGACCGGCTGGCGAGCTGGCCGTTGTAGCGGCGCACCCGGTGGGGTCAGGAGGTCTCGCGGGCGGCGGGACCGCCGCCGAAAAGGACGTCGTCCCAGCTCGGCAGGCGCTTGCGCGGCTTGCCGGCGGCGTCACCGGACTCACCGGAGCCGGCTGCGGCGGCCCGGCGCGGCCGGAGCACCGCCAGCGACGGCACCGCCGGGACCTCCTTCGGCGCGTCGGCGTCGTCGTCGAACGCGGAGCCGGGACCACCGCCGAGCAGTGCGGCGGCGCCACCGGCGACGGGGCGCTGCCGGGGCGCGTCCGGCGACGCCATCGACGCCGCCGGGTCGAGCCCGCGCCCGGCGGTCGAGCCGAGCGGCCGGTCCAGCCCGGCGAGCAGCGCGTCCCGGCCGGCCCGGATCGGGTCGCGGCTCGGGCGCGGATGGTCACCGGCGGCGGCCGGCAGGCCGTGCCCGCCACGGCCCGGCTCCACCCGGGACGGACCGGGCAGCGCGTGGCCGCCGCGTTCCGGCGCGGGCTCCTGGCCGAGCAGCGGCGCGGGACGCTCGGCGCACAGGTACTGCGCCATGTCGTCGTGCGGGGTCACCGCCTGGCGGGCCTTGTCGAGATCCCAGATCGCCTGCGCGGTGGCCTTGCCGGAGGGCCAGGTCGCGATGATCCGCCAGGTGCCGTCGTCGCGCCGGTAGGCGTCCCAGGAGATCTTCTCGGTGTCGATGCCGTGCTGGGAGAGCCGGCCGTCGACGATCTCGGCGAGCGGGGACTGGTTCTCGGCGTTCTTCAGCCGGGTCCGCCGGGCGTGCTGGGCGAGCATCGCCCGCTCCTGGAGCACCGGGCCGGCGTACCGCAGCACCCGGTCGACCGGCACCCCGGCGATCCGGGCCACGTCCTCGGCGGACTCGCCGGAGCGGATCCGGGCCTGGATGTCCCTTGGCGACAGTGAGGGTGCCGGTTCGGTGCCGGGGCCGGCCACGGCCAGTGGAGCGCTGCCGGGCTCGTTGTGCAGGACGGTCGCGACCCGCTCGTCGATCGGCAGCGCGAGAAGACGGCCCACCTCGTCGGTGAGCACCATAGCTTGGCCGTCCTCGGAGAGGGCGACGAAGCGTACTGGCCGCATCGCGTTGCCTCCGTCCCGCCTCGCTGGCCCCACGCCACGGGTCAGCCACCCGGGCGTCCTCGTCACACGGTACGCCGCTCGGTCACCCGTTGGGGAGAGGCGCGCCCGCATGTCGCGGGTGAGCTGCGTCTTTCGATCCACTCGGGTCGGGCGGTCCGGCCGACCGGCCCGACCCGGGTGGCGGCGGGGCTCAGAGCCGGTCGACCACGTAGTCGACGCAGGTGGTGAGGGCTTCCACGTCGCCGGGCTCGACGGCCGGGAAGAGCGCGATCCGCAGCTGGTTGCGGCCGAGCTTGCGGTAGGGCTCGGTGTCGACGATCCCGTTCGCCCGCAGCACCTTGGCGATCGCGGTCGCGTCCACCCCGTCGGCGAAGTCGATCGTCGCCACCACGTTGGAGCGCAGTGCCGGATCGGTCACGAAGGGTGTCGCCACGGCGGAACGCTCGGCCCAGCCGTACACGGCCGCGGCGCTCTCGGCGGTGCGCTTGGCCGCCCAGGCCAGCCCGCCCTGCGCGTTCATCCAGTCGGTCTGCTCGGCGGCCAGGAAGATGGTGGCCAGCGCCGGGGTGTTGTACGTCTGCTCCAGCCGCGAGTTGTCGATCGCGGTGACCAGGTCGAGGAAGGCCGGGATGTACCGCCCCGAGGACTTGATCTCGGTGGCCCGGGCCAGCGCGGCCGGCGACATCAGGGCCAGGAAGATCCCGCCGTCGGAGCCGAAGCACTTCTGCGGGGCGAAGTAGTAGACGTCGGTCTCCCGGACGTCCACCTCCAGCCCGCCCGCCCCGGAGGTCGCGTCGACGAGCAGCAGCGCGTCGTCGTCGGCGCCGGCCACCCGGCGGATCGGCACCGCGACACCGGTCGAGGTCTCGTTGTGCGGCGTGGCGTAGACGTCGACGCCGGCCTCGGCGACAAGCGACGGGGCACTGCCCGGCTCGGACTTGCGCACGGTCGGCTGGCCCAGGAACGGGGCGTCGGCGACGGACTTGGCGAACTTGGCGCCGAACTCGCCGAAGCTGGCGAACTGGGCCCGGTCGCGGACCAGCCCGAAGGTGGCCACCTCCCAGAAGGCGGTGGTGCCGCCGTTGCCGAGTACGACCTCGTAGCCCTCGGGCAGGGAGAAGAACTCGGCGATGCCCCGGCGCAGTCGGGCGACCTGGTCGCGTACGGTCTTCTGCCGGTGCGAGGTGCCAAGGTACGTCGTCGCGACGTCGGCCAGCGCGGAGACCGCGGCCGGACGCACCTTGGAGGGGCCGCAGCCGAACCGGCCGTCAGCAGGTCTGATCTCGTCGGGGATCCGAATGGTCGATACGTCAGCCACGGTTACGAAGATCCTTCCGGTGGGCCGAGAGGCCCGTGAGCCGAGCGGGTTGCCGGCGACGCTGCCGCCCGCCCATCCTCGCACCTCCACCGGGCCGCCCGGGCGACGATCCCACCGCACCGGCTGAGTTCTGCCCCACAGTCCGGGGTGAGACGTGAGGAAGGGCCCCCGCATCTACCGGAAGCGATAAGCGGGGGCCCTTCCTTGCACCTCAGACGTCGTGTGGGACGGCGTCCCAGCCTTCCACCCCGGCGGGCTTGCGGGGGCCGGGGCCGGTGTACCGGGCGGCCGGCCGGACCAGCCGCTTCAGCTTCTTCTGCTCCAGGATGTGCGCGCTCCACCCGCCCATCCGGGCACAGGTGAACATCGAGGTGAACATGTGTGCCGGTACCTCGGCGAAGTCGAGCACCACGGCGGACCAGAACTCGACGTTCGTGGCGAGTACCCGGTCCGGCTTGCGGGCGTGCAGCTCGGCCAGCGCGGCCTTCTCCAGCGCCTCGGCGATCTCGAAGCGCGGTGCGCCGAGTTCCTTGGCGGTACGCCGGAGCACCCGGGCGCGCGGGTCCTCGGCCCGGTAGATCCGGTGCCCGAAGCCCATCAGCCGCTCGCCCCGGTCGAGTACGCCCTTGACGTACCCCTCGGCGTCGCCGCTGCGCTCCACGGCCTCGATCATGTGCAGTACCCGGGACGGCGCACCGCCGTGCAGCGGCCCGGAGAGGGCGCCGATCCCGGACGAGATGCAGGCGGCGGCGTCGGCACCGGTCGAGGCGACGATCCGGGCGGTGAAGGTGGAGGCGTTCAGCCCGTGCTCGGCGGCGGAGATGAAGTAGGCGTCGACCGCCTTCACGTGCCTCGGGTCCGGCTCGCCCCGCCAGCGCTTCATGAACCGCTCGACGATCGTCTCCGCCTTGTCGATCTCCTTCTGCGGTACGGCCGGCAGCCCGAGCCCGCGCGCCGACTGGGCGACGAAGGAGAGCGCGGTCACCGAGACCCGGGCCAGGTCCTCCCGGGCCTGCTCGTCGGAGATGTCGAGGAACTGGTTCAGCCCCCAGTACGGCGCCAGCATCGCCACCGCCGACTGCACGTCGACCCGGATGTCGCCGGAGTGCACCGGCACCGGGAACGGCTCGGCCGGGGGCAGGCCGGGACCGAACCGGCCGTCCACGAGCAGCGCCCAGACGTTGCCGAAGGAAACCTGGCCGATGAGGTCTTCGATGTCGACCCCGCGATAGCGCAGCGCCCCTCCTTCCTTGTCAGGCTCGGCGATGGCGGTCTCGAAGGCGATCACGCCTTCCAGCCCCGGTTTGAAGTCGGACATGCGCGCTCCTGGATCGGTCGTCCGTGCGTTGCGGGCCCGCCCGGCAGTACCCGGCGCGGGCCCTTGCGTACTCAGCGATGTATTCGTGCCATCTTGCCTGCTGGGTAACTAACTTTGCGAGAGGTCACGGTTGTGCTACACGCGACACGAGGCGGTCCGGAGGTGCCCGACGGGGGGACGTCCACGGGCGGCGGGCGGGTTGGCGCGGGCGCTCCGCCTTCGATCGAGGAACAGGGATGTGACGTGATGCGGGACACACCGCCGGCCGGACTGCGCCGGGAGTACGGGTCGGTCGACGGGCTCACCGAGGCGGATCTTGCGCCGGACTGGTGGACCCAGTTCCACCGCTGGTTCCTCGACACGGTCACCGCCGGGCTGCCCGAACCGAACGCGATGGTGGTGGCCACCGCCGACGACCGGGGCCGGCCGAGCACCCGGACGGTCCTGCTGAAGGGGTACGACGAGCGCGGACTGGTCTTCTACACCAACTACGGGTCGCGCAAGGGCACCGAGGCGGGGACGAACCCGTACGCCAGCCTGCTGCTGCCGTGGTTTCCGATGCAGCGGCAGGTGGTGGTCTGCGGCACGATCGGGCCGGTCGACCGGGCCGAGACGGAGGAGTACTTCGCCACCCGGCCGCGTGGTTCGCAGCTCGGCGCCTGGGCCAGTCCGCAGTCGGAGGTGGTCGCCGACCGGGCCGCCCTGGACGACCGGTTCCGGGAGGTCGCGCAGCGGTTTCCGGACGGCGTGCCGGTGCCGCCGCCACCGCACTGGGGCGGCCTGCGGGTGGTGCCGGCGACGGTGGAGTTCTGGCAGGGACGGGCCAGCCGGTTGCACGATCGACTGCGCTACCGTCGGACCGGTGCGGACGATTGGATCATTGAGCGGCTGGCACCTTGACCGGCGTTGATCCCGGCGCCGAACGGGGGGACGGCGACTCCGCCGCACCGGACCAGGCCGCCACCGGCTCCGCCGCACCGAACCAGGCCGCCGCCGCGTCGGGGCTGGCCGGAACCGCCGAGCCGGCCGCCGCCGCGGTCAGGGCACGGTCCGGGGGGCGGTTCGCCCGGTGGGCGATGGACGTACGACCGCTGCGGGTGCCGGCGTACCGGCGGCTCTGGATCGGCAACGGCGTCTCGATGTTCGGCTTCCAACTCACCGCGGTCGCCGTACCGGTGGAGATGTTCGCGCTGACCCGGGAGTCGTTCTGGGTCGGACTGCTGGGCATCGCCGGATTCGTCCCGCTACTGGTCTTCGGCCTCTGGGGCGGTGCCGTCGCCGACGCGGTGGACCGGCGCAAGCTGCTGCTGGCCAGTTCGGTGCTGATGTGGCTCTCCACCGGCGGACTGCTGCTCCAGGCGGTGTTCCGGGTCGGCAGCCCGGTGCTGCTGCTGGTGCTGGTGGCGGTGCAGACCACCGCGTTCGCGATCAGTTCACCGGCCCGGCAGGCGATCATCGCCCGGTTGGTGCCCACCTCGCTGGTGCCGGCGGCGAACACCCTCGGTTACACCACGTCGACCGCCGGTGGCGTACTCGGTCCGCTCGCCGCCGGCCTGGTCTTCTCGGCCGGCCCGGTCGAGGTGGTGCTCCCGGTGGCGTACGGGGTGGACGCGCTGCTCTTCACCGTCTCGCTCTGGGCCACCTACCGGCTGCCCCCGATGCCGCCGCTGGACGACGGCGGGCAGCCCCGGCGGGTCGGCCTGGCCAGCGTGGTGGACGGGTTCCGCTATCTGGCCACCACTCCGGTGCTGCTGCTCTCCTTCGCCGTCGACATCATCGCGATGGTGCTGGCGATGCCCCGGGCGCTCTTCCCCGAGGTGGCCCAGGAGCGGTTCGGCGGCGGTTCGGCGGTCGGCTGGCTGTTCAGCGCGATCGCCATCGGATCGGTACTCGGCGGCCTCACCTCCGGCTGGATCAGCCGGGTACGCCGGCAGGGGCTGGCCCTGGTCGGCGCGGTGGTCGGCTGGGGGCTGGCGATCGCCGCCGCCGGACTGGCCCGGCAGCTCTGGCTGGCCGTCGTGCTGCTCGCGGTGGCCGGGGCGGCCGACCTGGTCAGCGCGGTCTTCCGGCAGTCGATGTTGCAGGTCTACGCCCCGGACCGGCTGCGCGGCCGGTTGCAGGGGGTGAACATCACGGTGGTGGCCGGCGGTCCCCGGCTGGGTGACCTGCGGGCCGGCAGCACCGCCGCCGCCTTCGGGGTCGGCTTCGCCTGGGTCGGCGGTGGGCTGGTCGCGGCGGTACTCGCGCTGCTGCTCGGGGTCCTCTTCCCGGCGCTGGTCCGCTACCGGCCGCCGCACCCCGGCGCGGCGGGCGGCCAGCCGGGCGCCACCGGCGGGTAACGGCTATCGTCCCGGCATGGACAACGTCAAGGCGGCCCGGCCGCTCTCCGGTGCACAGTGGACCATCTCGGCGGGCGACCAGCAGGCCGTGGTGGTCGAGGTCGGTGGCGGCCTGCGGGCGTACCGGGCGAACGGCGTGGACTACCTGGACGGGTACGCGGAGGACGAACTGCCGGCCGGCTGCGCGGGTCAGGTGCTGGCGCCGTGGCCGAACCGGATCCGGGACGGGAAGTACACCTTCGCCGGGCAGGAGCTGCAACTTTCGCTCACCGAGCCGCAGCGGCACACCGCCATCCACGGTCTGGTCAACTGGCTGCCGTGGCGGCTTGTCGAGCAGCGGCCGGACGAGGTGGTGGTGGCCTGCGAGATGCCCGCCCAGGTGGGCTACCCGTGGCCGCTGTCGATGCGGGCGCGCTGGCAGGTCGGCGCCGACGGGCTGCGGGTCAGCCACGAGGCCACCAACGTCGGCCGGGAGCCCTGCCCGTTCGGCTTCTCGGTGCACCCGTACCTGCGGCTGCCCGGGGTGGCCGTGGACGACCTGCGGATGCGGGTGCCGGGGCGCAGCCGGCTGCTGCTGGACGGCCGGCTGCTGCCGATCGGGGCGGCGAAGGTGACCGGCGGGGAGTACGACTTCACCGAGCCGCGCCGGATCGGCCCGGCCGTGCTGGACCTGGCCTTCGGGGACCTCGACCCGACGCTGGTGCACGACTGGGGTTCCAGCGTCACGCTGGCCGCTCCCGACGACGGTGCGGCGGTGAGCATCTGGGCCGACCCGTCGTTCGGCTGGTGGCAGGTCTTCACCGGGGACACCCTGACCGGCGACCGCTACCGGCGGTCGGTGGCGGTGGAGCCGATGACCTGCCCGCCGGACGGGTTCCGGTCCGGCCGGGACGTGATCGTCCTCGAACCGGGGCAGACCTGGCAGGGCAGCTGGGGCATCCGGCCCGGCGCCTGACGCGGAGAGGCGGCGCTCGCGATGGAGTTCTCGACGGTGGTCCGGCGCCGGCGGATGGTCCGCAACTACGACCCGGACCGGCCGGTGCCGGCCGAGCTGGTGGACCGGTTGCTGGAGCACGCCGTCCGGGCCCCGTCGGCCGGGTTCTCCCAGGGCTGGGCGTTCCTGGTGCTGACCGAGCCGGCGGACCGGGAACTGTTCTGGACGGCGACCGCCCCGGACACCGGCCGGCCCGACCCGGCCGGCCGGGGGCAGAGCCGGTGGCTGACCGGGATGCGCCGGGCGCCGCTGATCGTCGTACCGCTGGCGGACCGGTCGGCCTATCTCGACAGGTACGCCGAGCCGGACAAGGGCTGGACGGACCGCGACGAGTCCCGCTGGCCGGTGCCGTACTGGTATGTCGACACCGGTTTCGCCGCGCTGCTGATGCTGTTGACTGCGGTGGACTCCGGGCTAGGCGCCTGCTTCTTCGGCATCCCGGTGGAGCGGGTCGATCCGTTCCGGGCGGCGTTCGGGGTGCCGGCGGAGCTGGTGCCGATCGGCGCGCTGAGCATCGGCTACCCGGCCCCGGACCACCGCTCGGCTTCGCTGCGTCGCGGTCGCCGGCCGCCGGCCGAGGTGGTGCACCGGGGGCGGTGGGGACTGACATCCTGACCGAAAGCCGTCGACAGGTCACCGATAGTAGTAACGAAACTGACATCGGCGGACAAACCACGGGGTAGTCGGAGGTCGCTAGGCTGACGGGCGTCGTTGGTAGCGTGCGGCGTGCGTCGGTGGCGGGCCGCCGGAGCAGCAGGGCGAGGGGTCGGGCCAGCACGGCCATGGGGAGGAGCGTGCCGTCGTGATCTTCAAAGCGGTTCGGGACGGGCGTCCCTACCCGGACCACGGGCTCACGTTGAAGCAGTGGGCAGAGATCCCGCCACGCCCGCTGCGCCTGGACCAGCTCATCACGACCAAGCGGGAACTCGCGCTGGACAAGCTGCTCGCCGAGGACTCCACCTTCTACGGCGACCTCTTCCCGCACGTGGTGCAGTGGAGCGGCGGCCTCTATCTGGAGGACGGGCTGCACCGCGCGCTGCGCGCCGCGCTCCAGCAGCGCAACCAGATCCACGCCCGGGTCCTGATCCTGCCGGCTGCCTGAATCGCACGGCCGCCCGAACCGGACGACCTCCGGGCCGGCGGGGCCGTGCGCCCGTCCGGGCCGCCGCGACCGCCGGCTGACTAGGGTGGCGGCCATGACCGAGGAAACCGGTCGGGCCGGGACACCCCCGCTCGACCTGCTCGACCTGGACGGAACGCTTTCCGAGGAGGACCGCCAGATCCGGTCCGTCGTGGCCCGGCTCGTCGACACCCGGGTACGCCCGCACGTCGCCGACTGGTACGAGGCCGGTCAGGCCCCGGTGCGGGAACTGGCCGTCGAGTTCGGCAGGCTGGGCCTGCTCGGCATGCACCTGACCGGGTACGGCTGCGCCGGTGCCTCGGCCGTCGCCTACGGCCTGGCCTGCCTGGAGTTGGAGGCCGGCGACTCCGGCGTACGGTCGCTGGTGTCGGTGCAGGGATCGCTTGCCATGTACGCCATCTGGCGGTACGGCTCCGAGGAGCAGAAACGGCACTGGCTGCCCCGGATGGCGACCGGTGAGCTGATCGGCTGCTTCGGGTTGACCGAGCCGGACCACGGCTCCGATCCCGCCTCGATGACCACCCGGGCCAGCCGGGACGGCTCCGACTGGGTCCTCTCCGGCGGCAAGATGTGGATCACCAACGCGCCGGTGGCCGACCTAGCCGTGGTCTGGGCGCGCACCGACGAGGGGGTGCGGGGTTTCGTCGTACCCATGGGAACGCCCGGGGTGGCGGCCCGGGAGATCCGCCGGAAGATGTCGCTGCGCGCCTCCTCGACCGGCGAGATCACCCTCGACGGGGTCCGGCTGCCGGCCGATGCCCAGCTGCCGGCGGCGACCGGGCTGCGGGCTCCGCTGAGCTGCCTGACCGAGGCCCGCTACGGCATCGTCTGGGGTGCCCTCGGCGCCGCCCGGGACTGCCTGCACGCCACCCTCGACTACGCCGGCAGCCGGACCCAGTTCGGCCGGCCGATCGCCGGTTTCCAACTCACCCAGGCGAAGCTGGCCGACATGGCTGTCGAGTTGCAGAAGGGCTATCTGCTGGCCCTGCACCTGAGCCGGCTGGCCGACGCCGGGACGCTCCGGCCGGAGCAGGTGAGCGTCGGCAAGCTGAACAACGTGCGGGAGGCGATCGCGATCGCCCGGCAGTGCCGGACCGTCCTCGGCGCGAACGGCATCAGCGGGGAGTACCCGGTGCTCCGGCACGCCAACAACCTGGAGAGCGTGCTGACCTACGAGGGGACGTCCGAGATCCACCAGCTGGTGATCGGGCAGCGGCTCACCGGGCTCGCCGCGTTCGGCGGCTAGGTGTTCTGCCATGGGCGTTGGTGACAGGGCGGGATCTTGAAATAGGTGAGGACCTCCGGGTGAAGTGTGGAGCTTGTCGAAGATTCCGCATCACCCGGGAGGTCCTCTCACCGCGATGTACGCCGGCACCGCTGGAGCGGAAGGTGCTGCACCGGTGGGCGAAGCGGCGGTGGGGACCCGCGCGGATCGGCGGCCGGCTGGGCGTGGCGGAGTCGCGGTGAGGATCCGCTGCCGGGTCCCGTTGCGCTGCCAACGTCGGAACAGGGCGTACACCGCCGGCCAGGACCCGTACAGGGGTGGCACGTCCCGCCACGGGGGGCTGACCCGGATCCGCCACCGAATCCCGTCGATCAAGCGCCGTCTGCTCCACAAGGACGGTCGACCCGGCTGCTTCGCCGCTGGCAGCAACGGCTCCAGCGTTGCCCACTGGGCGTCGGTCAGATCGAACCGCCTCGTCACCGCTATGGTGACAAACCTGACCACTCAACTTTGTAGCGTGTGAAGCAGGCCGCCGGCGTCAGCAGGAACCGATGATACGTGGGCTGTGCAACCCGTAGGCGGGATACGCCACAAGACCCGCCTGGTGCGCTGGCACGCAGGCCTCCACCGTCTCGGCCGGTTCCGGGTAGTACAAGAGACTGCGGATCAGCACGCCCTGGGAAGAACAGTTCCGGTAGTAGGTCTGCGTGTTGCCCATGCCGTCCGGCACCTCGGAGAAGCCGCACGGCAGGGAGGGGTTCGACGGAGAGTCTTGCGTGGAGGCCGATGCGCTGGAAGAAGCTCCGGCGCTCATGGCTGCTGCGGTCAACGCGATGACAACAGCCTTGGATGCTCGTGTGCGAATCATGCATCTCCAATCTTCACTACGCTGGCCGGCTGCCCTGGCCGTGGCTACGTGACTCACCTTCGTCAATCTCCGGCGGCAGTCCGGCGACACGCCGCTCCGACAACTCACACTGCCAGGTCGCGGTTTCAGGTCGACTTCAGACGCGGGCCGCGCGACCTCCAGCACCCTGAGCGGATTGCCGGGAGTAGCTCTCGGCGGCCGGTTAGGCGTTTCAGGACGCGCCGCCCCGGCGATGGCGCTGCTGAAACGGGACGCGGGACGCCCAACTCAACGGTGTCTCACTCAAGTACTAGTAGTGCTTTGTCATGATCTGATTGGGTAGCGGGGTTTCCGTGTGGGGAACCGTGTCTTGCAGGTGGGCAGGCCCGGCCAGGCGGACGAGTAGGTGTTGCAGGTGCCGGAGTACGGCGTAGAGGGTCAGGCCGGCGCCGTCGCTTTTGGGTTGAGGCGTTGCAGGGTGAGGAAGGCGTGGACGGCGGAGACGAGGGTGATGTGGTGGTGCCAACCCTGCCAGGTGCGTCCTTCGTAGTGGTCCAGGCCGAGGCCGGTCTTCAGTTCGCGGTAGTCGTGTTCGATCCGCCAGCGGAGTTTCGCCCATCGGACGAGGGCGCGTCGCGGTGTGGTGGCGGGCAGGTTCGAAAGCTAGTACCTGATCGACTCGGCCTGCTCGGGTGGCCATTCGGCGATCAGCCACGTCTCGGAAAGGTCCTGGTCGCGGTGTGTGTGGCCAGGAGTCTCCGTTCGGCTGGTCGGACCCGGAGGAACACGAAGCGGGACCGCATCGTCACTGGTGTTCCGGCCCGGACGCGGGAGCCGGTCCGCCAGGCGACGGTCCGCGCCTGTCCCGGCCCGGCGGCCAGCACGAGTTCCTTCACCGATGTGGCGGGCTCCCGGTACCGGGGTCGGGGATACAGTCCGACGCCCTGGTACGGCGGGGTCGTGCGCACGGTCTCGCCCGGGTACACGCCGACGCGCATCGACACCTGCACCACGTGGGACAGGCCACGCTCGGCCAGACCATGGCGGAACTCCGCCGCGTCGCCGTAGCCGGCGTCGGCCACGATCAGCGGCGCCCGTAGACCCCAGCCGGTCAGTTCATCGATCATGTTCAGGGCCAGGCGCCACTTCTCCCGATGCCGTACCTCGTCGGTAATCCCGGCCCGACGCCGCGATGGTCCAATGGCCATGATCATTGTCATGACCCGCCGCCTCGCCCGCCACCAAACCCCTGACACCCTTACTTACCAGGGTCTGAGCGTTCCGGATTCTCTGCGAAGACCTGGGCCGCGACCTGGTAGCCGTCGAACGCGCGTGCTACGCCAGCGTAGGCCGCGACCTGAAGAAAGACTTCGGCGATCTGTTCCTTGGTGGCGCCGGCGTTGAGCGCGATGCGGAGCTGACCACAGGGGCACTTCGAAGCTGCCATGACATCGACTTCGACACGCCCTAGCCCGGCGGCCCGCTTCGGCTCAGCTCAGCTTGCGGGCGGAGCGGAGGGCGGCGGCCAGCGTCTCCAGGGCGGCGGCGCTGCCGGCGTACGAGAAGCGGGGTTCGCTGTTCCAGCCGACGACCTGGTTGGCGTTCACCGCCGGGAGCTGGGCCCAGGTCGGCTTCCTGGTCAGGTCCTTGGGCTGGAGCGTCGAGCTGCGGTTGTCCAGCAGCAGCACGTCGGCCGGGTACTTGTCGGCGTTTTCCCAGCTCAGGCTCTCGAAGTAGCCGAGGTCGTCGAGCTTGTCCGGCACGATCACGTCCACACCCAGCGACTTGTAGTAGTTGATGTCGGAGTTGACGGCCGGGTTGGAGGCGTAGAAGAGGTCCTCGGCGGCGGAGCAGGCGAGCACCCGGAGGCCCGGGTTGGCCGCCACGGCTTCCCGGATGCTCGCGGCGGCGGCCTCGAACCGGGCCTTGGCCTCGGTGACCTTCGTGGCGTTCAGGTCCGCGCCGAGTGCGGCGGCGAGTTCGGCGTGCCGGCCGATCACCTTGTCCAGCGGAGCCCGGGAGGCGACCAGCGCCACCGTCGGGGCCAACGGCACGATCTTGTCCTTGCTCTCGTCCGGCACGTACCAGAGGGAGTTCTTCTCGTACTCGTGCGTGACCAGCAGTTCCGGCCTGACCGAGGCGTACGCCTCGATGTTGAACTCGCCCCAGGTGTTGCCGATGACTGTCAGCCCGGCCACCGGCAGGTCGCCGGCCTGCACGTCCGGGCTGCCGTCGGCGCGCTTGGTCGGGCCGAAGACGCCGACGAGCGCCTCGGTGACGCCGAAGTCGTAGAGCGCGGCGGCGGTGCCGACGAACGCGACGACCCGCTTCGGCCGGCTGGCGGCGGTGGCCGTCTGGCCCCGGTCGTCGGTGAAGCTCCACGCACCGCCGGAACCGGTCTCCGTGCCCGGCCCGTCGTCCTGGCCGCAGGCGCCGAGCAGGGCGGTGAGGCCGAGCGCGCCGGCCGCGCCGAGCAGGTTCCGGCGGGTGAACTGACGAGGGTGCGGCATGACGTGCTGCTCCTTGGCTGGCCGCTACGCAGAGCGGAACTGTGTTCGGGTCGGCAAACCATTGTCGCCGGGCGTAAGGTTAGCCTGACCTAAATTGCCTTTGTCAAGTCGGGTCGACACCGTCGAACCGTTCCTGACCTGCCGGTCGACACCTGCGGACCGCCCCAGGGTCGGACGAGACGGACCTTGTCGGCGACGGCTCGGGCGGACCCGGGGGATTAGAGCCGGCGGACCGGGGGTAGCCCGTCGCGTGGAAGCCGGAGGGATCGCCGCGCACGGACTGCTGGCCGACGGCCGCAGCGCCGCGCTCGTCGACCGTGCCGGCTCGGTCAACTGGTGGTGCCCGGAGCGGTTCGACGCGCCCTCGGTCTTCTGCCGGCTGCTCGACGTCGGCGGCGGGCACTGGTGGATCCGGCCGACGGAACACTTCGAGGTGCACCGGGACTACCTGCCGGACAGCCTGGTGCTGCGTACCGTCTTCCGGACCGCGCACGGCGAGGTGGCGCTCACCGACGGGCTGCTGCTGGAGCACGGTTCCCGGGGGCACGCGATCGGCTGCCGGTCACCCGGCATCCTGGTCCGGTCGGTGCAGGGACTCTCCGGCACCGTCCCGATGGAACTCTCCTACTGCCCCCGGTTCGAGTACGGCCGGCGCACCGCGTACCTGGTCTGGCGGGACGGTGAGCTGACGGCGACCTCCGGGCCGACGACGCTGGCGCTGGCCGCCCCGATGCCGTTGACCGTCTCCGGCGCCGAGGCGACCGCCCGGTTCACCGTCGGTGCCGGGCAGCGGGAAACCTTCGTGCTGGCCTACCGGCCGACCTTCCACGAGCCGGCGGCACAGCCGGTCGACGGGTCGGACGCGCTCGACGACACGGTCGCCGGCTGGCGCTCCCTGGCGGCACACCACGACTACCAGGGCCGATACCCGGAGCTGGTCCGGCGTACCGCCCTGGTGCTACAGGGACTCACCTACGGGCCGAGCGGTGCGGTGGTGGCGGCGGCGACCACCTCGCTGCCGGAGGAACTCGGCGGCGACCGCAACTACGACTACCGGTACGCCTGGCTGCGCGACTTCAGCCTCACCCTGCGGGCGCTCTGGGTGGCGGCCTGCCCGACCGAGGCGAACCGGCTCTTCGGCTGGGTCGCCTCGGCCGTCGGCCGGATCGGCGACGAACCGGTGCCGATCATGTTCGGTGTCGAGGGGGAGCGGGACCTGACCGAACGGCGCATCGAGACGCTGCGCGGCTACGCCGACAGCTCGCCGGTCTGGGTCGGCAACGAGGCGTGGCGCCAGCACCAGCTCGACGTATCCGGTGAGGTGCTGGACGCGGCCTGGCGGCTGCGGGACTATCTCGACCCGATGCGCCCCGAGGTCCGCGACCTGCTGCGCAGCCTCGCCGAGCAGACGGTGCGGAGGTGGCGGGAGCCGGACGCCGGGATGTGGGAGGCCCGGGACGCCGCCCGGCACTACGTGTCCTCGAAGGTCGGCTGCTGGACGGCGCTGGACCGGGCGGTCCGGTTCGGCGACCGGCTGGGCGACCCCGGCGACCTGGCCCGCTGGACGGCGACCCGGGACGAGATCCGCGAGACGGTGCTCCGGGAGGGCTGGAACGCGGACGTCGGCGCCTACACCGGGGCCTTCGGCTCGGACCAGCTCGACGCCAGCGTGCTGCTGATGCCGATCGCCGGCTTCCTGCCCGCCACCGACAAGCGGATGCGGGCCACCATCCGGCTGGTCGAGGAGCGGCTCTCCCGGGGCGGCCTGGTCCGGCGCTGGGCCGGCGACCCGGCGGCGTTCACGCTCTGCTCGTTCTGGCTGGTGCAGTGCCTGGTCCTGGCCGGCGAGCGGGAGCGGGCGGCGGCGATGTTCGAGAACGTGGTGTCGGTCGCCAACGACCTCGGGCTGCTCGCCGAGCAGGTCGACCCGCACACCGGCGAGCAGCTCGGCAATTTCCCGCAGGCCTTCTCGCACATCGGACTGATCAGCGCGGCCTGGGAACTCACCACCGCCGCCTCGGACGGGGCGGCGCAGACAGGGGGAGGAAGCTGATGACCGGACGGCTCGAAGGAACGACGGCTCTGATCACGGGTTCGGATTCCGGGATCGGTCAGGCCACCGCCATCGAGTTCGCCAAGGAGGGCGCCGACCTGGTGGTGCACTACCTGCACGACCACGACGGCGCGCAGCACACCCGGGAGCAGGTGGAACAGGCCGGTGGCCGGGCCGTCGTGGTGCACGGCGACATCAGCGACGAGGAGCAGGTCGACTCCATGTTCGACACCGCGCTCGCCGAGTTCGGCGAGCTGAACGTACTCATAAACGATGCCGGGGTGGATGCCTCGGGCATCCCGGTGATCGACCTGGACACCGAGACCTGGGACCGGGCGATCCGGGTCAACGTCTACGGCGCGTTCTTCTGCTCGCGGCGGTTCGCCCGGCACCGCCGGGACCAGGGCGGCAAGGGAAAGATCATCAACATCACCTCGATCCACCAGGAGGTGGCCCGGGCCGGCGGCTCGGACTACGACACCAGCAAGGGCGCGCTGCTCAACCTGGCCAAGAGCATGGCGCTGGAACTCGCCCCGATGGGGATCAACGTCAACAACATCGGGCCGGGCATGGTGCTCACCCCGTTCAACCAGCGGGCCATCGACGACCCGAAGTACCTGGAGGAGCAGGTGCAGAGCATCCCGTTCAAGCGGGCCGCCGAACCTGTCGAGATCGGCCGGCTGGCGGTCTTCCTGGCCAGCTCCGACGCCGACTACGTGACCGGGTCGACCTACTTCATGGACGGCGGCCTGATGCAGAACCAGGGCCAGGGGGCCTGATGCCGCAGCGGAAGAACCGCTGGTCGCGGTAGGGTCGGCCCGGTTTGCCCGAGGAACTGCTGGCCCGCGCCGTCGGAGTACTGGTCACCATCGTGGAGGCGGTGGGGGCGGCGGTGATCTTCGTCGGCGCGGTGTGGACCGCCGGCCGGTTCGTGGTGGCCGGCATCCGCTACCGGTCGGCCGCCGTCTTCACCCCGATCCGGCTGTCGCTGGGCCGGTTCCTCACCCTGGGGCTGGAGTTCCAGCTCGCCGCCGACATCCTGCGTACCGCGGTCTCGCCGAGTTTCGGGCAGCTCGGCCGGCTGGCCGCGATCGCCACCATCCGGACGGCGCTGAACTACTTCCTCGGCCGGGAGATCCGGCAGGAGCAGCGGCAGCTCGGCACCCCGGCCGAGCCGCCACCGGGCCGGCACGGGCCGGGCGCGGGGACGCCCGCACCGGGCGGCGGCGGGGAAGCGGCCGGCGCAAGGAACCGGCGGTGAGGGGGCTCGGCACCCTGCTCACCGCGCTCGCCCTGGTGGTGGCGACGGTGACCCTGCTGACCACCAGATCGTGGCGTACCGCGCTGCGGTTGCTGCTGGAGCTGCTGGTGGCGGCCGGTCTGGTCCGGCTGGCCACCCTGGAGAACTGGACCGATCTCGCCGGTGCCGCGATCGTGATCGCGCTGCGCCAGCTCGTCTCGGCGGCCCTACTCGGCTCCGGCCGGCCCGACGTGGGAACCGGGCCGGCCGGAGACCGGGTGGTGGGAGGATGGCTGAGGGGGAGGTGGCCGGGAACGGGTACGGGCCGAACCCGCTCCCGACCGACCTCTTAGAAGCCGCGCCTGCTGTTCGGGTCGGAGGCGACGGCGAGTGTCTGCTGGAGACCCCGGTAGGCGGCCTTCGGCTGGAAGTTCTCGTCCAGCGGGGTGGCCGCGCCCTGACCGTCGAAGAAGCCGGGGACCCAGGAGTACTTGTCGGTGAAGCCCCACACGGTGAACATCACGCAGCGCGGGGTGAGCAGGCAGGCCGTGAGCAGGGTGTTGAAGCTGCCCACCTGCCCGGCCTCCTTGTAGGTGTCGATCGGCAGGAAGAACCGCACGTCGACCTCGGTGAACGCGGTCTCCAGGCCGAGCTTGTCGAACCGGGCCAGGTTCTGCGGGGCGTCGATCGGCAGCGGGTACTGGAGGTCGAGGTGGCCCTGGAAGCCCATGCCGTGCATCGGCACCCGCTGCTTGCGCAGCTGCTTGGCCAGCTCGTAGTAGGCGGTGCTCTTCGGGTTGATGTTGTCGATCGCGTAGTCGTTGAGGAAGAGCTTGGCCTTCGGGTCGGCCGCGTGCGCCAGGCGCAGGGCGTAGGCGATGTAGTCCGGGCCGAGAAGCTGGTGGAAGATGGTGTCCCGGAGCACCGGAAAGTTGCCGTCGGTGAACGCCTCGTTGACGACGTCCCAGGCCCGGACCTTGCCCCGGTAGCGCTTCACCACCGTGGTGATGTGGTTGCGGACGATGTCACGCAGCTCGGCCGAGTCGATCGAGCCGTCGGCGACGCCGTCGGTCAGCCAGGCGGGGAGCTGGCTGTGCCAGAGCAGCGTGTGCCCGTGCACCTTCTGCCCGTTGCGCCGGGCGAACTCGACAAGCTCGTCGGCCGGGCCCCAGTTGTACTCTCCCCGGGTCGGCTCCAGCTCGGCCCACTTCATCACGTTCTCGGCGGTGACCGCGGAGAACTCCCGGGCGGCCAGCTCGCGGTACTCGGTGTCGGCTTCCAGGGCGGCCATGTCGACCGCGGTACCGATGCCCAGGCCATGCTTGCGGGCCAGCACCCGCAGCGGAAGGTCGGTGGACGTCCCGCCCGGTCCGTGCGCGGCGGGGCCGCCCAGGGCCTGCGGTGCCGGGGCCGGCGCCTGGGCCGGTCCCGCGCTGGCGGTCGACGGCCCGATCGGGTAGAGGGCACCAGCGGCGAGCACGCCGACCAGGGCAATCCGAAGCTTTCTCATCGAGCAAGGCCTCCAGGGTGGGGTTCTACGCTGCGCCGCCGGCCGGAGCCGGCGGGACCGGCGCGCGACGGGGACGGATGCACGGCGATCACTACCGGAACGCCGACCGGACCCGGATTGCTGCCGAATGGACTGTCAGAGATCCGACACTTCGAATGAGTCGCAGGGTATTCTCATGACCTCAGTGGAGGTGTTAGAGAACCGTTCAGCCTGTCTGTGCCATCATCGCCACGAACTGCTCCGGGGTGAGTTCCCCCTCGAACAGCCGGCGCAGTTCCCGCACCAGCGCCGCACCCGCCGCAGGCTCCACCGCCTGGTCCCAGGCCAGCCCGTACGACGGGGCCCGGCTGACCAGCTCGTGCACCGAGGAGGTGAAGCCACCGTGCTCGGTGCCCCGCAGCCGGTCGGCCGCGTCCGTCACCGGCGGCACCTCGCCGTCGGCCACCAGGTCGTCCAGGTACTCGTCGGAGGCGACCGCCCGGACGAAGTCCAGCGCCGCCTCCGGCTGGCGGCTGCCGGCGAGTACCGAGAAGTAGTGGGTCGGCACGCCGACCAGGCCGGCCGGGTCCCCGACACCGCCGGCGACCGCCGGAAACGGCACGAAGCCCAGGTCGCCGTCGACCACGAAGTCCGGGTTCCGGGCGAGCTGGGTCGGATATTCCCAGGTGCCCATCAGGTGCATCGCGGCCTGCCCCTTGGCCAGCCGGCCCGGCGCGGTGCCGTCGTCGTAGCTTGTCCAGGAGAACGCGGTGCCGAAGGCTCCCCGCTCGACGAGCGCGCGCGCCTCCCGCAGCGCCGTCAACACCGCCGGATTCGACCAGGCACCGGGGCGGCCGGCCACGATGTCGGCGGTGACCTGCGGGCCGCCGATCCGCTCGGCCAGGTACATCACCCACATCAACTCGGTCCAGCCCTGTGCGCCGCCCAGCGCGATCGGCGTGACCTCCCGCGCCTTGAAGGTGTCCACCAGGGAGAGCAGTTCGGCGTAGTCGCGCGGCGGCCGTACGCCGGCGTCGGCGAAGACCCCCCGGTGGTAGAAGAGCACCACCGGCTGGGTACCGCCCATCGGGATGCCGTACTGCCGGCCGTCCACCGCCCCGCCGGCCAGCGCGGTCGGCAGGAACCGGTCGCCGACCCCGGGCTCGTCCCGCAGCGGGGTCAGGTCGGCGAGCAGGCCGCCCCGGGCCAGCCCGGCCAGGGTCGAGCCGCCCCAGCTGGCGAAGACGTCCGGACCGTCCGCCGAACCCACGGCGTTACGCAGCTGCTCCTTGTACTCCTCGTTGCCGAAGGTCTGTAGGTCCACCTTGACCTCGGCGTCGCGGTTGTACCGGTTCACCAGTTTCTGTAGCGCGGGCGCGTCACCCGGCTGGTGGATCGCCCAGACCCGGATCGTCCCCGGCAGCCGCTCGTCGGTCGGCGGCACCTGCCGTACCGACCGGAGCAGGTCCGCCCCGGTAAGCGTCACCGCCAGCACCAGGACCGCCACCGCCAGGCTGGCCAGCCCGGCCCGCTGCCGGTGTCGGCGCCGGTAGCGCCGGCGGATCGCGGCGACCGCACCGGGACCGGCCGCCGGCAGGGCCTGCTGCGCCTGGTTCAGGGTGCTGGCCAGCTCCCGGGCCAGCCGCCGGTCCTCCGCCGGACCCCACTCGTCAACCACGTCCGCTCCGAATCGTCGACTCCGCGGGTGCCAGGTGCGCCCGCAGCACGCGCTTGGCCCGCGCGTACCGGCTGGAAACCGTGCCCGGAGGTTCGTCGCAGATCCCGGCGATCTCGCTGAACGTGTACCGGTAGAGCACGTGCAGCACCACGACGGTCCGCTCCGCCTTGCCGAGCTGCTGCAACGCCTGCCACAGCGCGCCGTTGCCGACCGCCGTCGCGGCCGGGTCGTCGGGCCGGTGGTCCACCTCGTCGGTGGGCACCTCGCGACGCCACCGCCGCCACCGGCTCACGTTCCGGGTCACGATCACCTGCCGGGCGTACGCCTCCGGGTTCTGCCCGGCCTTCGGCCACCGCTGCCACACCTCGACCACGGCGATCTGAGCCAGGTCGTCCGCCTCCGCCGCACTGCCGCTGATCAGGTACGCGAACCGCCGCAAGGCGTCCAGGCGCGCCCGAGCGAACTCCTCGGCGTCGCTGAACCCACCCTGGGCCATCGGGATCCTCCTCCGGGCTCCTGACGCCGGCCGCCGTCGATTCGCTGCATCCCGAACATAGACGGCCGACGTCGCCAGGTCAGCCGGCCAGTCGTCCCTTGTCCGGGTCCGAGGGGTCGCCGGATCAGGTGAGGTCGATGAAGTAGTCCAGCTCGACCCGGTCCGCCGGGATCACGATGTCGGTGGCGACCTCGACCACCCGGTCCCCGGCGTACGTCTGCCGGGTGATCGTCAGGACGGGCACGCCGCCGGGGATCCGCAACGTCTCGGCCTCGTCCCGGACCGGCATCCTTGCCCGAACCCGCTCCCGGACGCCAGTGACGACGATGCCGAGGCTGGAGAGTTGGCCCGTGTTGCCGGCCGGCCAGGGCTCCCGGTCCGGGTCGGCCACCGGCGTACCCGCGACCATGTCGAGCAGCAGGCACGACGTCGACATCTGCTGCGGTACGCCCTGCGACCTGAACACGAACCGGCGCTCGAGGATCATTGTCCCGGGGTCGACGCCGAACAGTTCGGCTGTCGTCGGATCCGCGGGCACCTCTCGGAACGTCCTGTCCAGTTGGTAGTCCGACCAGCCGATCCGCTGGTCCGCCGTGAACGAGGTGCCCAACTCGCCGGTGCGAACCTGTTCCAACTCCCGGCGATACCGCTCGGAGCCGAGCCGCCGCACCGGCAGGACGGGGCGGGCGTAGGTTCCTCGGCCCATCTCGGTGACGACCAAGCCCTCGCTCCGCAGCAGCGCGACCGCCTCGCGGACGGTACCGCGTGCGACACCGAACTCCTCGATGAGAGCTGACTCCGACGGCAGGATGCTGCCGGGCGGGATCGCGCCGGACAGGATCCGGCGGCGCAGCTCATCGGCAACCCGTCGATAACGAGGTCGGTCGTGCGGGGTAGGCACGTCGGTCACCGTACCCCCGATCAACGTGGTCGTAGCCGCTCGCTCTTCGCATTGATCCTGTCTAAACGGCCTATCTAGATAGGTGTAACTTGTTGTCCGGGCGGCCGGCACGGTTAGTGATCTAGGGGTAGGCGCTTCTGGGTCGGTCGTCCCTCAGGCTGGCACGACATCGACTGGCCCACGTCGGGTTCGGCCGTCGCCATGGCCCTGACGTCGCCGGTCCCAAGAGCCCATCACGGGCCGCAACGACCAAAGGAGCGGAGGTCAACGTGAACCTATGGGAGCGGTGGCGAACCCGCCGCGACCGTCGACGCCGGGTCCGGGATTACCGGTGGGACGGTCGCCGCTGGTGCCGGGTCCATGGGCCGAACCGGTGATCGGCCCATGGGCGCGCTGGGAGCGGTTTGCCGCGCGACAGCGCCACCGCGAGCGACGCCGACGGACACACCCCCGCCGACACGTACGACTGCCTGAAATGTGAGTACCCCTGGCCATGCCCGCAGGCTCGTCTGGCCCTGCTCCTCGGCTTCGCCGGGGACCGGGTCGGACTGATGATCTACCTCGGTGCCCGTCTTGCCCGCGCCCTGGAAGCGTTGCCCGATCGGCACCCCGCATTGATCGTCGGGCAGATCCTGCACTGGGTGCCCCGACGCAACTGACCCACTTCACCGTCGCGCGCCCGACTCGTCCAGGTCGGGCAGCAGCCGGCGACCCGCATAGCGCGTCCCGCCGCCAGCCGCGACCGCGCCGGACCGCAGGTGTTCCGGCCGCACGATCCGGTCTGGTCATACCTCGCGCGACGACTGTCGAGCTGGGTGCACAGGCGGGGCGCGACATTCCGGGCATTCTGTTGGAGCTGTTGGGCGCGTAGGCGGGGCAGCTCGACAGTCTCCGTCCGAGGAACCGTCTGGTCCCACCGCGGCGACCACTACGTCGGCCTGCCGGGTGCGCCGATCCCATCAGGGTGCTTCCCAGTGGTACCACTCCACCCGACGCCAGTCACGAGCGCCGCGCCGAGCCTGTTCCAGGTCCGTCACGCGCCGGCCACAGTGCGTCGACACGTCGCTGAGCTGGGCAGACGTCCGGCCGAACCGGGCCGGTGCCACTCGACTCGCGGGTGTCGTACCGGGGCCGTACCGTTTTCCTCAGGTGCTCTGACGACCAAGGACGGTGAGGGCGAGATGTCCCGAGAAGGCGATGTCAACCAGCCCACTCGTGAGTTCCCCGGCTACGCGAAGGGAAAGGCCACCCCGCCGGAGCCGGCCGACCCCTGGTCCGACAGCGCGTCGGACGGGACCCGGGAGTTCGACGCCGACCCGGCCCGGCCGGAGCGGTCCGACCCGGAGCCGGCCGGTGCCGGCGGCGGGCGGTGGGGACGCGGCGTGTTCGTGCTGGTCGGCATCATCGGCCTGGCCGCCGTGCTGGTGCTCGGGGTGCAGGTCAGCGGCATCCTGCCGGACTGGCGCAACCCGTTCACGAAGGAGGAGACCGACCGCAGCCAGCCGCCGCTGCTGAAGTCGATCCAGGACCTCAGCCGCTACGTGGCCGCCGAGGGCAACTTCGAGGTCGTCGTCGACCTGGAGAACAACCGCAAGTACGTGCCGGAGTTCCTGCTCGGCGAGCGCACCCTCTTCGTCGGGGCCGGCACCGTCGACGCGTACGTCGACTTCGGAGCGCTCCGCGACGACGCGGTGGTGGTCTCGGAGGACCGGAAGTCGGTCGAGATCAAGCTGCCGGCGCCGCAGCTCGGCGAGGTCAACCTGGACCTGGAGCGCAGCTACGTCTTCGCCGAGAAGCGCGGCATCCTCAACCAGCTCGGCGAGGTCTTCGGCGGCGACCCGAACCGGCAGCGCGAGGTCTACCTCAAGGCCGAGCAGAAGATCGCCGACTCGGCGAAGAGCAGCGGGCTCGGCGAGCGCGCCCAGGAGAACACCCGGAAGATGCTCGACCAGATGCTCCGCTCGCTCGGCTACGAGCAGGTGACCATCAGCTACGTCCAGCCGTGACCGGAGCGGGCCTGTCCGCGCTGGCGGCGCCGCCCGCCGACGAGCCACCGTTGCTGTTCGCCGCCGCTGTCTGGTCCATCCTGGTCATGGCGGTGGTCCTGCTCGCCAACCTCGCCGTGCACCTGCTACGGCACTGGATCGGCCGCCTCGACCGGCTGGTGGAGGCGGCCCGACAGGACGTCTACCTGGCCCACGTCCGGGGGCCGGCGGCGGCGGTGATCGTCGCGGCCACCAGCGGGTACGGCATCAACATCCTCACCGGGGACGCCGACTCCCTGCTGGCGTACCTCGGCCTGCTGATGGCGTTGCCGCTGCCGCTGGCGATGGTCACCTGGGCCGGCGTGCAGGCGGTACGGCAGGCCGACTTCGAGCAGGTGTGGCCACCAGAGGCGATCCCGGTCGACGACCGGGTGAAGGTCAGGTACGTGCTGCGGCGGGTACGTGCCGACGCGGACCGGCTCGCCGACCTGCCGGCCGGGGAACTCGACCGGTTCGGCGCGTTGGTGGGTAGACTCTGCGAGGAGACGGTGCCGGCGCTGCACGCCCGGCGTGACCGGCGGCTGCGGCGGTGGCTGGCTGACCACCCGGTCGTCGCCGCCGGGCTCGGAGTCTGGGGCGGGCTGACCATCGTCGCCGTCGCGGTGGGGGTCGGGTCCGGGTTCGCCGGGCCGCCCTGGCGGATCGTCGCGGTCGTGGCCGGTTTCGCCGCCGTGGTCGCCGGCATCCAGGCCGGGCTGCTTACGGTGCTGCGCAGGCGCAGTAGGTACCGGTGCGCCCGGCTCGCCGACGAGGTCGAGGCGACCGCCGGCGGCATTCGGCGGCGCATCACCGAACAGCGGTTGGGCCTGGCCGGGGAGTTGACCGTGCCGCCCGGCCGGCAGCGGCGCCGGAGCTGAACACCCGCCGGGGGCGGAGCGTTCGGCAGCGGGGCCGGCACGCCGGGCCGGGCCTGTCGGTCGGTGCGCCCCGAGGCGGTCAGTGGTGCGCCGCGAGGCGGTCAGTGCGCCGCGACGTAGTGGCGGTCCTCGTTCGGCATGATGATCCAGAGCGCCAGATAGATCACTACCTGCGTGCCGGGAAGCAGCAGCGACAGGATGAAGAGCAGCCGCACCATTCCGGCGGACATGCCGAAGCGGCGGGCCAGGCCGGCGCAGACGCCGGCGATCATGCGGTTGTCCCGGGGGCGGGTGAGCTTGCGGCTCATCGTCGTCTCCTCGATGCGATGGAACGGGCGGCTGATTCCACGGTAGGAACGCGGGGGCGCGCCGCCCTCGGCCTCCAGACGGATCCGGACACCCCGTACCCGTAGGTACTTACCCGGGCGGGCCAGCCGGACACCCGACGTGACGGCCCGAGCGCGGAGCCCGCGCCGCAGGCCGGGCGCGCCGAGCGCACAGGCCGGGCGTGCCCAGCGCCGCAGGTCGGGCGTGCCGAGCGGGGTGGAGCGGGCCGAGGTAGGCTCGCGGACCGGCAGCTCAGGGGCGGGTTCGGCGGATATACCGGTGACCGCCCGGCGGCCGGTGGGCGGCAACGGGGCCGGCCCGGGAGGAGTTTTCGATGATCAGCGCCTTCGACCTGTTCACGGTCGGGATCGGGCCGTCCAGCTCGCACACCGTCGGGCCGATGCGGGCCGCCCGTACCTTCGCGGCCGGGTTGAAGGCGGACGGGCTGCTGGCCGAGACGGCCCGGGTACGCGCCGAACTCTTCGGCTCGCTCGGCGCCACCGGCCACGGGCACGGCAGCGGCCCGGCGGTGCTGCTCGGGCTGCTCGGCGAGGCGCCGGAGACGGTGGACCCGGACGGGGTTCCCGACGCCGTGGCGGCGATCCGGCCCGGTGGCCGGCTGGCCGTACTCGGGGTGCACGAGGTCGACTTCGACGCCGACCGGGATCTGGTGCTGCACCGCCGCCGGTCGTTGCCGTTCCATCCGAACGGGATGACGTTCACCGCGTACGCCCCGTCGGGTGAACCGGTGCGGACCCGGACCTACTACTCGGTCGGTGGTGGGTTCGTGGTCGACGAGACCGCGACCGGCGCGGACCGGATCAAGCCGGACAGCACCCGGGTCCGGTACCCGTTCACGACCGGGGCGGAATTGCTGAGGCTGACCGCCGGGACCGGGTTGTCGATCAGCGGGATCATGCTGGCCAACGAGCGCTCCTGGCGCAGCGAGGCGGAGGTCCGTGCCGGCCTGCTGGAGATCTGGCGGGTGATGCGCGAGTGCGTCGACCGGGGCAGCCGGCGGGCCGGGACGCTTCCCGGCGGGCTGCGGGTCCGGCGCCGCGCCGCCGAGCTGCGGCGGAGCCTGGAGGCGGATCCGGGCTCGGCGGACCCGCTGCGGGTGATGGACTGGGTGACGCTGTTCGCGCTGGCGGTGAACGAGGAGAACGCGGCCGGCGGCCGGGTGGTGACCGCCCCGACGAACGGGGCGGCCGGGATCATCCCGGCGGTGCTGCACTACTACACCCGGTTCGTGCCGGGGGCGTCCGAGGAGGGCGTACTGCGCTTCCTGCTCGCCGCCGCCGCGATCGGCGTGCTGTTCAAGGAGAACGCGTCGATCTCCGGTGCCGAGGTCGGCTGCCAGGGCGAGGTCGGTTCCGCCTGCTCGATGGCGGCGGCCGGGCTGGCCGAGGCGCTCGGCGGCACCCCGGCGCAGGTGGAGAACGCCGCCGAGATCGGCATGGAGCACAACCTGGGGCTGACCTGCGATCCGGTCGGCGGGCTGGTGCAGATCCCGTGCATCGAGCGGAACGCGGTGGCCAGCATCAAGGCGATCACGGCGGCCCGGTTGGCACTGCGTGGCGACGGGGAGCACGCGGTATCCCTGGACAAGGTGATCAAGACGATGCGGGAGACCGGCGCCGACATGAAGGTCAAGTACAAGGAGACCGCCCGGGGCGGCCTCGCGGTGAACGTCATCGAGTGCTGACCCTGGCCGTCGGGTAGCGTTGACGGGACAGCCGGGAAGACGTTCTATCCCGGTCGATCCCTGTTAGGGCGATTTTTCCGACTGTTACCCTATGTCGGGCCCGAGCGATCGGACCAGGACGAGCCCCGGGAGGCGGCCGTGACGTCTGGCGTGGTGGCGGTGTGGTCGCACCGCAACACGCTCCGGCTGCTCGTCCGGCGGGACCTGGCGGTCAAATACCAGCAGTCGGTGCTGGGCTACCTCTGGTCGCTGATCGAGCCGCTCGGCATGGGCGTCATCTACTTCTTCGTCTTCGGGGTGCTCTACCGCTCGGCCACCGACCGGCACCTCGGGGACGCCGCCGAGTCGTACCCGCTCTTCCTGATCACCGGGATCTTCGCCTGGATGTGGACGAGTTCGGCGATCAGCGAGGCGACCGCCGCACTCACCGGGCAGGCCCGGCTGATCACCACGATGAACCTGCCCCGCGAGGTCTTCCCGATCGGCCGGGTCGCCGGCAGGTTCGCCGAGTACGTCGCCGGGCTGCCGATCCTGGCCACCATCGCGATCGTCTACGCCTCGCTGGACCGGATCGAGATCGGGGTGTCCCTGCTGGCCCTGCCGCTGGCCGTGCTGATCCAGGCCACCCTGCTGGTCGGGATCGCCCTGCTGCTCTCCTCGCTCAACGTGCTGATGCGGGACATCGAGCGGCTGATGCGGCTGGTAACCCGGGTGCTCTTCTACGCCACCCCGATCATCTATCCGCTGACCCTGGTCCGGGACTCGTCGCTGCCGGACTGGGTCAAGACCGGGTACGAGCTGAACCCGCTGGTCGGGATCTTCCAGCTCCACCACGCGGTCTGGTACCCGGACGAGTTCCCGGACGCCCGGCTGCTCGGGGTGTCGGTCGGCGGCAGCCTGCTGGTGCTGCTCGCCGGCTGGTGGGTGTTCCGCCGCCTCGAACCCGCCGTGCTGAAGGAGCTGTAGTGGCCGGCGGAACTGTGCCGGCCGGTGCGACGGGGGAGCCGTAGTGGCTGGGGCGATGGTGCAGGCGGAGAACCTCGGCATCCGGTTCGTCCGCAACCGGCGGCGCAACCTGCGGCTGCGGGAGATGTTTATCCACCGGGGGCGCCGGCAGCCGGCCGCCGGGGTCTTCTGGCCGCTGCGCGGCGTCTCCTTCTCGGTCGCCCCCGGCGACACCGTCGGGATCATCGGCCGCAACGGCACCGGCAAGAGCACCCTGCTCCGGCTGATCGCCGGGGTGCTGATCCCGGACGAGGGCCGGATCCGGGTCGGCGGCGCCGTCGCACCGCTGCTGGAACTCTCCGCCGGCTTCTCCAACGACCTGACCGGGCGGGAGAACGTCCACCTGCTCGGCTCGCTGCACGGGCTCAGCCCGAGCTTCCTGCGCCGGCACTTCGACGAGATCATCGAGTTCTCCGGCGAACAGATCGCCAAGGCCATCGACACCCCGGTCCGGCACTACTCGTCCGGGATGAAGGTCCGGCTCGGCTTCTCGGTGATCGCCCAACTCCAGCACCCGGTGCTGCTGATGGACGAGGTGACGGCGGTCGGCGACGCCGACTTCCGGAAGAAGTGCTACGACACCATCGACCGGCTGATCGCCGAGGGCCGTACCGTGATGCTGGTCTCGCACAACGAGAACGATCTCACCCGGTTCTGTAGCCGGGGACTCTACTTCGACGGAGGACGATTACGGGTGGACGGCACCATACGCGAGGCACTTGACGCATACCACGACGTGGTCAGGCCGTGATGCTGGCGATCCTGCTCACCCCCACCCGGCCGGGCGCCCCGCTGACCCGGCCCGACGGCCTGCCACTGGCCGCCCGGCTCCGCGACCAGTTGCGCGCGGCCGGCGCCCGGGACGTCGTACTCACCGACGATCCGGGGCAGGTCGCCGTGCTGGCCGGTACCGCCCGGGAGCCGGTGCTGCTCTGCTCCGGCGACCTGGTCGCGCACAGCGCCGTGCTCCGGCACCTGGCCAGCAGCCCGATGCCCGGCACCGTCGCCCTGGTGCTGCCCGAGCCGGGCGCCGGCCCGGTCGGCGTGGTCGAGGACCGCAACCAGGTGGTCGCCGCCGGCCCGGCCGGCACGCTCGGCGCCGCCGCCCCGAGCGGCGCCTCCGGCGGAGCGGTACGCGTCGCCGTCGCCGACCTGCCCGCCCTGGCCGCCGCCGCCCGCGCCGTCGCCGACCAGACAGCGGCGGAGACCGCCGTCGCCGACCTGCCCGACCCGGGCGTCGGGGCGGCTGCGGTGCCGGCCGCCGCCGGCGGCGTGGTCCAGGTCGTCGCCGACGGCGGCGTGGCGCAGGCCGTCGCCGCGCCCGGCGATACCGGGCCGGCCGGTTCCGTGCCGCTGCTGGACCGGCTGATCGCCGGGCTGACCCGGCCCGATCCGGCGACCGGCCGCGACGTCACGATCTTCGCCCACCGGGTGCGCCTGCTCGTCGCCCGCCGGGTCGCCGACCCGACCGGGCTGGCCGAGGCCGAGACGGCGGTGGCGGCCGTGGACGCCGACCGGGCCGAGCTGCGGCTCTCGGTCAAGGAGAAGGACGACTTCTTCACCACGTACTTCGTCAGCACCTGGTCCCCGTGGGTGACCAAGCTCTGCGCCCGGCTCCGACTCACCCCGACCGGGGTCACCGCGATCTCGGTCGCCTTCGCGGTGGCGGCGGCGGCGCTCTTCGCGTTCGGCGACCGGCCGGCGCTGGTGGCCGGCGCGGTGCTGCTCTACCTCGGCTTCGTGCTCGACTGCGTCGACGGGCAGCTCGCCCGGTACACCAGGCAGTTCAGCCCGTGGGGCGGCTGGCTGGACACCATCGCCGACCGGGCCAAGGAATACCTCGTCTACGCCGGCCTCGGCATCGGGGTCGAGCGGGCCGGCGGCCCCGGCTGGGCGCTGGCGATCGCCGCGATGACCCTGCAAACCGTCCGGCACATGACCGACACCTGGTACGGCGCGCTGCACGACGAGGCGGCCAGGCGACCGAAACCGGCGGCCGGGCAGGGCTCCGGCGGGCTCGGCGACCGGCTCAGCCAGGCGTCCAACCGGGTGCAGGCGGACACCGGCTCGCTCACCTACTGGGCGAAGCGGACCGTGGTCTTCCCGATCGGCGAGCGGTGGGCACTGATCTCGCTCACCGTGGCGATCCTCAGTCCGCTGGTCAGCCTGGTCGCCGTACTCGCCTGGGCCGGGTTCGCGGCGCTCTACACGCTCGCCCTGCGTACCCTGCGGGCCCGCTCGATGCGGGTGGCGGTGCTGACCGGCGTCGACACCGGGCTGCACCGCGACGACGGGCCGGCGGTGCGCTGGCTCAGCACGCTCGGCCGGAGCGCCGGGCTGCCCGGCCCGCTCGTGCTGGCCCTGCTCGGGGTGGCGGCCGGACTGGCCCTGCTCGGCGCCGGCCTGGCCGGGGTCGGCACCGGGCCGGCCCGCTGGCTGGTGCCGCTCGGCGTACTCGTGGCGCTCCTCGCCGGGCTGCCGGCGGCGAACCCGCACGGCGGCGCACTGGACTGGCTGGTCCCGGCCGCACTGCGGGCCGCCGAATACCTGACGGTGATCGGCACCGGGCTGCTCGTCGACGCCGACGGCGCGGTGATCTTCGCGCTCCTCTTCGTGCTGGCGCTGCGGCACTACGACCTCACCGCCCGGCTGGAGAAGCGGGAGCGGGCGCCGCTGCTGCACGCGCTCGGGCTCGGCTGGGACGGCCGGCTGATCCTGCTCGCCGCCGCCGTACTCGCCGGGCCCGGCTTCGGTCGGCTGGCCATGCTGCTGCTCACCGGCTACCTATCGGCGATTTTCGTGGTGAACGCGCTGCGAGGCTGGGTACCCAGGGACATTCCCGCGCCACGACAGCCGGCCGACGCCGCCGTCGGGTCCGGTGGCCACCCCGCCGCGCCCGCCGCGTTCGTCACCGCCGGGGCGGGAGAGGGGCCCGTCGCGACCCCGACCCGAGCCGACCCGGCCGGGCCGGCACAGCGGCGGGCACCGGAGGAGAGGACGCCGCCGGTGCAGTGACACGGGCACCTTCGCGCGGGCGGCGCGGCGGAGAGGAACGCATGACGCTGCCAGCGGGGGTACGGCGTCGATGACGCTTGTCAGTTTCGTGGTACCGGTCTACCGGGTGCAGGGCTACCTGCGGGAGTGCCTCGACTCGATCCTCGGCCAGCCGGTCGAGGACATCGAGGTGGTGGTGGTCGACGACTGCTCGCCGGACAGCTGCGGCGAGATCATCGCCGAGTACGCCGCCCGGGACGACCGGGTCCGGGCGGTGACCCTGGGCCGCAACGTGGGGCTGGGCGAGGCCCGCAACACCGGCCTGGACCAGGCCACCGGCGAGTACGTCTGGTTCCTGGACAGCGACGACTGGCTTGTCGACGGCTGCCTGCCGGCGGTGGCCGAGCGGCTGCGCCGGGTCGGGCCGGAGGTGCTGCTGGTCGACCACGTCCGGGCGTACTGGGACCACCGGGTCCGAGGCGGTGACCTGGCCCGGACGGTGCCGGACTCCGGCGACGGGGTCTGCACCGTCCGGGACCGGCCGGAGCTGCTGGAGGTGCTGCACACCGCCTGGAACAAGGTGGTGCGCCGCCGGTTCCTGCGCGACGCCGGCCTGCGCTTCGGTCCCGGCTGGTACGAGGACGTGTCGTTCAGCTATCCGGTGCTGCTCGCCGCCGGCCGGATCAGCGTGCTGGACGAGGTCTGCGTCAACTACCGGCAGCGGCGGTGTGGTGCCATCACCCGGACCCGGGACGACCGGCACTTCGAGGTGTTCCCGCACTGGCACCGGGTCTTCGACCTGATGGACCGGTGGGGGCCGGAACACGACGACCTCCGCCCGCTGGTCTTCGAGCGGATGCTCTGGCACTACCTGATCGTGCTCGGCAACGGCCGGCGGCTCTCCCCGGAGCTGCGCCGCGACTTCTTCGCACAGGTGGTGGCGGACTACCGGCGCTGGCTGCCGCCGGGCGGCTACCGGGTGCCGGGCGGGATCGACGGGGTGAAGCACCGGCTGGTGGCCGGCGACCACTGGTGGGCGTACGCCCTGCTGCGCGCGGTGCACCACGCCCGGGGCGACGCCCGCCGGCTGGTCCGCCGGGCTCGCCGGTCGACTCCGCCGAGCGGGGTGAACCGGCTGCCCGGCCCGGCCTACCTGGCCCGGCTGCCGGGGCCGCTGTCCCGGGTCGCCGGGCTGGCCCGGGAGGGGCTGCTGCGCGGCTACTACCGGGTCCAACTGCGCCGCCGGCTGGATCCCACGCTGGCGGTCTACGCCGCGTACTGGTATCGCGGCCACGCCTGCAACCCGGCGGCGATCTACCAGCGGGCCAGCGAGCTGGCTCCCCGGGTCCGGGGCGTCTGGGTGGTACGCCGGGACCGGGTCGCCGGCCTGCCGCCCGGGTTGCCGTACGTGGTGGCCGGCAGCCGGCCGTACTTCCGGGTGCTGGCCAGGGCGAAGTGGCTCGTCAACAACGTGAACTTCCCGGACTACGTGGTCAAACGCCCGGGTTCGGTGCACGTGCAGACCCACCACGGCACCCCGGTCAAGGTGATGGGGCTGGACCAGCAGGACTATCCGCGCGGCGCGGCCGGACTGGACTTCCCGGGGCTGCTGCGCCGGATCGACCGCTGGGACTACAGCGTCAGCGCCAACACCTTCTCCAGCCAGATGTGGGAGCGGGCCTATCCGGCGGAGTACCGGACCCTGGAGGTCGGCTATCCGCGCAACGACCGGCTGGTGAACGCGGGGCCCGCCGAGGTCGGGGCGGTGCGGCGGGCGCTCGGCATCGACCCGGGCGAGCGGGTGGTGCTGTACGCGCCGACGCACCGCGAGCACCGGCCCGGGTACTCGCCGCCGTTCGACCCGGCGGCGCTGCTCGACGTCCTCGGCCCGGCGGGCCGGGTGCTGGTCCGCGGCCACTACCTCGACCCGGCCGCCCCCACCGTCCCGGGGGTCGTCGACGGACGGGACCGGGTGTTGGAGGTGACCGGACACGGCTGCGTCGAGGACCTCTATCTCGCCGCCGACGTGCTGGTCACCGACTACTCGTCGGCGATGTTCGACTACGCCACGCTGGACCGGCCCATCGTCGTCTACGCCCCGGACTGGGCCGAGTACCGCCGGGAGCGCGGGGTCTATCTCGACGTGCTGGCCGAGGCACCGGGGGTGGCGGTGCGGGACTTCGCCGGCCTGCTGGCGGCGTTCCGGACCGGTGTGGTGGACGGACCGCCGGCCGCGCTGGCCCGGAGCCGCTTCCGGGAGCGGTTCTGCGCCCTGGACGACGGCCGGGCGGCCGAGCGGGTGGTCCGGCGCGTCCTGCTCGGCGAACCCGACTGACCGGCTGCCCGGCACGTTGTCCACAGCGTCCCGGCCACTCGTACACATGTTCCATCCACAGCCTGTGGATAGCACATGTGTACGACGGGTGGACCGGTGCTCAGTCCGCCGGGGCGGCGGGGCGGCGTACCCGCTGCCGGAGTCGGTCGGCGGCGAGCCCGGCGTACCGGCCGGCGACGAACCGGGTGGCCGTGGCCAGGGACCGGATCCCGCCGACCGGGATCGTCTCCACCCCGGCCAGTGCCGCCCGCCGGGCCCGCCGGTCCGGCCGGACCACCTGCCGGGGGCGGGGCGAAACCCAGCTGCTCTCCGGCAGCAGCCGCAGGTCGACCACCCCGAAGTCGTCGCCGCTGACCCAGCGCCGCCCGGCCACCTCGGCGACCACCTCGGCGAGTTCCTCGGCCGGGCCGCGCACCCGCAACGCCCGGCTCAGTGCCGAGGTACGCCAGAGCGACAGTCCGTCGTCCGGGGTGGCCGCCCCGACCGGCAGTACCCGGAGCAGCCCCACCTGCCACTGGTCGGCGACCGCCACCAGCCGGCGTACGGTGTCGCCGTCCACCCCCAGGTGCGACCCGACCTCCAGCAGGTAGGCGGCCGGGTACGCGGTGCGGGGCGGCTCCTCGGCCAACTCCACCCGGGGCTCCGAGCGGTACGTCGCGGCGAGCAGTCGACGGTCCAGCAGCGGGTCGGCCAGTACCGGGCGCCGGTCGTCGGTCAGCTCCGCCCAGTGCGCCACCAGCACCACCCGCAGGTCGGTCTGGTCCCCGGCGAGCAGCCGGTCGACGCAGGTGCGGACCATCTCGTACGGCCCGTCGGCCCGGACCACCGCCACCACCAGCGGTACGGCCCAGCCGCGCTGTGCGGCGGCGCGCAGGTAGCGGGGCTGCGGCATCAGGTCGGCCAGGAACGGCCGGTTGTACCGGCGCAGCGCCTCGCCCCGGGTCATCATGTGCGACCGCCCGAGGTGCCAGCTCCTCGCCCGGGGTTCGGGCACGAAGACCGCACCCGCCTGGGCCAGCCGGTAGCCGAACTCGGTGTCCTCGCCGAGCCGCAACCCGGGGTTGAGCCCGCCGGTCTCGGTGTAGAGACCGCGGGACAGTGCGGCGGTGGCGCCGACGTGGGCCCGGAAGTTCAGGTGGTCGCCGCCGCGGAGCTGGTCGGTGGCGTCGATCAGGCGTTCCACGTACTCGTGCGGTTCGGAGTCGTCGAGCCGGAAGAGTTGGTCGGCGGTGCCGCCCGCGCAGCTCTCGGCGACCTGTTCCGGGGTGGGCCAGTCGGCCTCGACGAACCGCTTGTAGCCCAGCGTCACCGCCTCGTCGCTGACGTGCTGCCAGCGGGCCTGTGCCGCGACGTGCTCCGGGAAGACCACCATGTCCGCGTCGAGCCAGTGCAGGATCTCGCCCTCGCTCCGCGTCGCCCCGGCGTGCAGTGCCGCCGACCGGCCCCAGCCGTCGCCGTGCTCGGCGAGCCGGAGCAGCCGGCAGTTCTCCGGGCGGAGCCGGGGCAGCACCAGCGGCGGGTCGCTGCCGTCGTCGACCACCACCACCTCCAGCAGCCCGGACGGATAGGTCTGGGTCGAGAGCGCGGCCAGGGTGAGGTCGAGGGAGCGTTGGCAGTCGTGCGCCGGGATGATCAGCGAAACGGACCGGCTCGGCTGCCACTCGCCCGGTTCGGGCGGGCTGAGCCGGCTCCAGTCGTTGCGGAACAACCGGACCGGGGAGCGGGCCGTCGTGGCCCGGGTGCGGCTGGACACGCGGCACAGTGTAACCATCCCATCGCGGAGCGCTGACAATTCATCCCGCGCGGCGGGTGTCGGTCGAGGAATCGGTCCGGTTCTCGACTACCTTGAGTGTCTTCGCGACAGCGTCGCGTAGCTCGGCGCCCATGGTCGGCCGACGAAAGGATCGGCGTGCCAGGCAGGGACGACCCGGAGAAGTACCTCCGCTGGCGGATCGCCGTCGGTGAACCCGGCGGCCGGCGGCGGTGGCCGCTGGCCACCCTCGGCTCCCGGCTGACCGAGATAACCGGCCCGCCGCCGGGCCGGCCAGCCGGGCCGGGCACGGCGACCCTGGCCGGCACAGAGCGGTCCGGACCCGACCGCACCCCGGCCTGGCCCCGGATCTTCGTCGGCCGGATCGCCGTGGTCGCCCGCTCGGTGACCTGGCTGCGGCACCTGCTCGACCATCCGGTCGGGCTGGCCCGGGTACGCCGGCTCAGCGTCGCCGTGCAGGACTGGGAGATTCCGCAGCGCGGCTGGTCCGGCCGGCTGGGACCGGTGCCGCACCTGCTCACCCAGCGGGTCACGCTGCCCCGGCACGACCGGGGGCGGGCGGTGGTCGAGATCGAACTGCGCTGGTCGGTGCCGCTGCGCTCGCTGCTCGCGGCCGTCCTGCCGGTGCTCACCCCGATCCGGGCACTGCCCAGTCCGGGCAGCCCGGAGGTCACTGCCCAGGACGTCTTCCCCGGCTGGCTCGGCGCCGGACCGAACCTCGCGGTCGTCGCGGGCACCCTGCCGGGCAACCCCGACGTCCGGCCGTACGACCTGGTGCTCCGGCCGGACGGCCGGGACCCGGCGGTGCGGGGCGACGACGCCGGTACGGCGTACCGGGCGGCGCTGGCCGTGGACCGGCTGGGCGTACCGGACGCCTCCGACGGCGGTCGGACCGGGCCGGTACTGCTCGATGCCGAACACGCGGTGCCGGTCGGCCGGTACGGGCCGTTCGGGCCGGACGCCCCCCGGGCCGAGTTGACCTTCTGCGCCGGCCCGGACGGCGGGAGCTGGCAACTGCGGGGACCGGCCGGGCTGGACCTGCGGGGGCGGCTCGACCGGCCGTGGCTGGACGAGTCGACCTGGGCGGCGCTGGCCGGGATCGGCGTACTCGACTGCGTGGTGCCCGGGCGGCGGCCCCGGGCCGAGGCCGCCCTGCTGCTGCACCTGGCGCTGGCCGGGGTGCTGCTGCGGGTGCCCGAGCTGCCGGTCGCCTGCCGGGCGCAGCTGGCCGACGAGGTGGTCGAGCTGTTCCGCGCACCGCTGCCGCAGCGCCCCGGCGGCCGGCCCGACCCGCAGACCGAGTTGGAGTGGGAGGCCCGGACGGTACGCCAGCGCCGGGCGGTGCTGCGCCGGCACGCCCGGGGCTTCGCGCTGCCCCGGCTGGCGGCGGCCACCTTTCCCGGCCTCGGCGCGCTGCCGTCGGTCTCGGTGCTGCTGGTCACCCGTCGGCTGGAGCACGTCCTCGACGCGGTCGGCATGGTCGCGGCGCAGCGCTATCCCGAGCTGGAGATCGTGCTCTGCCTGCACGGGGTGGGACTGCCGGTCGGGCTGCGGCAGCGACTGGCCGACTGCGGGCGGCCGGTGGAGGTGGTCGAGGTGCCGGCCGGGCGGAGCTTCGGCGAGGCGATGACCGCGGCCACCGCGCGGGCCCGGGGCACCCTGGTGACGAAGTTCGACGACGACGACACGTACGGGCCGGAGCACGTCTGGGACCTGGTCCTCGCCCGGCACCACTCCGGCGCCACGCTTGTCGGCAAGGCGGCCGAGTTCGTCCACCTCGGCGCGCTGGACACCACCGTGCGGCGGGACGCCGGGGCGGCGGAGAGCTTCGCCCAGGTGGTGGCCGGCGGCACCATCCTGGTCGACCGGGGCGACCTGGCCGAGGTCGGCGGCTGGCGCCCGGTGCCGAGCTCCGTCGACCGGGGACTTCTCGACCGGGTACGCCGCTGCGGCGGGCTGGTCTACCGGACCCATCCGCTCGGGTACGTCTACCGGCGCCGCCCGGCCGGGCACACCTGGGACCCGGGGCTGGAGTACTTCCTCCGGGACGGCGGCGCACAGTGGACCGGGCTGCCCCGGCACGGCGAGTTCGGCACCGCCGGCGCCGACCCGGCACCGCCGACCGGCCGGTGGAAGTTGCGACAACGGAGCCCGAAACGAGTCTGGTAACCGTCATGTCACAACGTGAACATGGCACGTTTACCCGATGGGCTTCCGTGATGATCCTCGTCACAGTCATTCCGGGGCCGGCCAAAACGCTGCGGGGAGGTGACGGTGACTACCGTCGCGCTCAAAGACGTCACGAAGGTATTCCCGGACGGGACAGTGGCTGTCGACAACGTCAGTCTCGACGTCAACGACGGTGAGTTCATGGTGTTGCTCGGCCCCTCGGGCTGCGGAAAGTCCACCGTACTGAGGATGGTCGCCGGGTTGGAGGATCCGACAAGCGGCGCCGTGCTGCTCGACGGCGAACTCGCGAACGAGCTGCCGCCCCGGGACCGTGGAATTGCCATGGTGTTCCAGGATTTCGCGTTGTATCCACACATGTCGGTGGGTGCGAACATCGCCTTCCCACTCCGGCTCTCCGGAGTCGAGGAAGGGCCGCGCACCGAGCGGGTGGCCGACGTGGCGAGCGCGCTCGGCATCGGCGACGTACTCGGCCGCAAGCCCAGCCAGCTCTCCGGCGGCCAGCGGCAGCGGGTGGCGATGGGCCGGGCGATCGTCCGGCGGCCGGGCCTCTTCCTGATGGACGAGCCGCTCTCCAACCTGGACAGCGGCCTGCGCGCCGAGCTGCGGGCGGAGATCTCCGGCCTGGTCCGCGAGCTGGGCGTCAGCACCATCTACGTCACGCACGACCAGGCCGAGGCGCTGACCATGGCCGACCGGGTGGCGATCATGCGCAAGGGCGTCCTCCAGGACGTCGGCACCCCGACCCAGGTGTACGGCCGCCCGGCCACCCTCTATGTCGCCGCGTTCCTGGGCAGCCCCCGGATGAACCTGCTGGAGGCGACCGTCTACGTGCACCTCGACCGGTACGTCGCGCTCAACTTCGGCGAGCAGGCGCTCTATCTGCCCTGGGACGACATCCGGGCCCGGGCGGTGGCGCACTACCACGGCGAGCGGATCGTGGTCGGGATGCGGGCCGAGGCGCTCACCCCGGTCGCCCCGGACGCCCCGGGCGACGTGTTGCAGGGGCGGATCCGCTATCTGGAGCACCACGGGCACGAGTCGCTGGCGTTCCTCGACATCGGGGCGACCGCGATCGTCGTCGACGACCTTGGCGGCCCGGTCACCGAGGAGCGTTCCGGCGGGGCGGGCCGGGGTCTGAGGCGGCTCGGCCAGGTGATGCAGCGGCTGACCGGGCGGGCCGTCGGGCCGACCCAGCCGACCCAGGAGGCCCAGGGCGGCCGGGGCAGCGTGCTCGACCCCGGCCGGCACCACCGCCGGCCGGCCGAGCTGGCGGTACGCCTGGCGCCGTACCCGGCGGTCACCTCCGGTCACCCGATGGCCGTCTCGGTACGCATGGACGCGGTGCACTTCTTCGACGAGCGCGGCGACCGGATCGACGTGGGGTGGCGCTGACCGCCTCGGGTCCCTTAACGTTCTTCGATTCCCACCGTCGACGGTGGTCGGAGTGAGGAGTACCGCTCGTGTCCCAGGAACGACCCGGCCTGCTCGTGATCGAGCGGATTCTCCGTGACCGGCAGGGCATCTGGCAGCAGATAGTCGACGAGCGCGACCTGAACGCGCTGACCGGCCGGATGATGGCCAGCTCGGCGATCGCGCTGGCCTGTTACGGCGCCGTGCTCGGTGCCTTCCAAAGTGTCCTGATGGCCCTGACCTCGGCGGTGAAGCTGCCGCTGCTCTTCCTGGTCACGCTCGCCATCTGCCTGCCCACGCTGTATCTGTTCAACCTGGTGTTCGGGGCCCGGCTGTCGGTGCGGCAGGCCATCGCGATGGTGATGGTAGCGATCACGGTGACCGCGATGCTGGCCGTGGCGTTCGCGCCGATCAGCCTCTTCTTCCTGGTCACCGCGCCGGACTACGCCTTCTTCAAGCTGCTCAACGTGGCGATCCTGGCCCTGTCGGCGCTGGTCGGGCTGCGCTTCCTGACCAGCGGCATGCAGGTGCTCAACGCGCACGGCCTGCTCGCGCCGGCCAACCAGCCCGCCGCGACCGCCGGTCAGCCCGCCGTGGCCGTGCCGGCCCAGCAGGTGTCGCAGCCGGCCACCGCCGTGCCGGCGCCCGGGAACGTCCCGCCGGTCCCGGTCCCGGTCGCGGTGGGCGCTGCGGGCGGCGAGGCGGCGGCTCCGGCGAGCACGGCCAACGGGGACGGCCCGACCACCCCGGTTCCGTCCGCCGCGCCGGCCGGGTCTGCCCAGCCGACGCCCGCCCAGCCGACGCCCGCCCAGCCGGCTCCGGCCGAGACGGCGGCTCCGGCGCAGGTGGCTCCGGCGGCTCCGGCTCTCGTGCCGGCGGCTCCGGTGCAGGTGGCCCCGGCCCAGCCGGCACCCGGTTTCTACGTGCCGCAGTACGGCTACCCTGCCGCAGGCCCGTACCCGGTCGGACGGCCGGGCGGCCCGCACTCCCCGGCCGGCGGCCCCCGCCCGGCGAGCATGACCCTGCTCTACATCTGGATCCTGCTCTTCGGGTTCGTCGGCACCCAGCTGGCCTGGACGCTGCGGCCCTTCTTCGGCAACCCGGACCAGCCGTTCGCGCTGTTCCGCAGCATCGACGGGAACTTCTACGCGGAGATCCTGCGCAGCCTGGGCAGCCTCTTCTAGCGCCTCGTCTTTGCGGGTTGCCCGGGTGACCCCTTGATCGGGCATCTCTTGGTGGCCGTCTTCCGGCCTTTCATCGCTGGGCGGACGGCCCGGCTGACCGGACGAGCGGCCCGGCGGCGGAGCGGGGGATAGTCGGCGCGGAGACTGTCGAGCTGGGTGCACAGACGGGGCACGGAAGCCCGGATTGCCGACGTGGTGCTGCGGTTCGAGTCGGCCGGCAGGCCGGGAGCGGGGTTCGGGGTAGGCCGGGAGCGGGACTCGGGCCGCCCGGGAGGGTGGGCGCACAAGCGGGGCAGCTCGACAGTTTCCCCGGCGACCATCCCCACGCCCGCATCTCACGGGGCCTTGCCGACGGAAGTTACCAGCGAGTAGCGTACGGCCATGTCTCCCGACGTACGGCAGATCGCCGCCGGCCTGCTCGAGGCCGTACCGTTCGCCCGGACCCTCGGCTTCGAGCTGGTCGAGGTGGCCCCGGACGGGGCCGGCGGGATCCGCGCCGTCGTCCGGCTGCCCGACTCGCCGCCGACGTACAACCACGTCGGCGGCCCGCATGCCGGGGCCCTCTTCACGCTCGGCGAGACCGCCTCCGGCGCCGTGGTGCTCGCCGTGTTCGGTCAGCTCTTCGAGCGGGCGGTGCCGCTGGCCACCAGGGCGGAGATCCGCTACCGGCGGCTGGCCATGGGAGCGGTCCGGGCCACCGCCCGGCTCGGCCGCCCGGCCGCCGAGGTACTGGCCGAGTTCGAGCGCGGCGACCGGCCGGAGTTCCCGGTGTCGGTCGAGATCGGCACCGAGGACGGCGTGCCGACCACCGCGATGACCGTGCACTGGACACTCAAGCCGCGCTGAGCCACCCACGCCGCCTGCCGCCCGCCGGAGCCCGGAGGATCTCGTCCGGGTCTCCCTGAACCGTCCCTGACTTCCGCCGCCGGCTATGGACGCGGCACTACATATGAAGGGAGCCTACATGTAGTCAGCTGAGTTATGGGAGGTGTCGGAATGGCCGGCGGGGGATCGCGGCGCTGGCTCCGGGTGCTGCTCGGAGTCTTCTCGGTCGTACTGCTGCTCTGCGGAATCGGCACGGCGGCGGCCACCTGGGGCTGGACCCGTGCGGTCGTCGACACCACGGGAGAGGTGGACTTCGTCAACCGGCTGGCCGTACCGCCGCTGGCGCCGTCCCGGATCGACGACCGGGGACGCCGGGTCTTCGACCTGCGGGCCCAGCCCGGCCAGCGGGACTTCGGTCCGGGCGGACCGACCCACACCTGGGGCTTCAACGGCGACTACCTCGGCCCCACCCTGCGGGCCGAGCGCGGCGAGGAGGTGCTGGTGAACGTCGTCAACGGGCTCGGCGAGCCGACAAGCGTGCACTGGCACGGCATGCACCTGCCGGCCGCGATGGACGGCGGGCCACACCAGATGGTCCGGCCCGGCGCGACCTGGTCCCCGCGGTGGAAGGTCGACCAGCCCGCCGCCACGCTCTGGTACCACCCGCACCCGCACGGCGCCACCGCCGAGCACGTCTACCGGGGGCTGGCCGGGATGTTCCTGCTCGACGACGCGCCGTCGCGGGCGCTCCCACTGCCCCGCCGGTACGGCGTCGACGACTTCCCGGTGATCGTTCAGGACCGCAAGTTCCGCTCCGACGGGCGCTTCGACCACGGCCGGGGAGCCCTCGGCGGGGTCGGCATCCTCGGCGACACCCTGCTGGTCAACGGCACCGTCGGGCCGTACCTCGACGTGACGACCGAGCGGGTCCGGCTGCGGCTGCTGAACGGCTCCAACGGGCGGACGTACGACTTCGGCTTCGCGGACGGGCGCGGATTCGCGCTGGTCGGCACCGACGGCGGGCTGCTGGCCGCCCCGCACCAGACCGGCCGGATCCGGCTCTCGCCCGGCGAACGGGCCGAGATCGTGGTGTCGGTGCGCCCCGGCGAGCGCCCGGTGCTGCGCAGCTTCCCGCCGCACACCGGCGTCGACTTCCTCAACAGCCGGTTCACCGGCGGCGACGACACCTTCGACGTGCTGGAGTTACGGGCCGCCGGCACGCTCGCACCGGCGCCCGAGGTGCCGAGGCGACTGGTCCCGGTCGACCGGCTCGACCCGGCCTCGGCGGCCGAGCAGCGGCACTTCCGGTTGAGCGGCCGGCAGATCAACGGTCGCGCCATGGACCCGGACCGGATCGACTTCGCGGTCACCAAGGACAGCACCGAAATCTGGGAACTCGACAAACAGGACGGTACGCCGCACAGCTTCCACGTACACGACGTGCAGTTCCAGGTGCTCTCGGTGGACGGGGCGCCGCCGCCACCGGAACTCGCCGGCTGGAAGGACACCGTACTCCTGACGGCCGGGCGGCCGGTCCGGGTCATCGCCCGGTTCGCCGACCACGCCGACCCGAACGTGCCGTACATGTTCCACTGCCACATCCTCGACCACGAGGACCAGGGGATGATGGGGCAGTTCGTGGTGGTCGAGCCGGGCCAGCGACCGGGTCGGCCACCAGCCGGCCACGGTCACGGCCAGCACCGCTGACCGGCGCGGCTCGCTCGACCGACGCCGCGGGCCCGCCCGGCGGCACCGTCACCGGGCGGCCCGGGCGGGGCCGGGCGTATCGGCGTGGCCAAGCCGTAAACCGTGCCCCGGGATGCCTTCCCGGTTAGGTTGTTAGGCGTGTTGGGCCTACCCGCGCATGTGACCGCATGCCTCTTCGACCTCGACGGCGTGCTGACCCAGACCGCCCGGGTGCACAACGCCGCCTGGGCGGAGACCTTCGACGACTTCCTCCGGCGGCGATCCGCCATCACCGGCGAACCGTTCCGGCCGTTCGACCCGGGCGACGACTACAACCGGTACGTCGACGGCCGCCCCCGGGCCGACGGGGTGCGGACCTTCCTCGCATCCCGGCAGATCACCCTGCCGGAGGGCGAACCGGACGACCCGCCGACCGCCGACACCGTGCACGGGGTGGGCAACCGCAAGAACGTCATCCTGCTCGCCCGGATCCGCACCGACGGGGTGCTGGCGTACCAGGGATCGGTGGACTACCTGCACGCCGCCCGCGCCGCCGGGCTGCGCCGGGCCGTCGTCTCGGCCAGCGCGAACGCCGCCGACGTGATCTCCGCCGCCGGCCTGGAACCGATGGTCGAGGCCCGGGTGGACGGGGTCGTCGCCCGGGCGCGCGGGCTGCGCGGCAAGCCGCATCCGGACACCTTCCTGGCCGGCGCCGAACTGCTCGGGGTACGCCCCGACCAGGCAGTCGTCTTCGAGGACGCGCTGGCCGGGGTGGCGGCGGGCCGGGCCGGCAACTTCGGCTTCGTGGTCGGGGTCGACCGGGTGGGCCAGGCCGACGCGTTGCGCGAGCACGGCGCCGACATCGTGGTGCGGGACCTGTCCGAACTACTGCCCGGAGCCGGGCGGGGGGCCGGAGGTGGTCCGGTGACCGCGAGGAGACACCGATGATCCGGGAGCGGGCCTATCCCGTCGAGCCGTGGCACGTCCGCGAGACCCGGCTCGACCTTGACGTACTCGCCCAGTCCGAATCCGTGTTCGCGCTCTCCAACGGGCACATCGGGCTGCGCGGCAACCTGGACGAGGGCGAGCCGCACGGCCTGCCGGGGACCTACCTGAACTCCTTCTACGAGCTGCGACCGCTGCCGTACGCCGAGGCGGGCTACGGCTTCCCCGAATCCGGCCAGACGATCGTGAACGTCACGAACGGCAAGCCGATCCGGCTGCTCGTCGACGACGAGCCGTTCGACGTCCGGTACGGCGAACTGCTCAGCCACGAACGGGTGCTCGACCTGCGCGGCGGCACCCTGCAACGGTCGGTGCAGTGGCGCTCCCCGGCCGGGCGTACCGTGCGGATCTGCTCGACCCGGCTGGTCTCGTTCACCCAGCGCTCGGTGGCGGCGATCGAATACCGGGTGGAGCCGGTCGACGGCCCGATGCGGCTGATCATCCAGTCCGAGCTGGTCGCCAACGAACAACTGCCGGCGCAGAGCCGGGACCCCCGGGTGGCGGCGGTGCTGGAGTCGCCGTTGCAGGCCGAGGAGCGCCTGGTGCACGCCGACGGTGCGCTGCTGATCCACCGCACCAAGGCGAGCGGGCTGCGGGTCGCCGTCTCGATGAGCCACGAGGTGCACGGGCCGGAACGCAAGCTGGTCGGCACCGAGGCGTACGAGGACTGGGCGCGGACCACCGTCACCTCCGTGATCAAGCCGGGCGAGCAGCTCCGGCTGGTCAAGTTCGTCGCCTACGGCTGGTCCAGCCGGCGGTCCCGCCCGGCCCTGCGCGACCAGGTGGCGGCGGCACTGGCCGGCGCCAAGTTCTCCGGCTGGGACGGGCTCTGCGGCGAGCAGCGCCGCTATCTCGACACCTTCTGGGACGACTCCGACGTCCGGGTCGAGGGCGACCCGGAGGTGCAGCAGGCGGTCCGGTTCGGACTCTTCCACGTGCTCCAGGCCGGCGCCCGCGCCGAACTGCGGCCGATCGCCGCCAAGGGGCTGACCGGACCGGGGTACGACGGGCACGCGTTCTGGGACACCGAGACGTTCGTACTTCCGGTGCTGACCTACACCCTGCCCCCGGCGGTCGCCTCCGCGCTGCGCTGGCGGCACTCCACCCTGCACCTGGCCCAGGAGCGGGCCCGTACCCTCGGCCTGCGCGGCGCCGCCTTCCCGTGGCGGACCATCCGGGGCCAGGAGACCTCGGCGTACTGGCCGGCCGGCACCGCCGGGTTCCACGTCGCCGCCGACATCGCCGACGCGGTACGCCGGTACGTGCAGGCGACCGACGACGTGCAGTTCGAGCGCGAGGTCGGGCTGGAGCTGCTGGTGGAGACCGCCCGGCTCTGGCGTTCGCTCGGGCACCACGACCGGGACGGCCGGTTCCACCTGGACGGGGTGACCGGGCCGGACGAGTACACGGCGGTGAAGAACGACAACGTCTACACCAACCTGATGGCCCAGCGGAATCTGCTGGCCGCCGCCGAGGCCGCCGTCCGGCACGGCGAGGAGGCCCGGCGGCTCGGCGTCGACGACGAGGAGACGGCCTCCTGGCGGGACGCCGCACACGACATGCACATCCCGTACGACCGGGAGCTGGGCGTACATCCGCAGGTGGAGGGCTTCACCCGGTTCCAGGAGTGGGACTTCGCCGGCACCCCGCCGGAGCAGTACCCGCTGCTGCTGAACTATCCCTACTTCGACCTGTACCGCAAGCAGGTGATCAAGCAGGCCGACCTGGTGCTGGCGATGCACTGGCGCGGCGACGCGTTCACCGACGAGCAGAAGGCGGCCAACTTCGCCTACTACGAGCGGCGGACGGTACGCGACTCGTCGCTGTCGGCCTGCACCCAGGCGGTACTCGCGGCCGAGACCGGGCATCTCGAACTCGCGCACGACTATCTGGGCGAGGCGGCCCTGATGGACCTGCACGACCTCAACCAGAACACCCGGGACGGCGTGCACGTCGCCTCGCTGGCCGGGGCCTGGATCGCCCTGGTCGCCGGCTTCGGCGGGATGCGCGACCACACCGAGACGCTCTCCTTCACCCCCCGGCTGCCGAGCCGGATCGACCGGCTGGAGTTCTCGCTGCGCTACCGGGGCGTGCACATGCGGGTCGACGTACGGCGGCACGAGGCGACGTACTCGCTGCGCGACGGGGAACCGGACGACGCCCTGGAGCTGCTGCACCACGGCGAGAAGGTCCTGGTCACCTGCCTGGAGGAGGTGACCCGGCCGATCCCGCCGTTCCGGCCGACCGGTCCGCAGCCGGCCCAGCCCGCCGGTCGGGCCCCGGTCCGGCGCGCTCCGGAGGGCGAGCCGAGCTGACCGTCCTATCCCGACGGTCCGCCTGGCCGGAGGTCTTGGCCGCCGCGCCAGACATCGGCGTCCGAATGAGGACTGTCGAGTGATATATCTACATGGCAAAATCCTGTGACTCTGCATTTTGACGGAGGGTAACGGGGGTTTGCTGTGGGTCACGTCGATGCCATGCGTCCGAAATCCTTCCACCGCACCGGCTGGGCGGCGCTCGCCGCGACACTGGCGGTACTCTCCGCCGGTCTTGCCGCGCCCGCGGCGGCCCAGGCCACGACGCCCACGCCAGGGGCCGCGGCCTCCCCGACCGCGTCCGCTGCCGCGCCATCGCCGGTCGCGGCCACGCCGACTCCGGTCGCGGTCACGCCGGCCAAGGCGGCGCCGAAGGCCGGCGCCGAGCCGTGCGGCGGGTCGTTGCCCTTCGGGCAGATCGTCACCTGCCCGTCGATCAGCGGCGACGAGCGGCACCTCTACACCGTGACGACGCAGCGCAACGGTGACGTCCTCTACGCGACCTTCCACGAGGGCGACGGCGAACCGGTGCACGCCGCCGTCACGGCGCCCGACGGTACCCACGCCTGCTATCTGTGGTCCTCCTCGCAGTGCCAGCTGGGCGCGGTCGGCACCTACACGATCACCGTGACGGTCGACTGGGGCGGCACCAACGACTACACCGTGGCCGTCGACTCGCTGAAGACGCCGTCCTCCTGCACCCAGTTGCCCAACGCCTTCTTCTCGTTCGCGTCACCCGGCATCACTGCCACGTTGCCGAACGGTTCGGCGGGGCACTGCTACCGGTTCAACCAACCGGTCGGCAGCGTCTTGCAGCTGCGGGCGCTCGGACACAGCGTGCGCGGCGCGATACTCGATGCCAACTCGCAGCCGGTCTGTCCGATCGCCGATACGACGGAGTGCCGGCTCGACAGCGCGGGCCCCTACCGCTTCTTCCTCACCCAGCTCTACGGTGCCGAGGCCACGTACACGCTGCGGATGTCCCGGCTGTCCCAGTCGGCCGGATGCCCGCTGCTCCGGCCCGCCGCGTTCGGCGATCCGGGCGACAACACCGGTACCGGCATCGTGCGGTTCGACGGAGACCTCGCCTGCCACAAGATCCGTACCAGCGCGGCCGGCCCGGTCCTGGTGCGGATCGCCGACAGCCAGCTCCTCTGGTGGGACCTCTACGACGACGCCGGAGCAAAGATCTGCGACCAGTACTCGCAGAGCCGCGCATGTGCGCTGCCGACGGTCGGTGACTACACGCTGGTCGTGCGTAGCCAGACCTGGGACGAGAAGTCCTACCAGGTGGCGGTGACCGCGCTGATCCGCAACGCGGGCTGCGCGCCGGCGACCGGAACGGAGTGGACCGGCCCGACCCTCTCGGTACGGCAACTGTCGCCGGTGGGTACCCAGTGCCAGCCGTTCCGGGGCCGTGCCGGTGACCGGATCCTGACCTTCGTGGCGCCGACCGTCTACAACGAGGTGTCCGCCTGGATCGTCGACAGCACCGGGACCGGGACGACGGTCTGCCCCGGTTGGCCGTACTGCCAGTTCCCCGCCGCCGGCCGGTACACCCTGGTGGTCGGCTCCTCGCCGGGATCGATCGTCGACAACGACGTCAGTTACGCGGTTTCGTTCCTCCCGGTCGCCCCGTCCGGCTGCGCCACGGCCGGTGACGACGGCACGGTCCAGCATGGACAGTTCGGCGTGGTGGGCGAGGTCGACTGCTTCGAACTGCCCAGCGCCGCCGGCTCCAAGGTGGTACGGCTGACCCCGGGCGACGCGGCCGGGGTGGCGAACCCCCAACTGACGGTGTTCGACGCCACGGGTGGCTACGTCTGTGACGCCTTCCAGCTCTACCAGTACTCCTGCGAGCTCACCGGCACCGCGCCGTTCTTCGTGGTGGCCGACAACCAGGCGAGCGGGGAGCCGACCGGTGACTACCAGCTCGCCTTCCGGCGGGTGGCCGCCCCGCCGTCCTGCCCGGTCCTGACCCGCGACCCGGCGGGCCTGACGGTCACCAGTGGCAGCGAGCGGTTCGGGTTCTGCTTCACGGTGCCGGCCGACCAGCACGCGGTGCGCGAGGCGTTCCGCTACCAGCGCATCTCGGGGACCGGCGACGCGACGATCTCGATCTTCGACGAGAGCGGGATCCGGCACTGCTACACCCTCAGCCCGTCGGCCGACCGCACCCTCACCTGCACGCTGCCGGACGGCCTGCTGACGGTGCTGCTGGAGACCGATGCGGTCGATGCCACCTACCAGGTGACCCATCGCGACGCCAGCACACCGTGACAACCTGGCCGGGGCTTGTCTCCCGGGGCTGTTCTCCCGGGGCGTCAGACCAGCGACAGGTGCACGTGGTTGGTGTGGTCGCTGGACGGGTCGCCGCGCGCCCCGCCGTACGACTTCCAGCCGGTGGTCGGTAACCAGATCTGCCGGTACCAGATCACGTAGAGCACGCCGATCCGGTCGGCGTTGCGGACGAAGAACGCGGCGAGATTGTTGCCGTAGGTGCGGTCGGCTCCGCTGGCGGCGCCACGGAACCCGCCCGGCTCGGCGGAGAAGTCGCAGGCCCGCCCCTTCGGGTGCTCGTACGGGCCGCCGGAGCGGTAGCAGCCGGCGAACCTGGTGAAGCCGGCCTGGCGCGCCTCGGCGAAGGCGTGCAGGGTTCGCGGCGTGACGCAGCCGGTGGTGGTCGGGTCGGGCCGGCTGCACGACTGCGGCGGCCAGGAGCCGTCGCCGGCCCGTGGCGCCGGCCGGGCCAGCGGCGAGCTGGCGTTGACGAATCCTCCGGTGGAGGCCCCGCCGACCTGGGCCAGGGCCCGCTCGGCGGCCTGCTTCTGCCGCAGCATGATGGCGAGCTGCCGGCGCTCCTCGACGACCTGGGCGTCCAGCGCCCGCTTCGCCCGGGTGGCCCGCTCCCGAGCCTCGCCGAGCGCGCGCAGCGCGTCGTCGTCCTGCAGCGCCACCGCCTCCAGCCGACGGGCGCGCTCCAGCAGCTCGTCGGCCGAGCTGCTGTGCAGGAGGGCCAGCACCGGGCCGATCCGACCCGTCCGGTACGCCGTCCGGGCCACCTCCTCGACCCGGGGGCGCAGCTCCGCGATCCGTGCCTCCACCCGGCGCAGCTCGGCGGCGATCTTCGCCTGCCGGGCCTTGGCGTTGGCCAGCGCGTTCTTCGCCTGTAGGTAGCCTCGGCCGGTGGATTCGAGCACGTCGCGTAAGAGTGGTGTGTCGCCCTCGTCGCCGAGTGCGGCGGGGCTGTTCGCCTCCGCGACGTCCGGCCGGAGCGCCGCCCCGGTGAGCGCGCCGAACGTGGCGATCAGGGCCAGGGCCAGCGGCAGCCGCCGGCGGGTGGATCCCGTCATGCATGTCCCTCCGTCGCCCGCCTACCGGGTTAGCTGACGGGTTCGGGACGGAACAAGCCCCTACCGCGGTTGCGGACTCACCCCACCTACCTGGGTCCCCGGCTCACCCTGACGGGTGACTCGGCGGCGGTCACGCCGGCGCGGAGGGGTGCGCCACCGGGCGGAACCGGAGTCAGACTACCTGGTCAACCGGGTCGATTCATGGATTCGGCGGAGTCCGGCGTGGAATTTGTGCCCCCCGGGTCAGCCGCCCCGCTGCCGGCGCACCATCTCCCCGATCCAGACGGGCGCGTACGGGGACGTGCAGCCGGGCGACGTCGGGTAGTCCTTGAGCACCTGTAGGCGCTCGCCGATGTCGATCGCCCGGGCGCGGTGTCCGGGGTGGTCGATGCCGATCTGGGCCAAGCAGCTGTTCATCGCCCACTGGAGACGATCCGGGGCGTCCCTCATCTCCGCCTCGATGGTGTCGAGCAGTCCGCGCAGGTCGAGCCCCTCCGGCTTCTTCGCCACCCGCTCGCTGGTCAGGGCCCAACCGGCGCTGGCGACCACCGGATCCGGGTCGGCGAACCAGGTCAGCCGCAGCTCCTCGGCGTGCGGGTTCTTCTTCACCACGTAGTTGACCAGCCAGTCGTGCACCTTGGGCGTGCGCGCCTGCCGCAGCATGGTGTCGAGTTCGGCACGGTCGAACGCCTTCGGGCGGCAGATCAGCAGCGCCAGCAGCCTGGCCGCGGTGTCCTCCGTCCGCCAGAGCTGGCGGGCGAGGTCCTGCTGCGTCTTCAGCTGCTTGGCCAGCGCGCGCAGCTGGCCGAGGTTCACCCCGTGGTCGTCACCGTGTCTCTCGTTCGCCTCGCGCATCTTCGGGTCGTCCAACGCGGCCAGCTCGGCCATCACCTCGGGCACTCCCGGCTCGGTCATCGGCACCTCCTGATTGTGCTGTGCTCATTCGCCCACCGGGCGACGGGGGCCGTCAGCCGGCGCTGTCGGTCTCGGGGACGAAGTGCTGCGTCGCGAACGCGACGGCGGTGGCGACGTCGTCGTCACTCGTCCCCCAGGCGACCTGGACCGCCCGTCCCCAGGCGTGGCAGCCGCGGGTGGCGAAGTCCCTTGCCTCGGGGGTGTGCTGCCAGCTGGCGGGATCGAATTCGACGTCGCGCAGGAAGAGGTCGAGGCCGAGCAGCGCGAGGTCCCAACCGACGCCGATGCCGATCGTGCCGCCCGGACCGTAGGTGTTGACGAGTTCGTCGACGATCTGGGCCGGTGAGGCGTGTTCCAGCTCGAAGAGGGTCCGGCCGTCCTCGCCGGGTGACAGTCGTACCTCCACCTCGGTCGGCATGCCCTCGCCGAAGAGCCAGGTGACCTTGAGCAGCCGGGGTTCCTCGCAGCGCAGGATCTCGCCACCGGCGTTCTCCTTGAGCTGGAACCTGCCGCCGACCCGGAGGTTGCCCTCGACCACGCCGAGCCATCGGCCGAGCCGCTCCGGGTCGGTGCAGGCGTGCCAGACGTCCTCGACCGGGGCGTCGTAGCTCCGGCGGAGCAGCACCGACCGCCCCGGTCCGCCGGTGACCGCCTGGTTGCCTATCTCCCGCTGGGTGGCGTTGATCTGGTTGACGATGTCGATCACGGGTTCTCCTCGTTGACGGGCTGGTCCGGTGTTCCGGCGGTGTCCGCGCCGGTGACGTGCTGTTCGGGGCGTTCGCCTTCACGGCGGGCGAGTTCGCCGGCCAGCGCGTCGAGGCGCTGGCTCCAGAACAGCCGGAGGCGTTCCAGCCAGCTGCCGATCTCCCGGCTGACCGCTGTCGGCCCGCCCCGGCGCGCGGGGGTGTCGAACGTGTGCACCCGGGAACTATGTCAGCTATAACTTAATTAAGTCAACACTGATATTGCTGCAAAAAGATCCTTGGAGACTCATGGTCGAGACTGACCACGGGTCTCCAAGGATCTGACAGCGGATCGTCGATCGGTTCGTGCCGGGCTGCCGTCGCCCGGTCAGTGGTCGCGCGGATCCTCCGAGTACCGCTCGCCGCTGGACGGCATGCCTACCGCGTCGCGCGGCGGCATCCGGCGCGGGTCGTCGAGCGACCTCGCCTTGGCCGCCTCGTCCGCCCATTCGCTCCGGTCGGGGGCCTGCTGCCCCGCGTCGTCGGTCCGGGCCGAGCTGGACTTCGCCTTGCCGGATTTGTGGCGGGCCATAGCGCCCCTTCCGTTCCTCCGCCGGTCGGCACGGCGGCCGGCCGGCGTCTAGTCGGATGCTGCGGTGGCCTTCCCCGGTCAGGCAGCCGCAAACCCCGTTCCGGGGCGGCCGGGTGGTTGACCCGGGCACCGGCGGGTAAGCCGGACGAAACCGCCGGCTGAGACCGGACCGAAACCGCCGGCTGAAACCGGACCGGAGGCGCCGGGTGGGACCGACGGAGCGGCGGGTCGGTGGTACGCGGCCGAACGCGCCCGGCGACAGGCAGGAGAGGCAGCCGATGGACGGAACCACCGAGACCACCATTCCGGCCGGGGAGGTACGCCTCGTCGGCGACCTGGTCGTCCCCGCCGACGCGCGCGGGATCGTCCTGTTCGCACACGGCAGCGGCAGCTCCCGGCACAGCCCGCGCAACCGGATGGTGGCCGAGGCGCTCAACCGCAGCGGCCTGGCCACCGTACTCGTCGACCTGCTGACCCGGGACGAGGAGGCGCTCGACGACCGGACCGGGGAACTGCGCTTCGACATCGGCCTGCTCACCGACCGACTCGTCGGCGTCGTCGACTGGCTGTCGACAGCGCAACCGGCCGGCCGGCTGCCGATCGGGCTCTTCGGGGCGAGTACCGGAGCCGCCGCCGCGCTCCGCGCCGCCGCGCAGCGCCCCGACCAGGTGTACGCGGTCGTCTCCCGGGGCGGGCGCCCGGACTTGGCCGGCGCCGACCTGCCCCGGGTACGCGCCGGAACCCTGCTGCTGGTCGGCGGCCTGGACGACGAGGTACTGCGGCTCAACGACCTGGCGCTTGGCGACCTCGACGCCGGTGCGCGACTGCGGGTGGTGCCCGGTGCCAGCCACCTCTTCGAGGAACCCGGCACCCTGGACCAGGTGGCCCGGGAGGCGGCGGAGTGGTTCGTCGGCCGACTGCCCGGCTGACCCCGCTCCCGCCGGCTCCTCCCCGCCGGTTCCGTTCCGGCAGCTCCGCCCTCGGCAGCTCCGCCGGCCGTCAGCTCCGCCGGCCGTCAGCTCCGCCGGCCGTCAGCTCCGCCGGCCGTCGGCCCAGCCGTGGGCGGGCTGGCCGGTGACATCGGAGTGCGCCGGTGACGGCGGCCCCGGCGCGTCCGGGTCGAGCGGCAGCACCGGGAAGCCGTCGGTGCGGTAGCAGAGTTCCTCGGAGGTGACGATGCCGACCTCGTACTCCGGCAGATCGGCCAGCCAGCGCAGCCCGGCCTGCCCCATCGCCACCCCGGCGGTGGCGTACGCGTCGGTGCGGCCGAGATCCGTGCCGACCACGGTGACCGAGGTCAGCTCGGTGGCCGGAGCACCCCGGTACGGGTCGACCACGTGGAAGCCCCGCTCGTACGTCCCGGAGGTGGCGATCGCGAAGTCGTTCCCGCCGAGTACCCAGCAGATCTGGTCCGCCTGCCACGGGTGCCGGATGCCGATCCGCCACGGCTCACCCGGACGCGGGCCGCCCCGGGCCCGGATGTCCCCGCCCGCGTTGATCCAGTGCGACCGGCAGCCGGCCGCCAGCAGCCGGTCCGACGCCACCTGCACCGACCAGCCCTTCACATAGCCGGACGGGTCGAACCGGCCGGTGGCGTACGCGTCGAAGTAGCCGTCGGTCTCCCGCCACAGGTCGGCGCAGGCCTCGACCACCAGCCGCAGGTCGGCCGAACAGTCCTGGATGGACAGCTCGCCCCGGTGGAAGCGGTTGACCTCGCTGTGCTCCTTGTAGGTGCTGAACCGCTCGTCCACCTCGCGGAACCAGTCGAACGTCTGCTCGGCGAGCGCCGCAAGGCGCCGGGGCGGCAGCGGGTCGGTGAGCTGCACGCTTATCGGCGTACCCATGATCTGCTCGACCCGACGCAGCCCGGCGGTACCCATCGCCGCTCAGGCCTTCGCCTTGTCGAGCGCGGACTGCAACGACGCCTTGTAGGCCGCACTGGTCAGACTCGCCCCGGAGACCGTGTTCACCTTGCTGGCACTGGTGGCCGCGAGCGCCTGCTGGCGCAGCTTCGGGATCGCGCCCTGGTTGATGCTGGCGCTGGTCGGGTCCTCGTCCGGATAGCTGGCGTCGGCGTCGGTGACCTTGCCACCGGCGACCGTGATGGTCACCTTGATCGCACCGTAGTCGTAGTTGGCGGTCGCCCCCGCGTAGGTGCCGTCCTTCAGGCCGCCCGCCGGAGCCTTCGCCGGGGGCTTCTTGGCCGGCGGCGCGGTGGTCTTCTTCGCGCCCGGCGTGCTGCCGGCCGGTGGCGCGGCGGCGGCCCCGCCGTCGGTCTCCTCCTCCAGCGCCACCTGGTCGCCGGGGGCTTCGGTCGAGGTGCCGAGCTTGGCGCCGATCAGCAGGCTGGCGCCGATGGCGGTACCGAGGACGGCGAAGGCGGCACGACGCACGGGAGTTACCTCCGTAGGGGGTGGGGGTGTGCGGGGGGTCAGAATTCGAACGGGTCGAGGTGGATCTGCCGGCGCGGCACCCGGAGCTTGCGCATCGTCCGCATCGAGACGTCGACCAGGCCGGGCGGGCCGCAGAGGTAGACGTCCCGACGGCGTACGTCCGGCACCAGCTCGCGCATGCCCTTCGCGGTGAAGAGATGCCGGGGTGCCGGGTCGTCGCGGGAACCGATGACGTACCAGACCTGGGCGTTGCGGGAGCGGGCCAGGAAGTCCAGCTCGTCGCGGAAGAGCAGCTCCTCCTCGCTGCGCGAGCGGTAGATCACCACGGTCTGCTCGGGCAGGTCCTCCAGCAGCGCCCGGATCGGCGCGATGCCGCTGCCACCGGCGATCAGCAGGGCCCGGGGCCGGATCGCCCGGTCGGCGGTGAAGACCCCGGACGGCCCCTCGGCGAAGATCCGGGTGCCGGGCTCCAGGTATTGCAGCGACTCGGTGTGGTCGCCGACGACCTTGACGGTCAGCCGCAGCCACTGCTCGTTCGGCGCGGCCGAGAGCGAGAACGGGTGCGCCTGCCACCAGCAGCCCTTGGTCAGGAACCGCCACCGGAAGTACTGCCCGGCGCGGGCGTCCAGCTCGTCCAGTCGGTTGCCGGAGATGTAGATGGAGACCATCTCGAACGCCTCCGGCACCACGTCCTCGACCCGCAGCCGGTGCCGCAGGTTGAACGCGATCGGGGAGATGATCCGTCCCCACAGGACACAGGCGACGACGAAGACGTAGAGCCCGGCCCAGAAGTACATCCCGAAGCCCGGCTTGGACAGCTCCCGCCCGGTGGCGAACTGGTGGCCGTAGCTGAACAGCAGCACCAGGTAGGTGCTCAGGTGCAGGTAGTACCAGAGTTCGTAGTTCATCATCCGGCGGATCGCCCGGATGGCCAGCAGCGCGATGCCGACCAGGATGCCGGTGGCCACCGTCGCGCTGATCATGTCCTCGTACGTGCTCAGCAGCGTCCAGGTGCCCTCGACGATCGGGGTGTTGGTCAGCTTGCTGTAGCCGACCGCGATCAGCCCGGCGTGCGCCAGGATGGCCAGCAGCAGGAAGGCGCCCAGCTCCCGGTGCCAGATCAGCAGCGAGTGCGCGCCGATCCAGCGCTCCAGCCAGCGCACCCGGCTCATCAGCAGCACCTGGGCGAGCAGCAGGAACCCGCCGACCATGCCGGTGAGCCGGCCACCGGCGATCAGGATGTCGGCGGTGTTCCGGATCGAGCCGGTCGGGGTGTTCAGCCACCAGAGATAGACACTGGTGGCCAGCGCCGACCAGAAGACGATGTGGAAGAAGAGCCGGCCGCTGCGGTCGTACGGCTCGACCTCGGCGGTCTCCCGGTGCCGGGCCGCCTCGGCGGCCCCGCTGATCGGGTTGGGCCGGTACGCCGGGGCCTGGTCCGCGTACGACCAGGAGTTCCTGCCGCGCGACGGCTCCCGGCCACGCGACGGCTCCCGGCCGCGCGACGGATTCGACCAGGCGTCCGCCGGATCCGCGGGTTCGGCGGGGGCGTACCTGTCGAACTCGTCGTACCCCTCGCGGTCACGCCCCCGGGGTGGCCGGTCGTAGGGGTCCTCGGACGGCACCCGGGGCAGCAGGCCGGTCACCCATTCGGTGAGCGGCTCGGCCGTATCGACATCCCGACGACGAGTCACGAAGAATATGTACCGGGTCGATGTGTCGGAAACCAAGCCCGAGCGGCCCGCTTAGTTCAGTCTTAAGAATCGCTTGGTTGCTGGCTAAGGAAGCGACCCGGCCGTCGACCGCGTCGCCGCGCGTCCCGCCCCCTGTCGGCCCGCCCCCTCACGGGCCGCGAGGGGGCGGGCCGACATCGGCTCGGGCGTCAGCGGGCCGGGGCTACGCACAGGATGAAGTCCTGGAGCGTCCCGATCGTGCCGTCCTGGTAGAGGTACTGCGTGTAGTCGGTCTTCTCGCAGGCGGACTCGCTGATGGTGCCGTCCTTGCGGAGCAGCACCTTGAGCGCGCCCCGGGCACCGCAACTTGCCTCCTCGACCTTGCCGGAGTCGTCGAGGGTGAGGCAGTCGCCCTTCTTGAACTGGTCGAGGTTGCCCTCCACCGAGTCCTCCTCCGGGGTCGGCGACGGCTTGCCCTTCGGCGGCGTCGTCTTTGCGCTCGGCTTCGGGGTCGGGGTCTGCTCGGCGGAGACGTTCGACGGGTCCTCGTCGTCACCGGCCCAGAGGACCGCCGCCGTGCCGCCGCCGCAGCAGAGCAGCAGGACGCCGAGGACGATGCCGACGATCAGCGGCGCCTTGCTCTTCTTCGGCGGGACCGGGGTGCCGGTCTGCCCCGCAGGTCCGGCCGGCGAGCCCGGCGCCGACGGGTAGTCGCCCTGCGCCGGGTAACCGGACGGCGGCGGGTACGAGCCCGAGCCCGAGGGCGGCGGGTAGGAGCCCGAGCCGGGCGGCGGGTAGGAGCCCGAGCCGGGCGGCGGGTAGGAGCCCGAGCCGGGCGGCGGGTAGGAGCCCGAGCCGGGCGGCGGGTAGGAGCCCGAGCCGGGCGGCGGGTAGCCGGAGTCGCCGCCGGCTCCCGGAGCGCCGTACCCGCCAGACTGGCGAGGGTCCTGGGAAGGCCCGTCCGGACCGTAGCCCGGGGGTGGATATGTGGACATCGTTGCCTTTCGAGGGTAAGTATTGCGGTCGCGCCCGTCCGGGCCGGTGCGAGCGGCCTGCCGGGGTTGTTGGAAGCTGCGCCGGTGGGGACCGGCGGCCGGAGCGGCCCGGCCGGAACTGACCGGCGCGGGCCGCCGACACCGGGAAGTGTCGCAGCCGCAGTCCACCGGCAGTCCGCCGGCCCGGTGACCTGGCGGCCCGGTGACCTGGCGGCTCCGGTCTGGCGGCCCGGTGTGGCGGCCCGGCGGACGACGCCGCACCGCCATGCCGCCTCGGGCTCGACCCGGCGGTGCACATCGGACGGCTCGGGTGCCCGGCGTTCGATCCGGTGCCGGAGACGCTCTCCCCGGCACCGGATTCCCTCCGAACGCCGACCCCCGTGACCGGCCCGCCCCCCGCGGGCCTCTAGCAGCTTGGGGATGCCCGCCACACAACTGCCACACGATTGCCACACGCCACGCCGGGACCGGGCCGATCCACCGCCGCATGCTGGGCAGACACCGTAGTACGGTTTCATGTCCGTGATTCGCCTGCGGCCATCAGGAGACGGCGAGTGAAGTTCGGGGTGCTCGGCCCGCTGCGGGTCTGCGCGGACTCCGGCGCCGAGCTGGTACTGCGCAGCCGGCACCAGCGCACCGTGCTGGGCACGCTGCTGGTCGGCGCCGGCCGACTCGTCACCGTCGACCGACTGGTGCAGACGCTCTGGGGCGACCGCCCACCGGCCTCGTACGCCTCCAACCTGCAGACCTACGTCTCCCGGCTGCGGGAGCGGCTGCCCGACGTCGCCATCGAGCACCGCGGCGACGGCTACCTGCTGCGGGTGGCGACCGACGACGTTGACGTGCTGGTGTTCCGCCGCGAGGTGGCCACCGGGCGGGCGGCCCTGGCCGCGGGCGACCCGGCGCTGGCGGCGCAACGGTTCCGGCTCGGGCTGCGGCAGTGGCGGGGACGGCCACTGGCCGACCTGACCGTGCCGACGCTGGAACCCGAACTCGCCCGCTGGGAACTCGAACGGGTCGGCGCCCAGGAGGACTGTGTCGACGCCGACCTGCGCAGCGGCGGCGACCTCGCCACCGTACTCACCGAACTGCACGAGCTGGTGACCGGGCACCCGATGCGGGAACGGCCGTACGGCCAGCTGATGGTGGCGCTGTACCGGGCCGGGCGCCGGGCCGACGCGCTGGCCGCGTACCAGCGGGCCCGGGAGGTCCTCGTGACCGAACTGGGCGTCGAGCCGGGACCCGAGCTGCGCCGGCTGCACCAGACGATCCTGCGCGGCGAGGAGCCGGCGGTCGACCCGGCCGGCAGCCGGGCCGAGCCCGTCGCACGGTCCCCGTTCCCGGTCTGCCAGCTGCCGCCGGCCCTGCCCGGCTTCGTCGGCCGGGCCGCCGGCATCGAGCGGATCGAGCGGATGCTGGACCCGACCGGCGGCGGGGTGCCGGTGGTGGCCGTCTCCGGCCAGCCGGGCGTGGGCAAGAGCGCCCTGGCGGTGACGGTGGCACACCAGATCCGGGACCGGTTCCCGGACGGGCAGCTCTTCGTACACCTGGCCGGCGCCTCGGCCGCGCCCCGCGATCCGGCCGCCGTCCTGGCCGACCTGCTCCGGGTACTCGGCGTACCCGGCTCGGCGCTGCCGCAGAACCTCTCCGCGCTGGCCGCCGCCTACCGGGCCCGGCTCGCCGACCGGCGGGTGCTCGTCGTGCTCGACGACGCCGCCACCGCCGCGCAGGTCCGGCCGCTGATCCCGGGTACTCCCGGCAGCGCCGTGCTGACCACCAGCCGGCGCCGGCTCAGCGGCCTGATCGACGCCCGGCACCTGCCGGTCGGCCCGCTCACCGACGACGAGGCGCGGGCACTGCTGGCCGACGTCGTCGGCCCGGAACGGGTGGCCGAGGAGCCGGGCCAGGCGGCCCGGATCGCCGCCGCCTGTGGCAACCTGCCACTGGCGGTCCGGATCGCCGGCACCCGGCTCGCCAACCGGTCGTGGCCGCTGGCCATCCTCGCCGACCGCCTCGACGACGAGCGGCAGCGCCTCGACGAACTGGCCGCCGGAGACCTCCAGGTCCGGGCCAGCCTGGCGTTGAGCGTGCAGGCGCTCTCCCCGCCGACCCGGGAGGCGTTCGGGCTGCTCGGCTCGCTCGGCCCGGTCTCCTTCGCGGCCTGGGCGGTCGCCGAACTGCTGGACAGCGCCGACGCCGACCGGATGCTCGACGAGCTGGTCGAGGCGAGCCTGCTGGAGGTGGCCCGGCCGGCCGACGGCGGCGAGCCCCGCTACCGGCTGCACGACCTGCTCCGGGTCTACGCCGAGGAACTCGCCGCCACCGCCGACCGACCACTTCGGACGGTGGCCGGCCCCGACGGGACACCGGCCCCGAACGGTTCCCCCGCCGAACCGGCCGGGCAGCCGGGTCGGCGGGCGGCGGCGCGGCGCCGGCTGGTGGCGGCGGCAGCGACGCTCGTCGGCAGCGCCGCCCGCCGGCTGCCCCGGACCCTGACCTGGGCCCGCCTGACGGAGCCGGCCGAAGGGGTACGCCCGGCGCGCGCCGCCGAACGGGTCGCCGCCGACCCGCTCGGCTGGTTCGCGGCCGAACTCGACTTCCTCACCGGCCTGCTCGGGCTCGCCCCGGAGTGCGGTGCCGAGCGGGCCGCGATCGACCTCGCCGAGCGGCTCGCCCCGTTCTGCTGGGTGCACGGGCACTGGACGGAACTCCAGGCGGTGCAGCGGCTGGCCCGGCAGGCCGCCGAGCGGATCGGCGACGACCGGACGGTGGCCCGCGCCGACTTCGTGCTCGGGCTGCTGCGACTGGCCCGGGGCGACCTGACCGGCGCCGCCGAGCGGCTGCGCGAGGGCCGGATCCGTTACGAGCGGCTCGCCGACCGGCACGGCCTGGCCTGCGTACTCAGCGACGAGGCGGTGCTCTACGACTACCAGAACCGCGCCGAGGACGCCGCCTCGACGGCCGAGCGGGCGGTGGCGCTGTTCCGGGCCGAGGGGGACCCGCTGGGCGCCCTGCTGGCCGCGCCGGTGCTCTCGGCGGCGTACCGGGGGCTGGGGCGGCTGGACGAGGCGTTGGCCGTCGACGAGGCGGCGGTCGCCGAGGCCGACGAGCTGGGTGCGGCCGAGATCGTCACCGCCCGCTGCCTGAACGCGCTCGCGGTGACCCGGCTGCTCCGCGACGAGCCGGCGCTGGCGTACGCCGCCGCGGAGCGGGCCGTGGCGTTGCTGCGTACGGTCAACGACCGGTACGTGCTGCTGGCCGCGTTGCGGCACCTCGCCTCGGCGGCGGTCTGCCTGGGCCGGCGGGCCGAGGCGGTGCACCGGCTCCAGCAGAGTCACGACCTGGCGGTGCGGTTGGGTGACCGCCCCTGGGCCACCGGGCTGGCCCGGGACCTGGCGGTGAGCTGGATCGGCGAGGGCCGGGCCGAGGCGGCGGTCGGCGTACTGCGCCGGTGCGTGCGGACGTTCGAGGAGATGAGCATGCCGTCGGCGCAGGCGGCCACGTTGCAGATGCTCGCCCGGGCGTACGACGAGACCGGTGCCGGGGACGCGGCCCGGGACGCCCGGTTCTGGGCCGGTCTGCTCAGCGACCCCCGGGACACCCGTACCCCGGCACTGGCCGGGATCGTACTGCGGCTGGCCGACACGCCCCTGGTGAACAGCGGCTCCTGAAGGTGTAAGGAAGGGCCCCCGCTACAACAAAAAACGATATGCGGGGGCCCTTCCTTACACCCGGAAACGTCGTACCGGATCGGTAGTTTTGGCAGGTGAACCGTACCGATCGGCTTTATGCCCTGGTGGAGGAGTTGCGTGCGGTCGCACCCCGACCGCGCAGCGCACGGTGGCTCGCCGACCGATTCGAGGTCGACGCGCGCACGATCAGGCGGGACATCGGCGCCCTACAGGAGTCCGGCGTGCCCATCTATCCCGAGCTGGGCCGGGGCGGCGGCTACGTGCTGGACCGGGCCTACACGCTGCCGCCGGTGAACATCACCCCGCGCGAGGCGGTCGTCGCCGCCGTGGCGCTGGAGACGATGGCCGACACCCCGTTCCTCGACGCGGCACGCTCGGTGCTGCACAAGATCCTCGCGGTGATGCCGCCGTCCGGAGTGGAGGCGGTGGCCGAGCTGGCCGGCCGGATCCGGCTGGCGGCGCTGGAGCCGGAGCCGGCGGCGGCACCACCGGCCCGGCAGGTGCTCCGGACCGCCGGTGAGGCGCTGCTCAGCCGCACCGTGCTGGCGATCGAGTACGTCGACCGCAACGGCGCCACCTCGCACCGGCTGATCGAGCCGGTGGAGCTGCTCGGTGCCGGCCGGCTCTGGTATCTGGTCGGCTGGTGCCGGCTCCGGCAGGAGGTGCGCGGCTTCCGGCTGGACCGGGTGCGCCGGGCGGCGCCGACCAACGAGACCGCGCCGCCCCGGCCGGTCGAGCCGGCCTGGCGGGCCGGTGTGGACCTGCCGGCGACCCGGCTGCGGCTGCCCGGACGAGCGGATTCGCCGAGAAAAGCGGACAGGATGCTGTCCTGACCGGCGTCGAGAATGGTGGGTGACGAGGCCGGCCCGCTCCGTCGGCCGATCGCCGGAGCGGGCCGGATCACCGCCCACGGGAGGACTCTCGCGATGACCATCAACACCAACCACAGCTCGGTCGTGGTCCCGGTCGACTCCCGGCCGATGCTCTGGCAGAACTGGATCGCGCTGCGCAACGGCGACCGGTCGCTCGTCGAGGAGATCCTCGCGCCCACGGTGCTGGCCCACCTGCCGGTGCCCGGTGGTTCGCCGGAGCGGGTCCGGGGCCGGCAGGCGCTTGTCGCCTGGGTCTCCGGCCGGCACGCCAACTGTCCGGACGCGCGGCTCGCCGTCGAGGTCGGGCCGATCATCGGGCCGGACCTGATCGCCGGCCGGTGGCAGCTCGTCCGGGCCGGCGACGACCCGGAGACGCCTTGTCCACATCGGATCATCGTGGCCTGTTCCGGGGTCGACATCCTGCGGGTGGCCGGCGACCGGATCGTCGAGTACTGGAGCCACGACGACAGCGTCCGTCTGGACCACTGCCTCACCTACAGCGCGGCGTAACCGGGAGGCGGGGGCGGGGCGGGTCGGTCAGGAGGGGACCGGCTCGCCCCGGTAGGTGCCGAACGACCAGCGGTTGCCCTCCGGGTCACGGACCAGGAACTCCTGCGTGCCGTAGTCGGTCTTCCGCAGCTCCCGCACCACCTCGGCACCGGCGGCGACCGCCCGGCCATAGAGTTCGGCCAGCTCGTCGGTGACGGCGTACGCTCCGAAGCTGCCCGGCTGCACCGGCCACGGGTCGGCCGGGTCGTCCCGTACCGAGCCGAGCATGATGCCGCCGCCGGGCGGCCAGCGGAGCTGGGCATGGTGCACCAGGTCGCCGTCGGCGCTGACCATCACCTCCTCGAAACCGAACGCGTCGACCAGGAACCGGATCAGCCCCCGGGCGTCGCGGGCTCTCAGCGTGGGCCAGACCTGCGGCGGAGGCGGCGAGTTGACTGTCATGCCGCCGAGTCTGCCGCCCCGGCAGCCGCCCCGGCTTGGACGTTTCGGAACTCGCCACCGGCGGTCTCCTCGGCCAGCCAGCGGCTCGGCGGGCAGCCGGCGAAGGCCCGGAAGTCCCGGTCGAGGTGCGCCTGGTCGTAGTAGCCCGCCGCGACGGCCAGCTCGGCCAGCGCGCCGGGCCGGCCGGTGGCGGACCCGCGCCGGAGCAGCCGCCGGGCCCGGTCGAACCGCACCACCCGGGCGGCCCGCTTGGGGCTCAGCCCGATCTCGGTGTCGAAGCGGCGGCCCAGATAGCGGGAGCTCCAGCCGGTTTCCCGGGCCAGCTCGGTCACCGGCACCCGGCCGCCGCTGGCCCGCAGGCGCCGCCAGGCGTGCACGAGTTCGGCCGGGAGCGGGGTGTCCGGGGCGAGCCGTGCGGTGAGCAGCCGGTCGAGCAGCGCGAACCGCCCGGCCCAGCCGTCGGCGGCCCGCAACCGGTCCCGCAGCTCGTCGGCGAAGGAGCCGAGCACGTTGCCGGCGTCGACGTCGGTGTGCGCGAGTTCCCCGGCGGGCAGGCCGAGCAGCGCCCGGGCACCGAGCGGGTGCAGCGCCAGTTGGATCCCGGACTGCTGCCCGGGGTGCGTGATCAGGGCGGGTGCGGTGTGCAGGCCGCCGAGCAGGGTGTCGTACCGGCCGGGCGGGGTGGCCGGGTCCGGATGGGCGGCCACCACCAGCGGATCGTCGAGGGTGACGATGAGCGTCAGGTACGGCGACGGCAGCCCCCGGTGCCGCCCCGGCGGAACGCCGCTCTCCCGGTAGCCGACGTACCCGGCGAGGTACGGCCGCAGCGCGGGCGCCGGGCGCCGCCCGACGAACTCCGACCTCGGTCCGGTCGTCACCCTGCCACCTCCTCCCGACGGGTCCGACCAGCCTATGCCCGCCGTCCGGACCCCGGGGCGGGTGTTTGTCCGGTGGCCGGCCGGGAATTCGGCGCCCAGGCGGTGGAGAAGGGGGAGGAACGTGCGGATCGGCATCGTCGGCACCGGGAACGTCGGTGGCACGCTGGCCCGGTTGTTCAGCAGGGCAGGTCACGAGGTGGCGGTGGCGAACTCACGGGGGCCGGACACCCTCCGGGGGCTCGCCGACGAGTTGGGCGAGCGGGTGCGCCCGGTGACCGTGCCGGAGGCGGCCCGGTTCGGCGAGGTGGTGGTGGTCTCGGTACCCGTCGGCCGGTACGCCGAGTTGCCCGCCGAGCCGATGGCGGGCAGGACGGTGATCGACACCGGGAACTACTACCCGGAGCGGGACGGCCGGGATCCGGCGCTCGACCAGGACCGGACCACCTCCAGCGAGTTGCTCCAGCAACACCTGCCGGAGGCGCACGTGGTGAAGGCGTTCAACACGATGCGCTGGGACCACCTGCGCGAGTACGGCAGGCAGTCCTCGGCACAGCGCCGCTACGGCGTCCCGGTCTCCGGTGACGACCCGGCCGCCAAGCGGCGGGTCGCCGACCTGATCGAGCAGGTCGGGTACGAGCCGGTGGATGCCGGCCGGCTGGCCGAGGGGCGCCGGCACCAGCCCGGTACCCCGGTCTACCTGGCCGACCTGGACGGTGCCGAACTGCACCGGCAGCTCGGCGCGCCGTAAGCCGGCCCTGCCTCGGCAACTGGCCCGCTGCCAGGCCAGCCTTGTCGGGCTCCGGCGGGCGGGATACCTCCGCGGGCTCCGGCGGGCGGGATACCTCCGCGCGCAGACTGTCGAGCTGCCCCGTCCGTGCGCCCAACTGCGAGTGACCGCAAGGCGCTGGTCCGCGCGTGGTGCCCCGTCCGTGCGCCCAGCTCGACAGTCTCCGTGCGAGGTTGTCCTCCCGCGGTCCTGTTCCCGGGAATCGCCGCGCACGCGCCCGACGCGCCCGACGCGCCCCCGAGCCGGCACCGGTCAGTGATCAGTGACCGGAGCCGTCCCGACCCTCCCCGTCAGCCGCCGCCGGGTCCGCCCGGTCTCCGCCTCCCGCCGGGTCCCGGTCCGCCGCGGCGCCCTGACTCGTCGCGAGCCGGTCCGCGGCTATGGTGTCGATCGTCCGGTACAGCACCGCGGTGATCGGCACCGAGACGAAGGCGCCGACGATGCCGCCGAGCAGGGTGCCGGCGGTGACCGCCAGCAGCACCACCACCGGGTGCAACCGGACCTGCCGCTTCATGATCAGCGGTTCGAGCAGGTTCCCCTCGGTCTGCTGCACGGCGATCACCGCGGCCAGCACCAGCAGTGCGGTGGTGGGACCCTTCGCGGCGAGCGCGACGAGCACCGCCACCCCGCCCGCGACGGTGGCGCCGATGATCGGCACGAAGCCGCCGAGGAACGTGATCACCGCCAGCGGCAGGGCCAGCGGCACCCGGAGCACCACCAGGGCGATCCCGATGCCGATCGCGTCGATCGCGGCGATCATCATCGTGCCCCGGGTGTACGCGCCCAGCGTCCGCCAGCCGGCCCGGCCGGCCGCCGCCGTCCGGGCCCGGTGCCGCCCGGCCACCCGGTCCAGCACCCACCGCCACATCGGGCGGCCGTCCTTCAACAGGAAGAACAGCAGCACCAGGACCAGCAGCAGGCCACCGAGCGCCTCCGCGACGGTCGCCGCGCCGCTGAGCGGGTCGGGCGCCGCCTTCTGCACGCCGCCGACCGCCTGCTGGGTCAGCCTGTCGAGCTGCTGCTGGCTGATCGGCAGCGCGCCGGTGACGAACTCCCGGGTCCGTTCCAGCCCCTGGTCGAGCTGTTTCGACAGGTCGGAGAACTGGTCGGCGGTCAGCCGCCAGATCAGCAGTACGGCGCCGCCGAGCAACCCCAGCAGCAGCAGTACGGTGGCCAGTGCGGCGAGCGCGGGCGGGAAGCGGTACCGGCGCAGCCGGCTGGCCACCGGGTCGAGCAGCGCGGTCAGGAACAGGGTGGCCGCGAGCGCGATGCTCAGCGGGGCGAGCCGGGTGGCGATCTGCGCCAGCACGTACGCCCCGGCGGTGAGCACCAGCAGGCACAGGCTGGCCAGCACCGCCCAGCGCACCAACCAGGGAAGACGGTCGAGTAGCTGACCAGGGCGCCCGCCGTACCCGTCCGGCCGGTCGGCCGCGTTGCCCATATCCGCCTCCTGTCGACCCCGGCGCACGGATACCCGCCCGGAACCCGGGCGACACCTGCCGCTGTGGGTCGATCTGTTCGGTTACGGCGGAGACGGGGCGCGCGGTCGGTTCGGCAGGCCGGCAGGACGTGGCGAGGGCGGACGGTCGGGTCAGGCCGGGCCGGGCTGCCGTTCCGGCCAACGGGTCGGCGAACCGCCGGGCATCCGGCCCGGCGAGTTCCGCCCCGACGGCGACGCGTTCCGGCCGGGTGTCGACGAACCCGCACCCGGCGCCGCCGAGTTGCCGGTCGGCGAGGCGGCACTGCGGCTCGGTGCCGGCAGGTTCCGGTGCCGCAGGGCGCGCCGGTAGTAGTCGTCGCGGTGCGCGAACTCGACCGGCAGCGATCCGGGCAGGTCGACGCCGCGCCGGGGATCGGCCAGGGCGTCGGCGTGCAGCGCCAGCCCGGCCCGGGTCAGCAGCGCGTCCCACTCCGGCGGGGCCAGCTCCACCATCGCCGGGTTGGCGAGCCGGAACCCGGCCACCGCCCGCCGGATCACGGTGGCCAGCCGCCGTACGCTCTGCGGCGAGTCGAGCGGGCCGCCGGAGAGGGCGAGCGCCGGCCGGCCGATGGCGCGTACCGCGTCGCAGACCACGAGCAGGCGCTCGTCGGTGCTGCCCGGTGCGGTCCGCGGGTCCGTGCCGGCGGCGAGGATGCGCAGCCCGGCCGGCCACTGCCAGCGGATCTGCCCGGTCACCACCCCGGTGCCGACCGGGCCGACCGGGCGCCGGTGCCGGGCGGCGAGCCGCGGCGCGGGCGCCGGTCCGATGTGGCAGTCGCCGCAGACGTACGTCAGCCGGCGGTCGGTGACGGTCACCTCGGCCGGCCGGGGCAGCGACCAGGCCAACTCGTCCGGGCCGGCGTCGGGGGCGAGCAGGTAACCGGCCACCTCGACCCGGTCACGCCACAGCACCCGCTCGTCGGTGTCCAGCACCAGCCGGCGGTGCCAGTCGAGCCGGGGGAAGTAGGTGTCGTCCTGGTCCGGGTCGTCGAAACGGTGCGGCCGGATGAAGAACGGGGACGCGTTCTCGGTCATGGGGGAGGGCCTCCCGGGTACGGGACGTCGTACCTCATAGGCTGGCGGACTTCCGATCCGCTGTCACGACGGTTGTTGGGGGGTCGGACGCTCGGCTGAGTCACGGACAACGGTTGGGCGGTAACCGTTGGATCTACGGTCCCGCACCGGCGACCCGGGGACCGAACTAGTTGCCGATCTCGTCGGCCCGGACGAGCCCGTCCTCGATCGCCCGGGCCAGCAGCGCCGCCTTCGTCGGTGCCGGCCGGCCGGCCCTGGCGTACTTGATCCGGGCCCGGTCGACGTACTGCTTGACGGTGTGCTCGCTGATGTTCATCCGGCGGGCGACCGACGCCTTCGACATCGACTGGAACCAGAGCAGCAGCGCCTCACGTTCCTTCTCGGACAGTACCGGCCGGCCGGTGCGCCGGTCGCCGACGATCGCCCCGGCCAGCGCCGGTGGCACGTACGGCCGGTCGCTCGCCGCCGCCAGCACGGTGTCCACGCAGTGCTCCCGCCCCTCCTGCTTGGCCAGGAAGGCGACCGCGCCGGCGTCGAGTACGGCCAGGATGGTCTCCGGGTCGCTGTGTTCGGAGTAGACCACCACCCGGCGGCCGGCACCGCTCAGCTCGGTCACCTTGTCGATCGCCATCCGGCCGCGCAGCCGCAGGTCGAGTAGGATCACGTCGGCCGGCTGGCCGGCGGCGAGAACCGTGTCGGGGTCCTCGCCGGTCGCCACCACCGCCAGCCGGGGCTCGGTGGCCAGCCACGAGCGGATCCCCTCGATGACCACCGGGTGGTCGTCGACGATCGCCACGGTGATCCGCGACCGTTCCGGGGTCATGCCGCCCGCCACCGGGTCTGCACCCATACCAGTTCCTCGTTCTCCTCGTAGACGTACTCGACGTCGGTGCCGGTGACCGCGTCGCCGTCGGCACCGACGGCCGGCCCGGCCGGGTCGGCCGCGCCGGCCGGGTCGGTGACGATGGTGGACGTGCCGGGGGTGGTCAGGCTCACCACCACCTCGTCGGGCTGGCCGACCACGGTCAGCCGGGCCCACCGGGTCGCGGCGGCCAGGGTGCTGGTCAGCGGCTCGGCGAGCTGCCGGCGGATCTCCACCGGCAGCGGCGGCAGCGTGCCGACGGCCACGAAGTCGACCGGCAGCCCGTTGCGTTCCACCACGTCGACACAGGCGCGCAGCTCGTGCAGCAGCGGGTCCGGCACGTCGTCGGACTCGGCGATCAGCCGGCGCAGCCGGGACGCCTCCAGGGCACACCGGCGCTGCACGCCCGGGTCCGCCGGGTCGGCCCGGCCCTGCGCGAGGTCGGTCAGGATCGCCCCGGCGGTCCGGTCCAGCGCGGCGAGCCGGTCCCGGCGGCTCTGGTGCATCCGGCCGGCGGCGGCCCGCTCGGTCTCGATCGCCGTCCGGGCCGCCGCCGCCCGCGCGGTGCTGCCGGCGAGGGTGCCGAGCAGGTTTACCGCGACCATCATCGCGATCGGCAGCGTCGCGTTGCCGTAGACGGCCATCGCGTACCGGCTCAGGTCGGCGGCACCGGTGCCACGCAGCGTGACTACCCCGACCAGGGCGATCGCCGCGCCGACCGCGAGTACCGCGACCAGGGCCGGGATCCGCCGGCCCCAGAGCAGGAGCAGGACGAACCAGCCCAGCGTCGCCCAGCCGAAGTTGGCGGAGTCGAAGACCAGCGAGCCCGGTACGCAGGCGAAGACCAGCACGTCGACCGCGAGCAGTACGCCGACCAGTGGCCAGGCCGGCGAGGGCCTCCCGCGCAGCAGGTTGACCGAGGCGACCACCCCGACCGCGCCGAAGACCAGCCAGCCGGTGCCGACGAGCCAGGGCAGCCGGTACTGCGACCAGGCACCGAGTACCGCCGGCAGGTTGATGGCGAGATGCCAGCCGAAGGCGATCAGCACGGCGGCGATCCGGGGACCGCGTTCGACGGTGGCGGTGACCGTGCCCGCGGCACCGCCGTGGAGGTCAGCCGACATCGGACCACTCCAGCCGGATCCGGGTGCCCCGGCCGGGGGCGGAGTCCACCTCGGCCAGGCCGCTGACCGTCGCCATCCGGCCGTGCACGGACTCGCGCAGGCCGTACCGGTGCCGGGGGACGGTGGCCGGGTCGAAGCCCGGCCCGTCGTCGACCACCTCGACCGCGACGGTGTCGCCGTCGCGGCGCAGCCGCACCGAGGCGGTCGCCCCGGGCGCGTGCCGGAGCACATTGGACAGCGCTTCGCCGGTGCTGTGCGTGACCGCCTCGGCGACCGGGGCCGGCACGGCGCACGGCTCCAGTTCCGCGCCGACCCGCAGCTCGGGCAGCCGGCCGAGCAGGGCACGCAACCGCTCGTCGAGGGCGACCAGCCGGACCTCGTCCGCCGGCCCGGCGCCGGCCGTCGACCTGTTGCCGGCCAGCGCGGCCAGGGTGTGCAGGTCGGCGGCGGCCCGCTCACGCAGCAGCGGTGACCGCCCGGCGACCGCGCCGAGACCGACCACGGTGAGCGTGGAGAGGACGGTGTCGTGCAGGTCGCGGTTCTGTTGCCGCTCCGCGGCCCGGGCGGCCCGAGCGGTCAGGGCGGCCCGCGCGGTCTCCTGGTAGGCGGCGAAGGCGGCGTCGGCGAGCCGGCTGCTGCGCCGGGCCACCCCGGCCAGTGCGGCCGCGGAGCCGGTCTGCACGGCGAGGGTGATCGCGTGCCCGAGCGCCTCGGCGTCGTCGCCGGCCAACTGCGCGCCGATCCCGTACGCGGCGGCGACCAGCAGCCCGGCCGGGACCGAGCGGGTGGCCGGCAGGACGAACTGGGCGACGATCACCGAGGTGCTGGACTGGATCGCGACCCAGCTCACCTCGCCGGGCAGTACCTCGGTGGCGACGAGATCCCGGATCAGCAGGCAGGTGCCGACGGTGAGCAGCAGGTCGACGGCGATCGCCGGGCCCGGCCGCCGCCACCGGACCACCAGGACGGCGAAGCACACCGACCAGACGGTCAGCAGACCCACCACGGCGACCAGCAGCGGGGTCCGCACCGGCGGGGTGCGCACCGCCAGCGCCGGCACCGCGCAGGCCAGCCCGCAGGTGAGCCGGAGCAGGGCCGGGAAGACGGTGTAGACCCAGCTCAGCGCGCTGGCCGCCGGCATCTCGGCGGTGGCCGGTGCGGGATCGACCCCGCTGGCCGGGGCGCCGGTGGCGGAGCCGGTGGCGGAGCCGGTGGCGGAAAAGGCAGACATGTGTGCCCCGACCCTCCCGTCGCTCCACCGCCGCCGCGCGACCGACCACCGAACAGGGGTCACGGTGACGGCCGGACGGGGGTCAGTGTGACAGCCGTACGGGGGTCAGCGCGACCCGTGTCGGGGGTCGGCGTTACCCGGATCGGGGCGCGGCGCCACCCGTACGGATGTCGGCGCGGTCCGGCGGAATCAGGCGTGGTCGTTGGCGGGTGGCACGGCACCCACCGGCATCCGGTAGATCCACACCGGGTAGTCGACGCTGGACGAGCCGCCGGCCAGCCCCGGAGTGCGGTTCAGCTGGGCGGCCGGGATCCAGAGCTGGCCGGCGCCGTCCAGCCAGAGCGCGTCGCCCCAGACCAGCCGGGGGTCGGCGAGCAGCACCTCGATCCGGCGGTCCGGGCCGATCGCCAGGATCCGCCGTCGGTCCACGTCACTCAGGTAGATCACCCCGGCCGCGTCGATCGCCGTACCGCCGGTGGTCGGGGTGTCCACCCACGGCTCGACCTGCCGGGCCACGATCTCGGGCGGGATCCCCGGGTCGTCGAGGCAGCGGGTCTCGATCCGGTGCAGCGGCCCGGACGCCGGCTGGTAGTACAGGTACCGGCCGTCCGGGGAGACCTCCAACTGGTCGGCGTGGATCCGCAGTTCCCGGCCGTGCGCGTCGCGCAGCAGCTCTCCGTCGGCCCGCAACGGGCGCCGGGCGACGGTGCTGGCGTGCCCGTCGAGTACCCGCCGGCACGCCCCGGTCGCCAGGTCCAGCACGATCAGTCCGGGCGCCCCCGCGTCGGTCAGGTAGCCCATCCGGCCGTTGAACCGCACGTCGTCGACGTAGCTGTTCGGCCGCAGCGCCGGGCCGAGGTCGTAGCCGCGGACCACCGTCGCCGAGTGCGGGTCGACGACGATCAGCCGGGGACCTCCGGGTACGACCGGCAGCCCGATCCCCGGGCTGCCGGCGTCCACGATCCACAGGTTCCCGTCCGGCCCGATCCGCAACCCGTTGACGTGCACGAAGGCGCCCTCGGGATCGGGCCGGTCGCGTACCTCGTTCCAGCCCGCGTCCGGATAGGGGAGGATCCGGCCGTCCGAGACCACCTCCCCGACCTGCATGCCGGGGCCGTCGGCGGACGGGAAGCTCACGAAGACCCGGCCGTCGCCGGTGGTGGTCACGCCGGTCCAGACCCGGTCGGTGGCGGTGACCGGCCGCAGCCGGGGATCGGACTGGATGGTGGGGCGCACGCTGCCGAGCCTATCGCCCGACAAGCCCCGGAAAGTCCGTTTCGATCGGAGGTTTGTCGCCGTGATCCGGTGCGCCCGAGCGGCTGTCGATTCCGGCGGTGCGGCCCGAGCGGGTGTCGCGGCTTGGCTCGGCCGGCCGGCGGCGGGCAACGCCTACCGTGACGTACATGCCGATTCCGCCGCACATCGCCCGGCTGCGGGCCGCCGTCGGGCCCACCGAACTGCTGCTACTGCCCAGCGCCTCGGTGCTGCCGGTCGATCCGGCCGGCCGGCTGCTGCTGGTCCGCCACCGCGGGCACACCGACGGATGGGGTCTGGTGGGCGGCGCCGTCGAGCCCGGCGAGTCCCCGGCCGAGGCCGCCGTACGCGAGGCTTGGGAGGAGATCGGGGTCGAGGTGCGGGTGGTGCGGCTGCTCGACGTACTGGGTGGGCCGGACTTCGAGGTGATCTATCCGCACGGCGACCGGGCCGCGTACGTCACGGCGGTCTACCAGGTCGAGATCGTCGCCGGTACGCCGCTTCCGGACGGGGACGAGATCGGCGCGGCCGGGTGGTTCGACCGGACGGAGATCGCCACGTTGCCGATCAGCCGGTTCGCTCGGGCGGTGCTCCGGGCCACCGGTCACCTCGACGAGTCGGCCGGGTAGCGGCGGTACCAGTCGCGGCAATCGCAGCGTTTCGCGGCATCTCGTCGGGCACGATGGCCGGGTGGAGACCGCCCCGGCCGACCCGACCGCCCGCCGCCGGCCGGCAGCCGGCGGCTGACCGGCGGCAGGCGTGGACGGCGTCATCGACACCCTTACCGCGCTCTCCGGCTGGGCGGCGCTGCTGGTGGTCGGCGGGCTCGCCTTCGGCGAGTCCGCCGCGTTCGTCGGCCTGGTACTCCCGGGCGAGACCGCGCTGCTGCTCGGCGGAGCACTCGCCGCGACCGGCCGGGTGAGCCTGCTGGCGATGATCGTGGTCGCCACCGTCGCCGCCATCGCCGGGGACAGCGTCGGTTACGAGATCGGCCGCTGGAGTGGCCCGCCGCTGCGCCGCAGTCGCGCCGGCCGCTGGATCGGCGAGCGGCGCTGGTGCCGGGCCGAGCGGTTCGTCGCCCGGCACGGGCCGCTGGCGGTGCTGCTGGGACGGTGGGTCGGCGTCCTCCGGACCCTGGTGCCGGCACTGGCCGGGATGAACCGGATGCCGTACCGCCGGTTCCTGCTCTTCAACGCGCTCGGCGGCGCCGCCTGGGCGGGCGCGGTGGTGCTGGTCGGCTATCTGGCCGGCGCCTCCTGGCGACGGATCGAGGACCATCTCGGGGAGGCCGGTGCGGGCCTCGCCGCGCTGGTGGTGCTCTGCCTGGCGGCGTGGTGGCTGATCCGCCGGCGTCGCCAGGCACGGCGCGAGGCGCGGCCCTGACCGGCGAATCCTGGCCAGCCCGGCCCGTCCGGTGCAGCCGGCCGTCACCGGGCGAGCGGTCGCCCCGGCGACGGACCGGCCGGAGCCGGATCAGCGCCGTACCGGTCCGAGCCGGATCAGTCGCCGAGCGGCCAGGGAGAGGCGGCGACCACGATGCCGTAGAGCAGGTGGTCGGCGAGCAGCGCCGACGACTCCAGGGCGCCGTGCCGGCGCTCGTCGATGCCGAGCAGGGGCGCGAGAGCCCCCTCGAACATGGCCCAGAAGACGAAGCCGTACGCCGGGCCGGTCCAGGCCAGCCGCCGCACCCCTCGGGGCAGCAGTCCGAAGATCGCCCCGCCGCCGGCGCCGTACCCCCAGTGCAGCAGCTCGACGAGCGCCTGCCGACGGGCCACCGGGATCCGGCGGAACAGGCTGGGTGCGGTCTGCCGGAGTACGTGCTCGGGCGGCGTACGCCGGACCAGTCCCAGGCCGGTGGTCACCTGCCGGAAGCCGGACATCGCCATCGCGGCGACCACCCCCCGGGCGGCGCCGCGCACCGCCGCCGTCGAGCCGGCACGCAACCACTGTCGATCCGTCACCTGGACTCCCTCCGGGTCGCCGAGCCGGGCGCGCGCCGGTGGCCGGTACGACGCGCACCGTGACCGGTACACGGTGCTACCCGGACGAAGCGGCGGGAAACCCGCGACGTGCCGGTTGTCGCACCTCGCGAAGTCGACACCCGGCCCCGCCCGCCCCGGGCCTGCCCGCGCCGGATCCGCCAGCCCCGGCCCCGCCCGCGCCAGGCCCGCTCGCCCCGGGCGGGTGCCGCTCACCGCTCGACGGCGAGCCGCACCCCGAGGCCGATGAAGATCCCGCCGGTCGCGGTGTCGATGCGGCGGCGCGCGGCCGCCCGGCGGCGCAGCCAGCCGCCGATCCGCCCGGCGAACACGCCGACGGCACCGTCCACCAGGAACTCCAGCCCGATCAGGATGGCGCCGAGGATGACGAACTGTAGCCAGACCCGCCCCAGTTCCGGGCTGACGAACTGTGGCAGGAACGCGATCGTGAAGGTGACCATCTTGGGGTTGAGCAGGTTCGTCAGCAGGCCGCTCAGGTATGCCTTCCGGCCCGACAGCCCGCCGGTCGGCAGCTCGGCCGGGGTGTCCCGGCGGTGCCGGATCAACTGCACGCCGAGATAGATCAGGTAGGCGGCACCGACGATCCGGACCACCGCGAACGCGGTCGGTGCCGCCGCGAAGAGCGCGGCCAGCCCGGCCGCCGCCACGGCCACGTGCACCGCCTCGCTGGTCGCCACCCCCGCGGTGGCGAGCAGCCCGGCGCGGGAGCCGCCGCGCATCCCACAACCGAGCACGAAGAGCATGTCCGGTCCGGGCGTGACCATTGCGACGATCGTGGTCAGGGTGAACGCCAGCAGCAGGTGTTGGTCGACGGGCATCCGATGATCGTCGCACAGACGCCGGTGCGGAGGACCACAGTGGTCCTCCGCACCGGTCGGGCTGTGCTTGGTCAGGTCAGCTGGCGCTACAGGTGGGTGACATCCCGGTACCGCTGCCGGTGCCCTGGAAGCCGAACTCCGTCGACCCTCCGGCGGCTATCCGGCCGTTGTAGCTGACGTTCGTGAACGTCACCGCTCCGCTGCTGCCGCTGCGGTTGGCGTTCCAGGCGTTGGTGACGGTGGCGCCGGAGGGCAGTGTCATGCCCACCGACCAGCCGTTGGTGCCGGACGAGCCGGCGGTCACCCGTACGGTGGCCACGAAGCCGCCGTTCCAGGAGTTCAGCGACACCGTCGCGGAGCAGCCGCCCGGTCCCTGCGTCGGCGGGTTCGTCGGCGGGTTCGTGGGCGGGTTGGTCGGCGGGTTGGTCGGGGTCACGCCGTTGTTCAGCGCGTTGAGCGTCGCGTCGTACGCCTGCTTCTTGTTGCCGTTGCACTCGAAGAGCAGGGGGGTGCCGCCGCTGCGCCAGGAGTCGCAGTCTCGTACGCCCCAGACGGTGATGCCGTTGCAGCGGGCGACGGCGAGGCAGTCGTTGACGACGTTGCGGTAGGTGTTGGCCTGGGTGGTGCCGGAGCCTTCGATGTCGAGTTCGGTGATCTGTACGTCGACGCCGAGAGCGGCGAAGCTGGAGAGGGTGGTGCGGTAGTTGCTGTTGTACGGGGAGCCGGCGTTGAAGTGTGACTGGAAGCCGACGCAGTCGATGGGTACGCCGCGTTGTTTGAAGTCCTGGACCATGCGGTAGACGGCCTGGGTCTTGGCCCAGGTCCAGTTGTCGGTGTTGTAGTCGTTGTAGCAGAGTTTCGCGTTCGGGTCCGCGGCGTCGGCGGCCCGGAACGCGGCCTCGATCCAGTCGTTGCCGGTGCGTTGCAGGTTGGAGTCGCGGCGGGCGCCGTTGTTGCCGTCGTCGAACGCCTCGTTCACCACGTCCCAGGAGTCGATCTTGCCGGCGTAGTAGCTGGCAACCCGGGTGACGTGGTTGAGCATGGCCTGGCGCAGCGCGCTGCCGGACATGCTCTCCATCCAGGCGGGCTGTTGCGAGTGCCAGGCGAGCGTGTGGCCGCGGACCTTCCAGCCCCGGCTGAGGGCGTGGTTGACGATCCGGTCCCCGTTGGCGAACGTGAACTGGTTCTGCTGCGGTTCGGTCGCGTTGATCTTCATTTCGTTCTCGGCGGTGATGCTGTTGAACTCGCGGTTCAGGATCGTGGTGTAGGTGCTGTCGCCGAGCTTGTTCGCCGCCACGGCCGCGCCGAAGTAGCGGCCCCGTTCCGCCGCCGACGCGCCGAGCGTCGTCGCGGCGCTGGCGGAGCCGGCGAAGGTGAGGGCCGCGCCGGCGGCGAGGACGCCGACGGCGAGGGAGACCAGTGCGGCGCGCGGGCCGGGCCTTGCCATCAGGCGTCTGGGGTCAGGGACGGTCTTGTCACTCATTTCCTGTTGCCTCTCGGGTCCGGGAAGGGGCGGGGTGGGGTGTGTCGTCGACGTTCCCGTCCTCTGTGGCTGCCGGCTCGGTGGACGGTGCGGCTGGGGGATGAGCGGAGGCCCAACCTTTGTTGAATCGACAGGACTCGATTTCAGGAGGCTAACGGAAAGATTCCGAAACTTCAATCGACGCCAATCTGGCTCCAATCGGCGACCGTCCCGATACGGATAGCCCGGTTTGGCCTGGCGAGGGCTTCGCGGCCCGCTCGATACCTGGCCAGGAGCGCCGACCGGAATGGCGCCGGACGGGGACGGGGCGGTGCGGAAGATGACCGGAAGTTTCGGCACCGCGATGCATTGCCAGCATCGTCCGTACTGGGCGGTATTCGCCGATCGCCTATGGATGGTGGCGGATCGAGATGATCTCACAGAATCCATCGGCCGGGGCGGTGCCGGCGCCGGTGTCGGCGCGGCGTGCCGTCGGGCGGCCTGGCGTGCCGTCGGGCGCTCAGCGGCGGAGTTCGTGGGCGAGCGCGGCGTAGACGTACTCGCTGCCCCAACGTCCCGCGTAGCGGTCGTTCTCGACCAGGTGTGCCTCGCGGCGCATCCCGAGGCGCTCGCAGACCCGCACCGACCCGGTGTTCTCGGTGTCGAGCCGGGCGAAGAGCCGGTGTACGCCCAGCCGGTCGAAGGCGGCCGCCGCCAGGCAGCGGGCCGCCTCGGTGGCGTACCCCCGTCCGTGCTGTGCCGGGTGCGTGATCCAGCCGATCTCGGCCTGCCCCGCCTGCGGGTGGTCGAGGGTGAGCACCACCTCGCCGAGTAGATCCGGTGTGCCGGCGCGCCGGCAGACCGCCAGGAGGAGCTGGTCACCCTTGCGTTCCCAGCGGGTGGCCGGGCCTAGCCGGGAGATGATCCGCGCGCACTGCTCCCGGGTACGGGGCGGCCGGTAGAGGTACCGCGCCACCTCGGGCAGCTGCTGGTAGGCGTACATCCCGTCGACGTCGTCCGGGGTGAACGGGCGGAGTACGAGGCGGTCCGCGGTCAGGGGCAGCGGTTCGAGATGCACTGTGGCGTACTCCGGGCGGTGCGGCGGCGAGGGGTCGACCCTATGTCACGGCCCGCCCGGGGTGCCGTGGTTTCCGGCCCGCCGGCCGGAGCCGGCGACCTCCGCGAGCCGCCGCCGCAGGAACGCCCGCTCCGGCTCGTTGCCGACCAGGTCGAGAGCCCGACGGTACGCCTCGGCGGCCTCCCCGGCGCGACCCAGCCGACGCAGCAGGTCCGCCCGGGCGGCCGGCAGCAGGTGGTAGCCGGCCAGCCGGCCGTCCCGGTCGAGCGCGTCGAGCAGGCGCAGCCCGGCGGCCGGACCGTCCCGCAGCGCGACCGCCACCGCCCGGTTCAGTGCCACCGTCGGCGACGGCGCCATCCGGGCCAGTACGTCGTAGAGCGCGACCACCTGCGGCCAGTCCGTACCGGCCACGTCCGGGGCCTCGCCGTGCAGGGCGGCGATCGCGGCCTGCACGGCGTACGGGCCGGGCCGGCCGGTCAGCGCGGCGGGTACGAGTCCACGGCCCTCCTCGATCCGGTCGCGGTCCCAGCGGGTCCGGTCCTGCTCGTCGAGGAGTACCAGGTCGCCGTCGGCGGTGCACCGGGCGGCCCGGCGCGCGTCGACGAGCAGCAGCAGGGCGAGCAGCCCGGTGACCTCCGGTTCCCGGGGCAGCAGCCGGTGCAGCAGCCGGGCCAGCCGGATCGCCTCGTCGGACAGGTCGGCCCGGACGAGCTGCGGGCCGCCGCTGGCCGCGTACCCCTCGGTGAAGATCAGGTAGATCACCCGGAGTACGCCGGGGAGCCGGGCCGGCAGTTCGGCGACGTCCGGCACCCGGAACGGGATCCGGGCGGCCCGGATCTTCTCCTTCGCCCGCACGATCCGCCGGGCCATCGTCGGCACCGGCACCAGGAACGCCCGGGCCACCTCGGCGGTGTCGAACCCGGCCAGGCAGCGCAGGGTCAGCGCGATCTGCGCCGGGCCGGGTAGCGCCGGATGGCAGCAGGTGAAGAAGAGTCGCAGCCGCTCGTCCGGCAGGTCGTCGCCGTCGTCCGTGGCGGGCGCGGCCGGCTCGTCCCGGACGGCCTCGGCCTGGAGTACGGCCAGCCGGGCCGCGTAGGCGCGGTCCCGGCGGAGCCGGTCGACGGCCCGGCGCCGGGCGGTGGTGAGCAGCCAGCCGGTCGGGCGGGTCGGCACGCCCCGCTCGGGCCAGTGCCGCAGGGCCGCCTCGATCGCGTCCGAGGCGACCTCCTCGGCGAGGTCGAGGTCGCCGAAGTGCCGGACCAGGCTGGCGAGCAGCCGGCCGCGCTCCTCCCGGAACACCCGCTCCACGGTGTCGGCGGTCGGCCGCTCGCCGCCGGTCACGGCTGTCTCCACGGTGTCGGCGGTCGGCCGCTCGCCGCCGGTCACGGCTTCTCGAACTCCAGGATCGGGCGGATCTCGACGGTGCCGCGCAGCGCGGCCGGGCAGCGGGCCGCCCAGCCGATCGCGGTGTCCAGGTCCGGCAGGTCGACCAGGTAGTAGCCGCCGAGGATCTCCCGGGTCTCCGCGAACGGGCCGTCGGTGACGGTGCGGTCGCCGGCCCCGCCGACCCGCACCGTCGTGGCGGTCTCGGTGCCCTGCAACGCCTGGCTGTCGAGGAGCGCGCCGGCGTCCTCGAGCAGCTTGTCGTACGCCCAGTACGTGTCGATCTCCGCCTGGATCACCGCCGGGTCGGTCGGGTCGCTCGCCGGGTCGCCGTAGAGCAGGAACAGGTATTTCACGCCGGTCTCCTCCGGTTCGTCGCGTACAGCGGGCTGCTGCACAGCATGACGACGAACGGACCGGATCGGGAACGACAACCCGCGCGGACTTTTCCGTACCCGCCGCTCCGTGTACCCGCCGTCTCTGTGTCCGCCGCGCCGTTCCCGGTGGCCGTGGCGGGTTGCCCGGAAGTGCGCTGCGGCGCGGGTCCGGCGGAGAATGGTGCGATGCGGATGGCGGTGACCGGCGGGGCGGGGACGGTCGGGCGGTCGGTGGTCGCGCACGCGCTGGCCGAGGGGCACACCGTGGTGGAGATCGACCGGCCGTCGGCCCGGGACGCCGGTCCGGGGACGCCGGCCGGGCTGGTACGCCGCCCCGCCGACGTGACCGACTATCCGGCGCTGCTGCGGGCGCTGGACGGGTGCGAGGCGCTGGTGCACCTGGCGGCGTACCCGAAACCGTGGGACGAGCCGGACCACGTGGTGCACGGCGTGAACGTGACCGCCAGTTACCACGCACTGCGGGGCGCCGTCGAACTCGGCATCACCCGGGTCTGTCTCGCCTCCAGCGTGAACGCCGTCGGCGGGGCGTACAGTCGCTCGCCGCGCTACGACTACTTCCCGCTGGACGAGCGGCATCCCAGCTACACCGAGGACCCGTACAGCCTGTCGAAATGGCTCGGCGAGGCCCAGGCGGACAGCTTCGCCCGCCGGTACGCCGAGCTGCGCGTCGCCAGCCTGCGGCTGCACGGCGTGCAGCCGGCCCGCCCGGTTCTCCGGCCCGAGGCGGAGCAGCCCGCCCAGGCCGCCCGCGAGCTGTGGGGGTACACCCTGGCCGGGGCGGCTGCCCGGGCCTGCCTGCTGGCCCTCACCGCCGACTTCTCCGGTCACCAGGTCTGCTACGTGGTAGCCCCGCGGACCGTCACCAGCACCCCGACCGAGGAGCTGTGCCGGAAGTACTATCCGGACGTGCCGGTGCGCGGCGAACTCGGCGGCAACCAGGGCCTCTTCGACTGCACGAAGGCGGAGCGGGTGCTCGGCTGGCGGCACGACGGATAGCGGGTGGCCGCCCGAGCCGCCGTGGCGCCCCGAGCTACCGTGGAATCCTGTCCTCCGACAGCCTAGCTTTCCTTGACGACAAGAGTTGTCGGTGGGACGCTAGCCTCATGTTCGACATCACAGTGATCGAGGATCCGGCGGCGGCCGAGGCGTCGCTCGACCCGATCCGGGCGCGGCTGCTGGCCGAGCTGGCCGAGCCGGCGTCGGCCACCATGCTCGCCGGCAGGGTCGGCCTGGCCCGGCAGAAGGTCAACTACCACCTCCGGGCGCTCGAACAGCACGGACTGATCGAACTCCAGGAGGAACGCCGCAAGGGCAACGTCACCGAACGGGTGATGCGGGCCACCGCGGCCTCGTACGTGATCTCCCCGGCCGCGCTCTCCGCCGTGCGACCGAACCCGGGCAGGTCGCCCGACCGGCTGTCGGCGCGGTGGCTGCTGGCGGTCGCGGCCCGACTCGTCCAGGACGTCGGCGCGCTGATCACCGGTGCCGACCGGGCCGACCGGCGGGTGGCGACGTTCGCGATCGACGCCCAGGTCCGGTTCGCCTCCGCGACCGACCGGGCCGCGTTCGCCGAGGAGCTGGCGGCGACGGTCACCAGGCTGGTCAGCAGATACCACGACGAGTCCGCGCCCGGCGGCCGGGAGCACCGGGTGGTGGTCGCGCTGCACCCGCACGTCCCGACCGACCGGGAGAGCACCGGTCAGCCCGGTTAGCCGTCCGCCCCGCCCCCGCCCCCGCCCCGCCCCGCCCCGCGCCCGCCCGCTCCGTTTCCGCAAGCCAGTGCATTGGAGACCGTCACCGTGGGACACGAGTTCGAACTGTGCAGGGAAATCGAACTGGCCGGGACGCCGGAGCAGGTCTGGGCGGCGATCGCCACCGGCCCCGGCATCGACTCCTGGTTCAGCCGTGACCAGGGCAGCACCGTGCTGCACTGGTGCAGAGCGGGGTGCTCGGCGACAACTGGGAGACCGAGTACGAGGCGATGGGGGTCGGCTGGGACATGTACCTGGCCAGCCTCGCCTCGTACCTGCGCCACTTCCCGGGCCGGCACGGCGTCCCGGCCGCCGCGTTCCGGCCCGGTGCCGGCGAGCCGGAACAGGTCTGGGCGGCCGTGGCCGACGCGTTCGGCATCACCGGCGGGATCACCGAGGGCACACCGGCCCGGCTCACCGTCGACGGCCTGCCGCCGGTCGACGGAGTCGTCGACATCGCCGGCCTGCCGACCTACTTCGGGGTACGCACCGACGACGCGCTCTACCGGTTCCTGCACTCCGGAGTGGACCGGGGCAGCGTGCTGGTCCTCGGCCACCACCTCTTCGGCGCCGACGTCGACCAGGCCAGCGTCGAACGCGCCTGGCATGGTCGCCGTGCTGGGCTACAACCTGACCGACTTTCCCAGCATCTCGCCGATCTGTTCGCTGCTGGTCCCGCTCTACGCGGTCACCCGGGCGGGCCAGATCCTGATCGGTACGGCGGTCGGCGTGTCGGCTCTGCTGGTCTCCACCGGCTGGGTGCTGAACGCCGGAGTCGAACCGCTCCGGATGCTCGACGGCCTGCTCCGCGAGGCCACGATGCTGGCCCTGGCCCTGGTGGCCGGCACCGCGTTCCGCACCGCTGAGCTCTACCGCAAGGAGGCCGAGGCCCGGCTCGCCGCCGAGCAGGCGGAACGGGCCCGGGAGTCCGCCCGGTCGGTTCTCGCCGAACGGATCCGGATCGCCCGCGAACTGCACGACGTCACCGCGCACACCGTCGCGGTGGTCGGGATCCAGCTCAACCTGGCCCGGGAACTCGTCCGGCGCGACCCGGACGCCGCCCGGGACCTGCTGGACAGCGCCCGGGGGATCAACGTGGACGCGATCGACGAACTGCGCCGGGCGGTACACCTGCTCCGTGCGCCCGATCCCGCCGCCACCGCACCCGACCCGGCCTCCCCACCGGAGCTGGGATCTCGGCCGGAGCTGGGATCTCGGCCGGAGCTGCGGCCTGCGCCGGACGAGACGCAGCTCGGGACGCTGCTGGACCGGGCTGCCGAGGCCGGCCTGACGACGACGCTGCACCGCGAGGGCGAGCCCCGGCCGCTGCCGCCCACCGTCGGCCTGACCGTGTACCGGATCGCCCAGGAGTCCGTCACCAACGTGCTGCGGCACGCGCACGCCCGGTCGGTCACCCTCACCCTCCGGTACGCCCCGGACGGCGTCGCCCTCGACGTCCGCGACGACGGCAGGGGCGCCGGCACCGGCACGGCACCCGCCGGACATGGTCTGACCGGGATGCGGGAACGGGCCACCGGGTTGGGCGGGAGGCTGCACGCCGGCCCGCTGCCCGACGGCGGGTACGCCGTCCGGGCCTGGCTGCCCCGCACGGTCGACGCCCCCGCCGACGCCGCTGCTCCGGCTCTTGCCGACGTCCCCGCCCCCGCCCTCGCCGACGTCCCCGCCCCCGCTTCTCCCGACGATGGCGTCGCCGCCCTCGCCGCCCTCGCCGGTGCCCCGGCCCGCGTCGGTGTCGTGCCGGCTCGCGCCGCGTCGGGGTGGTGAACCGGTTGCCGATCCGGGTGCTGCTCGCCGACGACCAGCCGCTGGTCCGGGCCGGGCTACGCGGTCTGCTCGGGCTGGACGGCGACATCGAGGTGGTGGCGGAGGCGGCCGACGGCGCGGACGCGGTGCGCCAGGTACGGCAGCTCCGACCCGACGTCGCACTGCTGGACATCCGCATGCCGGTGCTGGACGGCCTGACCGCCACCGAGCGGATAAGCGCGGATCCGGCCACCGCCGGGGTACGGGTCATCGTGCTCACCACGTACGAGATCGACGAGTACATCTTCTCGGCGTTGCTGGCCGAAGCGAGCGGCTTCCTGGCCAAGACCGTGAGCCGGGAGGAGCTGTGCCACGCCGTCCGGGTCGTCGCGGCCGGGGACGCGCTGCTCAGCCCGAGCGTGACCCGACGGGTGATCGAGGAGTTCGGTCGTCGCCCCGGGCCCCGGCAGGGCTCGGTGGAACGACTCGCCGAGCTGACCGCCCGGGAACGCGAGGTGCTGGCCCTGGTGGCGGGTGGGCTGGGCAACGCCGAGATCGGCCGGGCGCTGCGGATGAGCCCGCTGACCGCCAAGACCCACGTCAGCCGGATCATCACCAAGCTCGGTGTCCGGGACCGGGCCCAACTGGTGATGCTGGCGTACGAGACCGGACTGGTCGCGCCCGGCGGGGCCGGCGGCTGAGCTGCGTCAGCCAGCTCCCGTCGCCGGGGTCGGGCGGACGCCGGCGACCCAGAGCCGGTCCGCGGTGCCCTGCCCGACGGCCTCCTCGTACGCGGTGACCTTGTCGGTGATCAAGTCCAGGCAGTCGTGCAGTTCGGCGATCCGGTCCAGTACCCGCTGCCGGTGCGCCCGGAGCAGTTCGAGCCGCTCCGCCTCGTTGCCCGGACCCTCGCCGACGAGTTCGGCGAGCCGGCGGATCGTGGCCAGCGGCATCCCGGAAGCCCGGAACTTCGTGCAGTTCGCGAGCCACTGCACGTCCCACTCACCGTAGACCCGTCGCCCGCCGCTGCTCCGGCGCAGCCGACCGGTCAGCAACCCCTCCCGCTCGTACAGCCGGAGGGTGTGCACGCTCAGGCCGGTGCGTTCGGCCACCTGCCCGATGCTGAATTCCGCTGGGGTGTCGAGCATGGCCGGAGCATACGCGCGCCGGCCCAGCCCAGCCCAGCCCAGCCCGGCCCAGCTCAGCCCGGCCCAGTTCGGCCCGACCCGGGCGCCCTGGGCCGGGCCGACCAGGGATCGACGCATTCGACATGATCGATGACAGAGGGTAGGTAATTTTCCGCGCACTATGCGGTAACTCACCCGCCGTAGCGTCGGTCCGGCAAGGGCGGTTCGACGGCGGCGACCGCGGCGCTGATCGACGACGGTGACCCGGGTGAGGGGCGACGAGCGATGGACGAGCACCTCTTCTACAGCCAGCATCCCGGCGACTTCTACGACCATCCGGCCGCTGTCGAGGCGCCCGGCTTCGCACTGCCGGACATCGCGTCGGCGGCCGACTGGACCAGCGGCCGGGACGGCTACTGGACCCAGCTCACGCCGGTCGACGTCGAGCTGCCCGAACAGGGCTGGAAGATCCACGTCTCGGCCACCCTGGACGAGGCCGGCGCCGGATGTCGTGATAGCGGAGGGCGGCCTCGGCCTGCCTGCCGTCGGCGGCGAGCAGCAGCATCCACTGGGCGTGCAACCGCTCGTCGAGCAGACTGAGCCGGGCGGCGCGACCCACCGCCGGAGTACGTCGCGGGCGTGACCGATCCGCACGGCGACCTCGGCGGCTTCCTGGACCGCGATCACGCACTCCTGGTCGACGGCGTCGAAGGTCGGATGCGGGCCGGTGGCCGGCTCGATCCCCGCACCGAACCGGCCCTGCCACAGTCGCAGGGCGGCGAGGTAGTACCGGATCGCAAGGCTCGGCCGGCCCTCCGCGGCGGCCTGCCGGCCGGCGCCCAGGTGCCGCCTGAAGTCCATCAGGTCGAGATGGTCGGGTCCGGCGGAGAGTCGGTAGCGGTGCCCGTCCGACAATAACCATTTCCCGAGCGACCGGCGGGGCAGGCCCGGTTCGATCAGGCGGCGGATGTTGCCGATGTACCGGTGGATCAGGTTGGTGGCCCGGGCCGGCGGCCGGTCGTTCCAGAGCAACTCGGCCAGGTCTCCGCGGCTGACCGAGCAGCCCGGCGAGGCGAGCAGCCGGGCCAGCACCAGCTGTTGTTGCCGGTTGCCGAGACGTTGCTCGATCCCGGACCGCCAGAACCGCAGGTCGCCGAGTACCACGAAACGGAAAGGCTCTGTCATCGGAGTACCCCCGCCCAGGAGATCCGCCCGTCGTCACACGTCCCGGCAACCCACGGTACGAAGGTGCTCAGCCCATCCACTGACTATTGAGTGACCGGCCCCTCCCGGGCTCCGCCCCGCGGGCTCCGAGCGGCGATCTGTCCCCGGACCGCCACCTTCCAGTGTCGATTGCTCTCTTGTAACGTCGATCACGTGTCGGGGCGGACAGAGGCGCGCAGCGGGCCCACGTCGGCCGACGCCCCCGCCCCGGCACCTCCGGTCGGCATCCTGCTGAAGTCGTACCGTGAGCGCGTCGGCCTGACCCAGCAGGACCTCGCCGGACGGTCGGGCGTCAGCCTGGCGGCGATCCGCGACCTGGAACAGGGACGCAGCCGCCGTCCCCGGCGTGACTCGGTCCGCGGTCTCGCACGCGCCCTGGAACTGAACGCCCAGGACGAGGCCCGGCTTTTCGCCGCCGCCTTCGCGATGCGGCCCACGGCGGTTCCGGCGCCCACCCGGCCGACCGAGACCGACCCGGCCGCGCCTGCCACGCCGACCCGGCTCGGCGTGCTGGGCCCGCTCACCGTGTGGCGCGGCGGAGGCGCGGTGCCGTTGACCGCCAGGCAGAAGGTCGTCGTGCTGCGGCTCGCGCTGAGCGCGGGCGACGTCGTCGGGCGCGAGGAGCTGATGGACCTGCTCTGGGGTGGGCGGCGACCGGCATCGGCGAAGAACTCGCTGCACACCTGCATCGCACGGCTGCGGGCGCTGCTGCAACCCGAGCCGACGCCGGTGCGAATGCTCTCGACGACCGGCGGCGGCTACCGTCTCGTCGTCGGTCCCGACCAGCTCGACCTGCTGCGGTTCCGGGAACTCGCCGCGCGCGGGGCCGGCGAGGAGGATCCGGAACGCGCACTCGGGCACTATGCGGAGGCAGCCCGGCTGTGGCGCGGACACCCCGACGTGGACCTGCTGTCGAGCAGCCCGCTGATGACCGCGGTGATCGAGGAGTACGCGGCCCTGCTGTGCGGCTACGCCACGGTCGCGCGTGACGGCGGCGAGGGCGAGCAGGTGCTGCCGCGCCTGCGTGACCTGGCCGGCCGGTTGGAGTTGCACGAACCGCTGCACGCCGAGCTGGTGATCACCCTGTCCGCGACCGGCCGGCAGGCCGAGGCACTCGCCGCCTACCAGCGGGTGCGCGCGGCGCTCGGCGACCAACTCGGCATGGACCCGGGTGACCAGCTCCGGGCGGCGCACCAGGGTGTGCTGCAGCAACGGTGGCGCGGCACGCCGCGTGCGTCGGGGCGTACCGTGATCCAGCAGGCGCCGGCGGCACCGCCGGACTTCGTCGGGCGTGGCCGGGAACTGGCAGTGGTCGCCGAGGCACTCGGCCTCGGCCGGTCGGCGGCCGGGCTCGTGCCGCCGGCACGGATCGTCGCCGTCAACGGTCCGGCCGGCATCGGCAAGACCGCCCTCGCCCTGGAGGCGGCGCGTCGTCTGCGGGACGATTTTCCGGACGGGCAGCTCTACGCCGACCTGCGCGGAGTCTCCACCGACCCGGTCGCGCCGCTGGAGGTGCTCGGCCGGTTCCTGCGGGCCCTCGGCGTCCCCGCGCAGCGGGTCGGCGCCGACGAGGCCGAGGCGGGGGCGATGCTGCGCAGCGAACTCGCGGGCCGCCGAATGCTGGTGATCCTCGACAACGCCCGGGACACGCGGCAGGTGTCCCCGCTGTTGCCCGGCGCCGGGGAATGCGTCGTGCTGCTGACCAGCCGGCGGCGCCTTCCGGACCTCGCGGGCGCCACGGTCGTCGACCTGCCCACGCTGCCGGTCGCGGACGCCCTCGACCTGCTGGCCGCGGCCGTGGGCCCGCACCGGATCATCGCCGATCCGCGGTCCGCCCGGCAGCTGGCCGCGGCCTGCGGGCAACTCCCGCTGGCGTTGCGCATCGCGGGCGCACGGCTGACCAGCCGGCCGTCCTGGAGCACGGCCGACCTCGTCGAACGGCTGCGGGACACCAACCGCCGGCTGACCGAGTTGAGCGTCGGCGAGGTCGGTGTGCTGGCCAGCTTCCGGCTCAGCTACCACGACCTCAGCGACTCCGCACGGCGGGCCTTCCGGGTCTGCGCACTGCACCCCGGGGACGACTTCGGGCTGGAAGCCGCCGCCGTGCTGCTCGACGTCGATCCGGTCGAGGCGGACCTGGTCCTGGGCGAGCTGTTGGACGCCAACATGCTCCTGCAGTACGCCGCCGACCGGTTTCGCTTCCACGACCTGCTGGGCCTCTACGCGGCCAGGCTGCTCGCCGAGGACGACCGGGCGGAGCGCGCCGCGGCCCGGGACCGGCTGCACACGTGGTACCTGCGGGGTGCGACGGCGGCGCTGGAGTGGGTGTACCCGCAGCTGGTCAGGCGGACCTCGCACGGTGACCGGGGCGCCGTGTTCGACGGGCCCGACGACGCGTTCGAGTGGCTCGACACGGAGGCACCGGCGCTGGTCTCGCTGGTCGAGCGCACCGCGGACTCGGACCACCGCCGGCTGGCCTGGCAGATCGCCGACCAGTTGCGGGGGTACTTCCTGGTCCGGCGGCACGTCGACCGATGGCTGCGGACCGCGGACGCGGGTCTGCGCGCGGCGGTCGCGGAGGGCGACCCGGCCGCCCAGGCGGCGATGCTGATCAGCCGCGGCCAGGCGATGTGGGCACTGGGCCGGCACCCGGAGGCGCTCGACGCCTACACCGAGGGTGCCCGGTTGGCCGACGCCGGTGGATGGCGGCCGGCCGTCGCGTACCTGCGGCACAACATCGGCCTCGTGCTGGCCGAGCAGGGGCGGCTGGACGAGGCGGAACAGTCCTATCAGGCCGCGCTGGCACTCAGCGCCGACGACGACCTCGGGCACGTGCGCGCGGTGACCCTGAACGGTCTGGGCGTGATGTGTGCCGACCAGGGCCGCCTCAGCGCCGCGGCGGAGTACTTCGGCGCCGCCCTGCGGATCAACCAGGTGACCGGACGGGACACGTCCGTGCTGGCGAACCGCCTCAACCTCGGGATGGTCCTGCGGCAGCTCGGAGCCGAGTCGACCGCCGAGGAGCACCTCTGCGCGGCCCGGGACGGCTACCGGCGCCTGGCCGACCCGCACGGCGAACTGTCCTGTCTGGACGAGTTGAGCCAGCTGCACACCCAGCGCGGGGAGGGCGCCGCCGCGGTCGGCGCCGCCCAGCAGGGGTACGACCTCGCGCTGATCGTCCGGAACCAGCGCGCGCAGGCGGCGTTGCTGACCACGATGGGCGAGGCGCACCTGGGCGGCGGCGACGTTCCGGCGGCCCTGGAATCGTTCCGCCAGGCACTCCGGGTCGCCGCCGACTACCCGTACTTCGCCACCCGGGCGACCGTCGGGCTGGCCGAGTCGCTGCGGCAGGTCGGGGACGGCGCCGATGCGCACCGGCACGCGGAGCGCGCCGAGGAGGCGGCACGCGCGCACGGGTTCCGGATGGTCGAGGCCGGCGCACTGGAGGTGCGGGCACGCTGCGTCGCCGGCGACGACCCGGCGCTGGCCAGGCGACTCGCCGCCGGCGCCGCCGACACCTACCGGACCGCCGGCGCGGACCTACTGGCCGGACGGGTCGAGGCGGAACAACTGGGCCGGCCCCGCTGAAGCGGCACCTCCGGGGCCGGTGCACCTGACCGGCGACTTCAGCAGGGCCGGCCTGCCGGCGTTCCCGCTGGTGCATCAATCGTGACGCACCAGCGGGAGCGCCGGCGGGTCAGTTCCGCAGCACCGAGGCGTCGAGGTGGTTCGGTACCCGACTGATCCGGGTGAAGAGGCTGAACACGTTGTCCGCCGCGCCGGTGTGGCCGCCCCGGGCCGTGTTCCCGAAGAACCACGGGCCGCCGCTGTCACCACCCGCCGAGACATCGCGGTCGGTTCTGTCCAGACCGCAGTACCGATGGCCGCTCACGGTCCGGCAGCTGTCGGTGTCCGCGACGTAGGTGCAGCTGTACCCGGTGGTCCGACCCCAGTGGCACACGGCCGAGTTGATCGGCGCGTTGGCGACGGCGGTCACCGTCCGGTCGCCGCCGGCCTGCCGGTTCGTGGCCCGGAACTGCTTGTTCGTCGAGTGGCCGTTCGCGGTCGACGTCCGGTGGAACTGGAAGTCGACCGCGGCGTTCGAGCCCGAAGCGGGTCGGGTGCTGATCAGCCCCACGGCGTTGCCGTACCGGAGCGCGTTGTCGCAGTGCCGCGCGGTCAGCACACCCCGGGCACCGTTGCGGACAGCGGTGAAACCCGCGGTGCAGTGGCTGTCGCCGTTGGTCTTGTTCAGATCCCGACCGCCCTCGATGACCCGTTCGGCGACCGCAGCCGGGTTGGCGTCGAGTTCGAGTACCACCTCGACGGGAAGCTGTCCCCCGACGGTGCCCGCGGTCAGCGCCGACTGGAAGACCGAGCTGAGCGTGCGCAGCGGGCTCTGCCCGACCGGCGCGTACTCGAGACGCAGCACGCGTCGCTGGTAGTCGTAGCGGGTGCCCGCCGACCGGATGACGTCGGACCGTGCCGCCAGGGACGTGACGAGGGTGTAGGCGAGGTCGGCGAGTTCCTTCGAACTGGCCGGCGCACCGTACTGGACCTCGGTGTTCACCGGCAGCCGCTCCAGTTCGGCAACGACCTCGGCACTCGGCTTCGCGGTGAACTGGATCCAGTTGCCGGCCGCCCCGCCGGCAGCCAGCCCGGCCCGCACGAACGTGTCCGGGCTGGTCTCCTCCAGTTTGGTGGTGTAGGCACTGAACTCGTGGATACCCTGGTGCGCCGCGACCACCGTGGACAGCGCCTGTCCGGTGCTCTCGGCGTACGTGGTCAGGTCCTGCATCGCCTCGGCGTCCAGGGCCTGTGCGGAGCGAGCCGTCCCGGTCACCTGGAACGTGCCCGTCGACGTCGGCGCGGGGCGCACCGGCACGTCGACCTGGATGGCGTCGCTACCGGTGCTGCCAGGGTCGGTGGCCGCCTGGGCGGGAGCCACCACGACGACCGGCAGGCTGGCTGTGAGCGTGAGCGAGGTGAGCAGAGTCAACGCTCGTCGCATCTATGGTGTCCTCTCGGGGTGATATCCAGCGACGTTTCGCTGAAGTACCATGATCATTGCGTTTTCCGGGTGACCTGTGACCCAACGAATCCGCGAACTTTCGTCGGCGTCGGCCGCCGGCCGCGGGGAGGACCATGAGTGGCTGGCACCGGCTGCGGCGCGTCGCGGAGTTGCCGACGACCAGGGCCAACGTCGAGCGGGTGTTCTCGTACTTCATCGCGGCGGTCCGGCTGGGCACGGTCGCGCAGATGCTCCCAGCGGTGCACATCGGCGTAGCGACGTCACCACACCGCGTCGGCTACCTCGCCTGCTGGGCGGCCGCGGTCTGCGCTGCCATCGCGGTCAGCGCGGTGACGCTGGTCCGCCGTCGCCCGCTGGGCACGATGGGTGCCGCGGCGGACTTCGCGCTGGCCTGCGCCCTGCTCGTGCTGGGACCACTGGTGCTCACCTCGGGGGAACGCCTCGGCACCTGGGTCGCGTACCAGCCGGGCTATGCGCTGTCGGTCGTCCTCACGGCCTGCGGGGTCCGCAGCCGCGCCCTCTGCGCGGTGGGCCTGCTCGGCGTCGTCGTCAGCTTCGTGGCGTACCTCGGTGGAGCGGTCGGGCAGAACCTGACCTCGACCGCGATCAGCAACATCCTGATGTACGTGGTGTACGCGATCGTCGCGCGCATGTTCTTCGGATACACCCGCCGGGTCGCGCGGGACGCCGACGCGTCGCGGGCCCGCGCCGCGGAGCTGGCACGGCGCGAGGAGGAGCGACGGGCCCAGGTGATGATGCACAACGGCGTCGCCCTCATGCGCCTGCTCACCGAGCCGGGGACCGACACCGCACGCTCCCGGCTGATCGACCAGGCCGAGGTGGAGCTGCGGCGCATGCGCTCCTACCTACGTGGTCAGGCACGGGACGGGGACCGGGCCGCCTCCACTGCGGCCGATGCCGACTCCTCTGATGCCGAGTCCTCCGTTGCCGACTCCTACCTTGCCGACTCATCGGTGGCCCTCGCCGCGATGGTCGAGCGGGTCTGCGACCGGTTCGCCGACCTGTACGTGGACGCACTGCTCGACCTCGGCGCCGACCTGAGGATCTCCGCCGCGCGGGCCGAGGCGCTCGAGCGCGCGCTCGAGAGCCTGCTGCTCAACGTACGCATGCACGCCAGGGCACAGGCAGTCGTGGTCCACCTCGACCAGGGCGCGGACGGGAGCTGGACGCTGACCGTGCGCGACGACGGGGTCGGGTTCGACCCGTCGTCGGTGACTGTCGGGGTCGGCCTGCGCGAGGTCGTCGTGGCGGAGTTGCAGCGGCGAGGGCTCGACGTCGAGGTCGAGTCGGCGGTGGGCGCGGGAACGACCGTGACGATATCGTCCCGCCCGGCGACGGCGACGGCGACGGCGACGGCGACGGCGACGCTGACGACGACTGCGAGCGCGCCTGCGACTGCGACCGCGATGACGACTGCTGTGGCGACTGCGACTGCGGCGACTACGGCGGCGGCCGGTCGTACCGGCCGGGGCGCCGGCGTGGACACGGCATGAGGCCCCCGGTCGCGGTCGTCGACGACGCGTCGCTGATCCGCGAGTCGTTCGCCCTGCTCCTGACCGGTCTCGACGTCGTCGCCGCGGTCGGGACCGTGGAAGAGTTGCTGCACCGTCGGCCGGCGGTCGACCTGGTCCTGCTCGACCTGCACCTGGCAAACCTCGAACAGCAGCCTGACGTCCGGCAGGGCATCGCCGCGCTCCGCGCACTGAGAAGCTGCGGCTACCGGGTCTGCGTCTACAGCCAGGAGGAGCGCCGTCTGGTCCTCGCCGCCTGCATCGCGGCGGGCGCGAGCGGGGTCGTCTCCAAGGCGCTGCCGATCGGCCGGGCCGAGCAGCTCCTGCTCGAGGTCGCCTCCGGCGGCACCGTCGTGCCACAGTCGGTCGTCGGGATCCTCGAGGTTCTGGTCCGGCGCAACTGCATCACCCTGCTCAGCGAACGCCAGCGCCAGATCCTGCACGGCCGTGCCCGCGGACTGAGCTACGCCCGGATCGCCGAGCAACTGTTCGTGAGCGAGTCCACGCTACGTGGGTACTGGCTCGACCTGACCCGGTCGCTCTCCGAGTCCCTGCGCACCCTCACCCCCGGGGAGATCGAACAGGCCCTCGGACTCGCGCCGGGAGACCTCCTGGAACCCTGGGCCGGAGAATCGGCCGCCGGGAGGGACTGGTGGTGCGTCGACACGGGCAGGTGATTCGGTCAGAGCACCGGCCAAGCCGTCGGGGCACCCCGGCGTGCGGAGTCCTGGCCCGCTCGGCCGCGGTGGTCGATCGGGCCCCTCAGCTGTTGCGACGTGGCCCGCTCTGTTCTCGGGCACCGCGTCGACTTCGTACCTGCTCCGGCGGCGCGCGTCGGTTCGGCCGGGTCGGCGACCGCCGCCGCCCGGTCCTGCGCCCGGTCGAGATCAGGGCCGCCTGGTCGAGATCACGGCGCTCGGCGAGACGGCCGCCGGCGACGATGCGCACCAGGGTGCTCTTGCCGGCGCCGCAACGAACGTTAAAAGACAACTCGGCCCAATCGGGCATTGGCCCCGGCTCCGCGTGGCCGACTGGACCGACACCCGCAACACGCTGCACATGTGGACTCAGATCGTCGGAAAGGTGCGGCTGGCGTACGCACCGGCGGTCAACCACTGGTGGCACGTGACGCTGTACCCCACCGCGCGCGGCCTGACCACTTCGGCGATGCCGTACGACCACGGCGTCTTCGACATCGAGTTCGACTTCCTCGAACACCGTCTGCACGTGCGCGCCAGCGACGGTCGGACCCGTGACGTGGTCCTGGGATCCAAATCGGTTGCCACGTTCTATGGCGAGACGCTGGAGGCGCTGGCCGCGCTGGGCATCGAGCCGCAGATCCACGCCGCCCCCAACGAGGTCGAGCCCGCGGTTCCGTTCGCCGAGGATCACCAGAACAAGACGTACGACGGCGCGGCCGCGCAGTTGTTCTGGCGGCAACTGTTGCAGGCCGAGCGGGTGCTGGGCCGGTTCCGTGGTGAGTTCGTGGGCAAGGCGAGCCCGGTGCATTTCTTCTGGGGTGCGATGGACCTGGCCTACACCCGCTTCTCGGGCGCCGTCGCGCCGCCACACCCGGGCGGGGGTGCCGAACTGCCCGCCGCAGGTGATGCACGAGGGCTACTCACACGAGCTGGCGAGCTTCGGTTTCTGGCCGGGCGGCGGCGAGGAGGGCGCCTTCTACGCGTACGCCTACCCGGAACCACCTGGCTATGCGGAACGCACGGCCATGTTCTACGACAGGTCGCTGCAGGAATGCGTCCTGCCCTACGAACGGGTCGCCGACGCAGCCGATCCCGACGCGATGCTCACCGATTTTCTCCGTACGACCTACGAAGCGGCCGCCGACCTGGCCGCCTGGAATCGTTCCGCGCTCGAGGCATAGCAGTGCTCGAGGGGTAGCAGTGCTCGAGGCATAGCGGTCTCACCGTTGTCCGGTGAGCGCAGGCCCGGTCCGGCCCGGCACGACGAGCTGGGCCGGGCCGTCGGGCATTTCATTCGCGCCCTTGGTCCTCCTCGGCCGCAGCGTCGAGGCCCAACTGCCGGCGCGCGAGGAGACTGGCCCGGGTGAGCACGTCGATCTGCGCGGGGTTGTAGATGGAGGCCACGGCGTCGACGAACGTCTGCATGGTGGTGTGTTCGCCTCTGACCAGGCCGGCGCCCGGTTGGTTCGGCGCGGGCCCTGGTCAGCCGCTGGATCTCGGCCGCGAGCCGGGCGTCGACCTGCTCCAGGACTTCTGTCGGCACGACCCCGTTGGTCCGGGCCACGCCGATCTCGGGCAGCGGTACCCCCAGCGCGACGAGGCGCGGGGTGGTCGAAGATCGGCGCGTACAGGCCGCGACCGAGCCGGTTGCCGAGGAAGTCGGCCCGGCAGTGACGCACCCAGGCGGGAGCGTCGATGACGTCAAGCACCCGCTGCGCTCCGGACGGGCCCGCTGGGAAGTGGGCCCGCGCGGGACCCGGGCGCGGCACCGGCGGCGCGCGAAAGGTCGAACAGGCGGGCGCGTTCCGGATAGCACGGCTGTAAATATCCAGACAGAGCTATCTGAAGGATCTTCGCGTATCTATACCGTCCACGCCGGGCAGGTGAGCAACGACGGGTGCTAGGGGGCACGATGCGCCGATCGGGTGCGACAGTGGTTGCTCGGGGCGGCTTGGCGGTGACCCTCGTGGGGGTCCTGACCGTGATGCCGGCCGGTCCGGCGGCGGCCAGCGCGAAGGGCAGAGCGGCGGCGGCCGATCCGTTGTCGGTCAACTTCTCCAGCCAGGGCGCCCCGCTGCCGACGGGGTACGTGCGCGACTTCGGCCAGGGCTTCGGCGACCGGGTCGACCCCGGCCAGAGCACCGGGCTGCGCTATGGCTGGGTGGCTCCGGGCAGCGACACCCCGCTGAGCCTGGTCGGCAGCGGCCGGGACCGCGACCGGACCGGCATCGAGCAGCGGCTGGACACGCTCATGCACATGCAGGGCGACGACCTGTCGAACTTCAACGGGGTGCGGGCCGAGGGCGTCTGGGAGCTGGAGCGTCCCAACGGCACGTACACCGTGACGGTTTCGGCCGGGGACGGTCCGGCGCTGGACAGCCGCCACCAGCTCAACGTCGAGGGTTCCGTCGCGGTCGGGCCGTTCGTGCCGGCCAGCGGGGGCGAGTACCGCCAGGCCACGGTGGCCACCCGGATCATGGACGGGCGGCTTACCGTGGACGCCGCCGGTGGCTTCAACACCAAAATCAACTATCTCGACGTCGTGGCCGCGCCGCAGTTGGACGGCCGGCCGGCGATCACCGGCGTCACCCCGGCGGCCGGGACCGTCGCGGTGTCCCGGGACACCCCGATCGCGGCGACCGTCGACCTGCCGACCGTCGGCGCCGGGGTGGACGCCGCGACCCTGACCGCGGACACCGTACGGCTGATCCGGGTCGCCGACGGCGTGGCGGTGTCCGCCAACCGCAACACCAGCGGTGGTGGTGACGTGGTCGTCCTGCAACCAACCGGGTTGCTGACGGCGGACACCACGTACCGTTTCGAGATCACCGATGGTGTACGTGACACGTCCGGCGCAGCCTTCCTGCCGTACGCGGTCACCTTCACCACCGGCACGGCACCGGCCGTTCCCGGTGGCCCGATCGCGTTCGACAAGGTCACCCTGCCCACCGCGAGCGGTCAGACCTTCACCGCCGTCACCTTCGGCCCGGACGGCAGGTTGTACGCGGCCACCGTCACCGGGCAGATCATCCGGTACGCGGTCAACGCCGACGGCACCCTCGGCACGGGTGCGGTGATCGATTCCCTGCGTACCAGCGCGGGCGGCGACCGGATGCTCATGGGGCTGGCCTTCGACCCGGCGGCCACCGCCGGTGCTCCGGTGCTCTGGGTTACCCACTCCGCGTTCGGCTACGGCAGCATGCCGGACTGGACCGGGAAGATCAGCCGGATGAGCGGGCCACAGTTGGCGACGGTGACCGACAAGGTGGTCAACCTGCCCCGCAGCACCCGCGACCACCTCACCAACGGGCTCGCCTTCGGCCCGGACGGTGCCCTCTACGTCAACCAGGGCTCCAACACCGCGATGGGCGCACCGGACAACGCGTGGGGACAGCGACCCGAACGCACCCTCGGCGCGGCGGTGCTGCGGGTCGACACCAGCGCCCTGGGATCGACCCCGCTGGACGTCAAGACGGCCGACGGCGGCAGCTACGACCCGTTCGCGGCTGGCGCGCCGGTGACCGTCTACGGCAGCGGCATCCGCAACGCCTGGGACCTCGTCTGGCACAGCAACGGACACCTGTACGTGCCGACCAACGGCTCGGCCGCCGGCGGCAGCGCTCCGGCCGCCCCGGCCGCCCTGCCGGCCGCATGTACGCGCCGGGTGGACGTGGCGACCAACGGCGCCTGGACCGGTCCCCTCACGCCGGGCCTGACCGGGGTGTCGACCCAGCGCGACTACCTGTTCCGGGTGCGGGCGGGCGGCTACTACGGGCACCCCAACCCGACCCGCTGTGAATGGGTGCTCAACGGCGGCAACCCGACCGCCGACGTCGACCCGGCGCAGGTTTCCGAGTATCCGATCGGGACAGCACCCGACCGCAACTGGCGCGGGGCCGCCCACGACTTCGGCACCAACCGATCGCCCAACGGGGTCATCGAGTACCGGGGGACCGCGTTCGGCGGTGCCCTCACCGGCAAGCTGCTCGTGGTCCGCTACAGCGGGGGTGACGACATCGTCGTGTTGACGCCGGGTGCCACGGGTGACATCACCGCGTCGACCAGCGGCCTGCCCGGGATGGGCGGATTCACCGACCCGCTCGACCTGGTCGAGCACCCCGAGACCGGTAACCTCTACGTCTCGGAGTACGGCGGCCGGCGAATCACCCTGCTGCGACCCCGGACGTGACGGCACCCTCGAAACCGACCTGGCGAGAAGGACGAGGCCGAGGATCGTCCGAGGGACATCCGCAACCGGGCACGCCAGAGCCGCCCTCGGTATGCCGGCGGCCCAACGTTCCGCGCCGCCTGAGGGAGCGCCTCCTTCGGCGACCTCGACAGGGTGTGCAGGAAGCGACCGTCCGCCACACCGATCGCGGGCGGCCCTTGTGGCGGCGCTACGGAGCTGGCGGCCACGGGTTGTTCCAGGTCGGCGGGTTCACCGTCCGGAGCCGGCTGGTGGGTCGGCGAAGACTCCGTCGAGCATGCCGGTGGCCTGGCCGATCTCGATCAGGTAGCCGTCGGGGTCGCGCAGGTAGCAGCGAAGCTCGGCCTTCCGGTCCAGGGGCTCGGTGAGGAACTCACCGCCCTTGGCGGTGGCCTGGGCGTAGAACGCGCCGATGTCGGCGACGCGGACGTTGAGGAAACTGGAGACGGTGTCGCCGGGCTGCGGAGCGGCCAGGCTGATGTCCGGCTTGTCCGGGGTGGGTCCGCCGCCGGGGTTCATGATGATCCAGCTGTTGGCGATCTTCACGATCCCCGGGTTCTGATCCAGCACCACCTCGCCACCGAAGATGTCGGCGTAGAAGTCCCGCGAGACGGCGACATCGCGGACGGTGAGGAAGTGGGTGAGGATCAGTCCTTCGACGGGGGCGGGCAGGTTGCCATGGGTTGCGGGGGCCAACAGCATGCTCCTCTGTTCGTTGTCTTCGACCTTTGGCCGTGCTCCCGTTGTGCTGGGATGGGTGCGTGGGCGCAGATGTCCGGGGCTGCCATGCAGTGGGTCGGCTGTCGGGGTGCCCGCCTACGCATGGGCTTCGACCGCGCCTTGAAATACGGACCGAGACTGCCAGACTATTCTAGAATATTTATATCAGGACTAATTGGTAAGGATGCGCGAGCTTGTCGCCGGTGTACGCCGAGAGCCGCTGGCAGTACCGAGGGGTGCAGGATCGAGTGTGGGACAGCCGCGCCGTCAGCGGATCGGCCGGTCAATCGGTCACCCGGCCGAGCGCAGACCGGGCGATAGCCTGGGAACGGCCGCGTGACCGTGGCCAGCCGCGACAGTTCGGGATGGGACATGGAACTGTTCGGGCGACGCGCCGAGACCGCAGCGCTGGACCGGCTGCTGGATCGGGCGGCGAATCGCGCGGGTTTCGGTCTCGTGTTGTGGGGTGAGCCGGGTATCGGCAAGACCGCTCTGCTCGACTACGCCGTCAGGGCGGCGTCCGACGCGACGGTGCTGCGGTGTAGGGGGCACCCGGATGGAGGCATTCCTCGCGTTCGCGGCGCTGCACGAGCTGTTGTGGCCGGTATTGGATCGGCTGGAGACGCTCGCCGCCCCGCAGGCCATGGCATTGCGGGGTGCGCTGGGAATGAGCCGGGACCCGGCCAACCGCTTCCTCATCGGCGTGGCCGTGCTGTCGCTGCTCTCCGGTCTCGCGTGGGAGCGACCGGTGCTGGTCGCGCGTGGAACGAGGCCCTGCGTTCGGGTCTGCTTCCATGCCTCGGGAGCTCGCCTGGAGTTCCGGCACCCACTTGTCCCGGCGGCCGCCTACGACGGTTCTCCTCTCCCGGAACGACAAGCTGCGTCGTCAAGCCGCGCGGGCTGACGTAGAGGGTCACCTGCCACCAATGGTTGAGCAACGGGGCGTAGGCGGATCTTGCCCACGATCTGGGTCCACATGTGCAGGGTGTCGCGGGTGGGGGTCCAGTGCGAGACCCGAAGGCTCGGCCAGCTCATCGTTGCCGGGCTTGTCATCGCAACTCACATCCTCGATGCGGGCCACTCGTCGGTGACCCACCCGTACTCGGTCATGTCACGCCGTCGACCCACCGGTCGGCTCACTGGTTCCCGCACCTCTATCTCGGTCCAGACCGGGGAACTGCCTACCTTGGTGAGCGCAGCGGCGCATCCGGTGCGTCCGCGTAACGAGTGTCGGACGCCGCGGCCTGCGTCGCATCGGTCGGTCAATCGGTCGGTACGTCGATGCGGCCGTGCAGAGTCGCCCTCGACCCGGACGGACTCAGGGTGAAGAGCACCTAGCGCGGCAGGTCGAGCAGAACGACCGCGCCGATCTCGACGACCTGGCCCGGGAGAGCCAGCTCCACGGCCCCGAAGGTCGTGCTCGTCGGCCGGTGGTCGCCGAAGTAGGCGCTGTGCGCCGCAGTGGCCGGGCCGGAGCTCTCCCAGCCCAAACCATCAAGATCGGCAGAGGTGGTGCTGTGCGAACTCGCGTAGAGACTCCTCCAGCGGATGCCAACCTGGGTGAACCGGTGCCAACACGGGTCACCATGGCCGTTCACCTTGGGTGGCAGGGGAGTGGCCCACGTTCACCCACTTTGCCCGGACCCCTGTTCGCCCAGCCCAGGACCACACCCGGAGCACACGAACCCCGGTTCGCGACCGACGGTCGGTCGGGTCGCTAGACTAGGCCCTCGCGCCCTCGTAGCTCAGGGGATAGAGCATCGGTTTCCTAAACCGTGTGTCGCAGGTTCGAATCCTGCCGGGGGCACCAGGTCACAGCCTTGATCAGCGATCATTTCTCCGCCTTCCGGGGCTTCCGTGCCCGTTGCGTGCCCGATCGAGTGCGGTTTACCTTGTCCAGGTGCCGGGCCACCTCGTCATCCCGCTGGTCGATGGCACGGGCGTAGTGCCGGGTCGTGACACTGGCGTTGGCGTGCCCGAGCCGACGCGCGGCGACCAGGACGCCATGCGAGTCGGCGACCCAACTCGCGTGAGTGGCTCGCAGATCATGCGGAGTCACGTCCTCCAGCCCGGCGGCGGTGACCGCACGGAGGAACCGGCGGCGGAATCCGTGATAGCTCTGCTGCCGGTCCGAGGTCTGCCGCTGTCGACCCGGGAACACGAACGTATCCGGATCGTCGGGCAGGGTGGCGAGGTGCTGTTTGAGCAGCCGCACGACGAACGCCGGCACGGCCAACTCCCGCCGCTGATGATTCTTCGGGGTATCGATGACCGGCCCGCCAGGCAGTTCACTGACCGCATCCGCGACGACGATCCGAGACTCGGCCACCTGAACGTGCCGACGCCGCAGCGGCAACGCCTCACCGATCCGCAGCCCGGCGTAGGCCAGCAGCAGCACGAGCACCCGATCACCCAGCACGCAGTTGCCGGCAATCTGGTCGACCTGCTCGACGGTCAGGATGCGCGGGTCAGCCTCGGGGAGCCGAGGCAGCCGCACCTTCCGGCACGGCGATGCGGGAATCATGCTGTTGTCCACCGCAGCAGTCATGATCTGCGCCAACAGTCGGTACGCCTGCCGCACCTGAGACGGGCTCCACCGTTCCGACAGGTCAGCTACCCAGCGGTTCACCGCGATCGGGCGCAATACGGCGAGCTGCACCCGGCCGAGCTGCGGCAGGACCAGGCGGTCGAGGACGGACCGGTACGTGTGGCGGGTCTTCGCCTTCCAGCCCGACGACGCCGAGGCGAACCACTGTTCCGTCCACTCCGCGACGGACGTACGGCCCGCGTCCGGGTTGAGCCAGCGCCCGGACGTGATGTCAGCCTCCACCAGGCTGAGAAACCGATCCGCGTCACGCTCGCTACGGAAGGTCGTCGGTGCGGGATGGTCGAGACCGTCCGGACCGCGATAGCGCGCCTGGTAGCGGCCGGACGGCAGCTTGCGAACCCGTCCGAACCGGCGCTTACGGGAGCCCATCAGGCCGCCCGACCGTTCCGCCAGCGCACCGTGACCGGTTGCACGGTCGAGGCAGCGATGTACGCGTCCAGCACGCTGGCCGAGATTCGGACATGGGTGCCGAGCTTGACGAAGGCGATCCGCCGCTCGGCGATGAGCCTGCGCACGAACCGCACCTTCGTGCCGAGTCGTGCCGCCGCCTGGTCGACGGTCAGCAGTTGATCCACGGTGTCCCCCTCCTGATTGTTGACACGTACGTGTCAAGCGGCCACGGGTTGATCAGCGGCTTGTCGGGTGACGCGCTCATCGTCGAGGGCGTCGCGGGCGGCTTGTTGTCTGGCGCGGGCTTGGGCGGCGGCGGTGTTGGCCAGGAGGGCGTCTCCGGTGGTGATCCAGCCTGTGGCGTGGTAGCCGAGTTGGTAGATGACGAGTTCGGTTTGTTCGTCGTCCCAGGTGTGGGGGTGGCCTTCGGTGCGGCGCCAGATGGTGCGTTGGTGGCGGATGAAGCCGAAGGTGACGGAGAAGGCACGGCTTTTGGTGGTGATGTGGCCGCCGTAGCCGTACTGGTGTGCCCACCGTCGTAGCCGCTGGTAGTCGGGGTGCTCGCCGAGGTCCCAGTAGGCCCGGATGAGTCGGCCGGGGTGGCTGTTCGGGTCGGCGTAGGCGTCGAGGTTGGTGCCGTCGACTCGACGCAGGTTTAGGCCGGTGACTTCGGTGGATTTGGTGACGTACTTGGCGATGTAGCCGGTGATCCGGGCGAGGTTGACCTCTCCGCCGGGGGCGTTGACGTGCTTGAGGTCCAGGCCCTTGTCTCCCCACCGGATCGGCCAGCCCCGGCCGCCGTTGGCCGGATGCGGTGCGGAGGTGTAGGCGGTTTTCCGGAATGCGGTCTCGACCGCTTCGGCGAGCATGGGTCGGGTGATCGCGGCCGGGGGTGGGGTGATCGCGGTGGGGCAGTCGGGGTGGTAGCCGTCGAGACGGATCAGGGCGTGGTAGTGCACGACGCCTCGGGCTTGGAATTCGTAGACCTTGATGTAGCGGCGTCGTAGGTCGACGCCGTGGCGTTTGCCGAGTCGGCGGAGTTCCCGGTCGACTTGTTGGATGGTGCGGCGCCACAGTTCGGGGGCTTCGTGGTTCCAGACGACCTGTGCGGCGTGGTCGTAGCAGTCGAGGCACAGGGGTTGGCCGAGACGGTGGTCGCCGGGCTTGTGCCGGTCGCCGCAGCGGATCGGTATCCCGTGGGAGCAGGTGCGTCCGAACGGGTGGCAGGGTGCGGGCCGGCAGGCGCAGCCGTCTTTCTTGCGGCAGTCGGCGGCGTGGACCTGGACGACGCGGTGATGGACAGGGCCGAACGAGGGGGCGGTCGCCGTGACGAAGACGGCGATGTGCTCGTTTAGGGGTGGTAGTCCCCACCGGTCGCCTTGGAGGCCGGCTTTGATGAGGTGGTAGGTGTCGCGGCGGTAGACCTCGGCGCAGGCGGGGCAGACCGTGGCGCGGCGGTTGCCGCACGGGGTGTAGATCGCGCCGTCGGGCATGGTGTCGGTGTCGACGGTGGCGACCCGTTGTCCGTCGGGGTTGTTGACGTGGATCTGGCCGGCGAGGCGGATGGGGTGTTTGCAGGCCCAGGCGCCCCGGACGTGGTGCAGCCATTCGGGGTAGTCGGGGTCCTGGGCGCGGGCGCGCCCGGAGTCGACGGTGCGGGGGTCGTGGCCCCGGACGTAGCCGTCGCGGTGGCCGGTGGTGCGGGTGGGGGTGGCCCAGGGCCAGTACTCGGCGGAGGCTCCCGTGCCCGGAACCTTGTTAGGGGTTCCGGGTACGAGAGGCAGCGTCGAGGTCACGCGGTGGCTCCGACAGGCTTGCCGTTGTGCGGTTGGGTGTTGGTGGCCGGCTGGTTGAGTGCGGTCAGGATGTCGGCGGCGATGTTGGTCGGGACGCGGAGTCGAACCGCGAGTTGTCCCGGGGTGATGTCTTCGCCGTGTACTTGCCGGTGGCTCTTGACGATGGTCCGTGCTCCGGGGAGCAGTCCCGTCACGTTGGTCGGGGTGCTGTCCGGCGCCGGTTCGGGACGCGGCGTCGGCCGTTCCGTGTCAGGGCTGGACGGCGGTTCCGTGCTGCCGGTGGTGCTATCTGCTTCGCCCGGGGTTGCAGGGTTGGGTGCTTCGATCGGTTGGGGTTGGGTGGCCGGTGTCGGTGCGGCGGCCGGGCTGACCGTCGGCGCGGCGGGGATGTCCGTGGGGGACGACGCCGGGGCGACGGTGGCCGGCACTTCTGCCGTGACGGTTGTAGGCCGGGAGACGGTGAAGACGAGCTTGGACAGGGCGAAGAAGGCCAGCGCCGGTAGGGCGGAGACCATCCAGCCGAACACGGTCGGTTCGGCCACGGCCAGCTGTGCGGTCAGTGACAGACCGACAGCGACGACGAGCAGGAACATCGGGTAGCCGATCGGGCCGCCGGTACGGCGACGGATGGCGATGACGATCAGTGCGGCTACGGGGATGAGTTCGGTGATGACGGCGTTGGCCCAGCCGAACCAGTCACCGGTACCGGTGGGGCTGTTTTCCATGGTCCAGTCGTGGACGTGGGAGAACGAGGCGGCCCCGGCCATGCTGCCGACGAGCAGCACGATGAAGATGAGGACGCCGTACTGAAGTTCAGACGCTGCGCCGTTCTGCGTCTTGGTGGGCTTGGCGGGTGCGGCCATGTCAGTCACCTCGCTTGAGCTTCTGGGCGAGGAGGCCGTACCGGATGCGCTCGTCTTCGTCGATGATCGAGACGTGGTAGCCGAGCGCTTCGAGGTCGCGCTTCTGGCGGTCGATGTTGGCGGGGTCGACCCGGACCTCTCGGACGGAGGTGTCGGTCTCGGCGAACATGAACAGCTTGCGCATGTGGTTCTCCTTAGAGGCAGGCGATGAGGAGGGCCGAGATCCAGAGGCAGGCGTAGTGCAAGGACTGGTCAGCGACGTACATGCCGCAGACCGGGGTTAGCCGGTCAGCGAAGGCGGCGGAGCCGGTCAGGCGGAGGATGAGGCGTACCGGCCAACGGCGGTCCAGCAGTGCGTGCGTGACGGCGGAGAAGCCGATACCGGTGGCGAGTCCGATTACGGATACCGGCAGGTCGAGTAGGACGACGGTGGCGGCGAGCATTGCCGTGAGGGTCAGGTGGTAGGTGGCGACGTGGAGGAGTAGGTGTCGCCAGCCGGCCCAGCCGGGGTCGGCCTTGTGCGAGGCATCGGAGTCGGTTTGCACGATGTGGTCGGCGAATTGATGGGCCGGGATGAGAACGGCCGTGACGACCGCGAAGACGATGGCGGAGTTCATCGGGCACCTCCAGGTGCGCAGTCGAAGCACTCCCCGAGGGAGCGTTGGATGTAGTAGGGCCGGACCTGTCGGCAGGTGGGGCAGGTGCGGCGGGCGGTCAGCGCCCGGTCGATAGCGGCGCGTTGGGCCGGGGTCGCGGTCCGTTTCGGGACGGCGAGGTCGATGCGGTAGAGGTAGGCGCAGCGCTTGCCTTTGCGCCACAGGATTTGCGCGGCGATGTCTTGGCCGCCGGGGCGGAGGTTGCGGGCGCGGAGTTGCCTGCGGGTGGCCAGGCCGGCGGGCGCGAGCTTGAATGGGTAGGTGGGTAGGCCGTATTTGTCGCCGGTGGGGTCGTAGAAGACCATCGAGTCGTCTCCCTCGTCGGCGTCGTCGTCCTGGTCCTCGTTGTCGTCGGCCGGGTTGGGGCCGGTGGTGAAGGTCGGGTGTTGGTAGGTGTCGCGGTCGATGTCCTCGGGGAGGAACGCCGCGCCGCAGACGGCGCAGACGATCGGGCCTTCGTCGAAGGCCGCGATGGAGATGCGGAGTTTGCGGGGGCACTCGCATTCGCAGGTGTGGCCGTTGTTGTTGTTCGTGCGGCCTTTGCTCTCTCCGGTCGGTTCGGGGTGCCGGTAGACGCGTAGTGCGTCGCCGAGAGCGGTGATGACGGTGCGGTAGCGGGCGCGGGTGATGTCGGTGAGGGTGCAGGGCGAGTAGCCGAGCTTGTCGTCCTTGGTTGTGGACATGCCGAGTTCGGCGGCGAGGCTGGCGAAGTGTTTGTTGTGCCAGCGGCCCTGCCGGGAGGTGTCCTTGATGCCCCGGGCATCGGCGAGGCCGTGCGCGGCTTCGTGTAGGAGGGTGGTGAACACGGCATCGGGTTCGCGGGATAGGCCCTCGCCGGAGATGAGGACTTCGGGTAGCTGGTTGTCGCCGGCCTGCCAGCGCAGGGCGGCGAAGTGGCCCCACTTCATCGGCTGGTTGGCCTTGTGGGGGGAGCCGGAGCCGACGATGAGGACGGCGGCGGGTACGTCGGGGTTGTGGTCGCGGATTGCGGACCAGGCGTTTTCGAGTGCGGTGAGGATGTCGGCGGTGGAGTGGTCGCCAAGGTTTTGACACGTACGTGTCAGGTTGGTGATGTTGGGGGCGGTCATCGGTTCACCTCCGACGGCAGGGCGGTCGACAGGCGTTTGCCGGTCAGGTCGGCAAGCTGGTTCGGGGTCAGCGGTGCGAGTACGCGCGGGCCGGCTTCGTAGCGGCGGCGGCGCAGCAGCGGCCGGACGACGGCGGCGGACGGGCACAGTGGCGCCGTCTGGCTGTAGGCGTGCTCGCAGGTCGGGCAGGCCACCGGTACGGGAAGCCGGGCCGGGGTGTGATCGGCCCAGATGGTCACGAGCTGCGCGACGGTGAGGTTGGGTCCGGCGGTCAGGAGCCGGCGGTCGAGGCGGATCATCGGGTGCCGCCGTGGGTGCGGTCGTGGTCGTCGGCGGCGGCGCGGAGGATGTCCAGGACATCGGCCAGGGCTTGGGTGCTGTCGTCGTTCCAGCCAGCGACGATCTCGGGGGCCGAGCTGCACATGGCGCCGTAGTAGTCGGATTCCTTGACGCGTCCGTCGGTCCAGAGATATTCGGCGAGTTGCGCGGTTACGCGGTTGACCAGGCGCCACGCGTCGTGGCGTTCCTGCCGGTCGACGGGCGCGCTGAGACCGCCGTAGATGCTGATGGTGATGGCGCCGATCGCGCAGGCCGCAGGGAACGGGTCCGTGGTGTCGGGCTGGTACGCGTTGCCCTGGATCCAGCCGTGGCGTTCGAGGTAGCGGGCAGTGCAGCGCAGGATGTCAGCCGGGGTCAGGTCGGCCAGCGCGGCGGCGGTGGGGTCCGGTTTTTGGGTAGGGTTCATGGCGGCCACGTCCCTTCGTGGGCGTTGGTTGGGGCCGGCAGATCGGGCAGCTTGCTAGGGCGTGGACCGGTCTGTCGGCTTTCCTCTATCGGCGGTACAGGTGGAGCCGGATCGAGACGCGGATGCGGCGGTCGCCGGGTCCGCAGGGTTGTGGGGCGGTGGAGTGGACCAGGACCCCGGCCCGGTAGGCGGCGTTGACGAGTTCGTTGATGTCTTCGGTCAGCCCGGTGATGGTCAGGTCGGTGTAGCGGGCCGGGTCGTTGAGCGGGTTCATGCCGCCACCGCCACAGGCTGCTGGTCGACGGCGGCCGGGTGTGGGGTGGTGAGGCGGTCACGGCGGCGGGTCCAGGTGGCGTAGTCGGCCACGCGGATGATGTCCATGTCGGTCATGTACGCGGCCTTGACCCGGTTCGGCATGCCGCCCTCGGCGATGAGGAAGCCCTCACCCTGGTTGTCCGGGTCGATGCTGTTGGCGGAGAATCCGCGGGCGTACCAGCCGTGGCCGAGAACGATGTCCGAGGACACGTCGTTGGTGCAGCGGCCGGCGAACCGCCACGCGAACAGGTCCCGCAGCGACGGCGGAATGATGTCCGAGGACGGGCGCTGAGTCGCGGCGGCGACGATGATGCCGACGGCGCGTCCCCGGGCCACGATGTCGCGGAGCAGGGCGGCGAACAGCTTCTGTGTCTTGTCGTCTCCGGCGGTGGCGGAGAAGTAGGCGATCTCATCGACCGCGACGAGGATCTGACCGAACAGGTCGTTGGGGCCGACCTTGCGGCGGCGGCGGGACAGCAGGAACGTGTACCGGTTGTCCATCACCCGCTGCACCCGGATCAGGGTGCGGATGGCGTGGCCGATGTTCGGGCCGACGAACACGTCGGCGGCGTCCTTCCACAGGCCCAGCTCGACCTGCTTGCCGTCGAGCAGACACAGCCGGACATCGGTGGACAGCGCGGCGTGACCGACGATGGTGTTGAGCAGGCTCGACTTGCCGGCACCCGGTTCGCCGCCGATGAGGATGTTGCGGTACATCATCGGCAGGTAGACCGGCTGACCGAACTCGTCGATCCCGAGGAACACCGGATCGAAGATCGACATGATGGGGCCGACCGGAACCGTGTCCGGCTGTGGGTCACCCCGCAGTGGTAGCGGGATGGTGTCGGTGGTCATAGCAGACTCCCAGGCAGGATGGTGGGGAAGGCGCGGACGGTCGCATCCGACGGCCGGTGCTCGGCCCGCGCACTCCAAGAGGCAGAGGTTGGTTAGGCGTAGTCGGAGGGGTCGAACCCGGACGGGTCCGCGACGGTGCTGTTGTTGGTGGGGTTGCGCGGTTTGCGCGGCCGGGGGTTGTCGTCCGGCCCGGTGACCGGCTCGTCCGGCACGTCGGGCAGGTCCAGGCCGACAGGCGGCATGCCCGGAGAGGTAGGAGCGTTGGCCGGCACATCCGTGGGGATGAAGCCGGGCAGCGGCGACACGACGGTGTCGGTCAGGGGTTCACGTCGGGTGATGTCGACCCGGATCAGCGCCGCGTACCTACGCGATGCCCGCATGACGCGGACCTCGTTCGCCCAGCAGGCGACCGCCAACCTGTGCACCTGCCCCTCGGCCTCCAGGTCCTTCAGAGAGAGGCCGGGGCGCAGCCAGATCCAGACCCGTTCCCCGGCCGGGGTCGGCCGGGCGAGCAGGACCAGCGGCAGCACGCCGTTACGGTTCGTGGCGACGAACGCGGCGAAGCACATCCGTAGCCGGTGCCGGACGATCAGGCACCACGACCAGGCGACGAGGCGGCGGCGGACCGGGCCGACAGCGGCCGGGACACCGACCAGCACGGCCAGGACCAGCAGCGCCACCACCAGGTTCGCGGCCTGCATGAGTGCCTGCCAGCCGTAGACCAGGCCGAGGCCGAGCAGGATCTCCGGCAGCCAGTGCCAGAACACCCGCAGCACCGGCCACGACACGACCAGCACGAATACCACAGACGCGGTGAGCGCGCCGATCAGGGCGCCGACGATGAACCCGAGAATCGGATGCATGTACTCCGAGGCGACAGTGCCGGCCAGCAGACCGACCACCCCGAGAGTGACGAAGAAAGCGATGGTCGCCCGACGACGGTAGGAACGGGCAACCTGCGTTTCGATGACAGTGACAGTCCCCTGACGGTTCGACGAGCCGAACAGGGACCGACGGCTAGACTTCAGCACAACGAGTCCTTTCCTCGTGATGGGGGCAAGGAGTTGTTGATGAGGGACGCGGGGTCGCAGCCGACGCCAATCAACGGCGACCCCGTGTCCACCTCTCCCGGGCTGACACGTACGTGTCAACAGCCGGTAGGAACCCGAACCGGCTACCGGTCAGCGGTCTCGATCGGCCGCAGATCCGAAGCGCGGAACGCCACACCGGAGCGGACCTTCCCGTCCCGATCGTTGACCCACGGCAGCGCCTCCAGGTCCACCGGCACCACCGGCTGACGAACGGTCACCGGCGGCATGGTCGGGGCGACCACGGTCACGTTGATGACCTCACCCGCGTTCTCCGACAGCGCGTACAGGTGCACCGTCCACATCGGGTTCTTCGACTCCCGGTCGAACTTCTGCTGACCGTTCTGGTCCAGCTTCGGCACCGGGTTCACCGACACCTCGTACGACACACGCGACGTGTCCAACAGCAGACGACCCATCACGAACTCCTCTCGACTAGGGCGCACCCACCTTGGATGCCTGCCCGGCTGAGCTCGCCCTCGTCCGGCGAGCTGCTCACTTCAGAGTACCAACTCACTTGGTACTTCACCAGACCTTCCATGTCGCCCAGTTGGCGACCGGATGTTGGTAAGACAACGATCTCGCTCGATCGAGGTGAGCGACAGGTGTCACTGCGGTGACAGGCCGAAGTCCCCTGCCGTATCACCCCCGCAAGGTGGATACTCGGAGGTATGACGGATGAGCTGGAGGAAGACTCGCGGCCCGCGTGGGCGCAGCGACTTCGCTCGGAGCGAACCGCACGAGGTTGGTCCCAGGGTGACGCGGTGCGGGCGCTTAGAGCGCACGCGAGCGATCCGCTGCCGTCCGACAGCACCCTTCTGCGCAACTGGAAGCGGTGGGAGGCGGGGAACTCCGAGCCGGACAGCTTCTACAAGGCGCTGATCGCGAAGACCTACGGCACTGTTACGGCAGCGTTTTTCCCCCGGGGGAGTAGCTCCGATGCTGACGCGGAGCTACTGGTAGGTAGCGGCATGGAAACTCTTGAGATCCTCGCGCGTATCCGCGCATCGGACGTGTCGTCATCTTCGCTTGACGCTCTCCGCATCACAGCCGACCGACTCTGCTGTGAGTACCCCTACGCTCCTTCGGATCAGCTTTACATCGAAGGGAAAACCTGGCTCCGCCGTATCACGGGACTGATGGACCGCCGCTTGACGCTTTCTCAGCACCAGGAAGTGCTCACACTCGCCGGCTGGGTAGCCTTACTCGTCGGATGTGTCGAGTACGACATGGGAATGCGGAGGGAGGCGGAAAGCACGCGCAAAGCAGCGCTAAGCCTCGGTGAAGAGGCGGGTAACGCGGCGATTATCGGATGGGCGCACGAAATGCGCGCATGGTACGCCCTGACACAGGGCGATTACCGAGGAGTTATAGCCGCTGCGGAACTAGGGGCGGCGAAGGCCCCGCGACAGAGCGTTGCTGTGCAGCTAGCAGCACAGCAAGCCAAGGCATGGGCGCGGATCGGAGACCGCAGACAAGTCGAGACCGCCCTCGATCGCGGTCGGACCCTTTTAGAATCGCTGCCCTACCCGGAGGACACCGACCACCATTTCGTGGTCGATCCTTCAAAGTTCGACTTCTACGCCATGGACTGCTACCGGTTGGCCGGAGAAGACCGGCTTGCCGGGATGTACGCTCACGAAGTCATACGATCCTCTACTGACCCGGACGGCACCGAACGGAAGCCCATGCGAAACGCCGAGGCGCGTCTGACTCTCGGCGTTGTCGCTGCCCGTGCGGGAGAAGTCGAGGAAGCAGTAGCCTACGGTCGCCAAGCTCTGTCCGGCGATCGCAGGTCCCTACCCTCACTCCTGATGTGCTCCCGAGAGCTGGGGCAGCTCCTACACGAGCGGCACCCCGAGCACCCCGAGGCGTCTGCCTTCCTAGACGAGTTGCGGGCCCTTAGTGCCGCAGCAGGCTCCCGGTAGGCTCAGTCGCTGTCCGCCCGAGTGTCGGCAGATGCCGGTCGGCCACCAGTGCCGGGGCGGGGACGCTGCCTGTGCCACTCGATGATCCGGGTTGGCCGCCACATGTGGGTTCTGCCGACGGTCGCGTCCGGGGCCGGCATCTGGCCGCGCTTCCGGTAGTTCGTCACAGTTGCCACCTTGACGCCGAGGTACGCGGCGACATCAGATGTCGTCCACCACTCCGCATCTCTGTCGGGTACACCAGCCACGGTTTCATTGTTCCCCATCGGGCGATGATGTTCGACCCATGCTGACCTTGGTCCTGGTCGCAGTGGTCTGGGTGCAGGTCCGGTCCGGAGGCCAACACCCCGTGCGCTGGCTGTCTTTCCCGGTGCGTGCACGACAGCTGATGACCGCACGGCCGTGGCCCCGGTTACGATCGGTGACGTTGAGTCGGCGTGACGCACTCCACGTTGAGTTAGCGCACGGCGCCATTGTCTATTGCTCGGCATCGGCTAGGTCGATGACGGCTGACGCGACATGCAAGGCGTACTCCAGATCGTCACGGCAGCCGATGCAGGCGACACAGCGGAGTAGGTAGTGGAGCAAATACGGGTCATCCCGGTAATCGTCGATCATGTCCATGATGAAAGGTAGAAACTCGGAGCGGCACCCATCCTGAACGGCCCAAACCAATTCCTGCGGATAGTCCTCACATTTTGCTGCGACGGTTGCTGGTGACTCCGAAGACATTGCGAATTCGATTGCAATCTTTCGCATCTCCGTTGTCGGCGCGACTTTGAGTACAACAGCCAGATCCAGGTTCGCCACCAGTGCAGCATCCTTCGCGATCAGCGAGCCTGGATAGAACCGTACAGAGGCGGTACCCGGTTCCTCGATCTCTCCTCGGATGGCTTGAAACGCAAGCACGCTTCGTGCCTGATCATCGAGCCCCCGAATTCCGTAGAACTTATATGCCGCCCAGCGTCGTAGACTCCGCTCACTGCGGAGACACGCGAAGGCGAGGTCGTAGCTGGCGGTTCCCCGTAGGAGAAACAAGACGCGCTGTAGTGCGCGATCGAACTGCAAGCACCGCCTGCGGGGCATACTCCGCCGATGCAATTCATGCAGCACGCCGGCGAGCTGCTCCGCAGCCTCCGCTGTCGAGCCGCTGAGGCGGACGACGATCTCGTCCACTAGAAGTGTTGTATCAGTGTCCGATCGCTCCTCAAACCGGAGGAGGGCTCCCAGTAGCCCCTCGAACGACATCCCGCCGTATCCGTTGCGATATCGGGTTACCGCAGCACGGAGGTTCTCGAGCCCTTTCTTCCGGCGGTGTCCTAGCCCCCAGGGGTTGGGGTAGCGGAGGAGGTAGGGCGGCAGATCCCGCGGTTGATCAAACGGTTCAGTCACGACGCCAGTCTCCGACGCGGGTACGACAGTTCCGCCCAGTTCCCCGAGGTCGAGTTCCCCGAGATCGAGATCAAGCAGGAGAACGGCGCTCTTCTGCGTTTGGACTACGCCTGGAACGAACGTGCTCCCTGGATGTGAGAACTTTCTGTACGGGATCAAGGCGGCCCGCTTCGCAGGCCGCACGCGCCGCCGACCAGGGGCCGGGCCTCCGGCCCGCCGCCGACGCCTTGCCGCTTCGCTCCCGGCGTCGACGGTAAAGCCCCGCCGGCGGCGCGGAACATGACGAAGCCCCGGGCCGCCGGGATCAGCAGCACAGGGCAAAAGAACCAGAAGGACCGGCCTACGGCCGGACTCACCAGAAGCAGGAGCCTCCGGCGGGAGCGCTCAGGCTCCGGGATGGTGGAGAGCCATCCA